>NZ_AUHR01000031.1 GCF_000423285.1 Laribacter hongkongensis DSM 14985
TACTTGGCCTCTTCCACCACCGCGACGGCGCCGCAGCGCGGGCAGCGAAAAGCCATTACCGGGCCTCCTCACAAAACAGGCGGAACGTCAGCGTGTTCATCTGCTGGGTTTTCTGGACCAGACGGCGCTGGATGTCCTCCAGCTCGCGGCGCTCGGCCGGCGTCACCACATTGTCGGCGGTCACTTTTTGCCAGCAGCGCGCCAGATTGCCGATCTCCTCCACCGCCTGCATATAGAGCAGCTGGATTTCCTCGTTGTCGACCACTTCGACCGGCGGCAGGGACACGAACACGCCACCGGATTCCCGTGCCACCGCTTCGGCAAACAGTGTGGTGCCGCTGGTGGCCTGCATGTTCATGGCCAGATGCACGTCGACCGACTGGCCGGTGCGTTCGTAAACGCGGTTTTCCAGTGCGTTCTTGGTCAGGCCCAGCGCTGCGGCCATGGCAGCCCAGCCGCCGTTGACCGAACAGCACATCCGCTTGTAGCTCTCGCGCAGCATGTCCACGGTGTATTCCTCCTGTCCGTGGTTATGCGTCCGGCGCGGTTGCCGTAGTCTGGCAACGTGCCCGCAAGGCTTCATGCACCAGTTCGGCGCACATGGCATCCGCAGACACCCCCCAGTCCAGCGCAAGGCTTTCGATCATGGCCCGGCTGGCAGGAGACAGGTCCGGCGCAACCTCGGCCGCGTCGATCATGTCGGAAATGGTCTTTGAGATGCTGGTGTGCTTTTCCTGTGCCCGGTCACGTACCCGTGACAGGCGGCGGTCTGACAGCACCACCGACATGGTCGTCCCTTTGATACCGGGCGTCCGCGGTGCATAGCTGACGGGTGTGGCAGTAGCGTTCATGGTATTTTTGGAGGTTCTTAACTTAGGCGAACGCATTCTGCTCTCGAGCGGGAGCAGAATGCAATAAAAATTATCGTATGGGAATCGGAAGCCGTTTAAAAGCCGAGAGAATCCGTCTTGGCCTCAATCAGCGTGAGATGGCTGCTCATGGGGGGATCGCCCCTTCCGCTTATCACAATTATGAGAACGACACTCGAGCCCCAAGTTCAGACGTATTGCTTGGTCTAGCCAGTGGTGGCGTGGATATCTGGTTCGTGCTTTTTGGCTCGCCGTCACCAGACGCTCTAACTCCTGACGAAGCACTCATCCTGATGGATTACCGCGCCCTGAGTGAGCAAGAAAAATTCAAAGCATCTGTTGCGATCCGGCAACTCGGTCTGGCGTCTAACAACCCCCTGCCTGCGGTTCAGGACACACCGGCGTCTACCCCTAGCGATGCCGCGAGATCTGCTCTTGAGCAGGCTGGTGTGAAGGTCAAAGGTGACGCCGGCAACATCAACACCGGTCCCGTCGACCAGTCCAACATGACGATGATCGTCGGCCGCCGTGCCAGGGTCATCAAGCGCGACGACAAGAAATGACTTAACGGCCCGCTGCGGAAGTGCGAGCGGGCTTTTCTTTACGTCAACGTAATGACATAAGCGTTAATTTACCCTTCATTTTTTTGACGTGAGCATGAGCGTCAAAGCCTGCCGGTTTGGGCCGGACAATAAATGTGAGGTGCACATGAAACGAACGCTGATGTTGTTGCTGACAGGATTGTGTCTGGTAACGGCTCCGTCCTTTGCTGCGCCGGACCAGCCCCCGAAGGAAGCATCCCAGCAGAAGAAAGCCAAATCGCAGTTCACCTGTGAAGGCAAGCGCTACAGTAAGGAAATGCGGTCCTGCGCCGAGGCGCGTTTTTATCTGGAGCAGTGTGGTGTCAGGCGGCTTGACCGCGACCGTGACGGCATCCCTTGTGAATCAATTTGCGGCGGCTAATTCTGTTTTCCAGCAGACCAACCCCACCCCGGAGGTGACGTGAAAGACTTGATGATTCTGGTTGCGGCAATCGCTGTAGGCTCAGGCGTTTGGATCGGCATCAAGAGATTGATGGTCAACAAGAATGTATGGATTGCGCGTGCTATCGCTGGTGTGGCCACATTCTTTGCATTCTTTATCACGATCGGTATTTTTGTCGATGCGCCAGAACAGCAGGCTAAACAGCCTGAAAAAACGCAGGAAGCAGTCGCCCAGGCAGATACCAAACCAGAACCACAAATCAAGGCTCAACAGAAAAAAGACAAGCCGAGTCTTGATGACGTTGCATACGAAATTGCAAGCGAACGCTCTGTTGGTGACGTAAAACGTATTGAGGTTACGCTGCACCAACGGATCGACGAACCCACGCTGAAGCTGCTGGCTGAGAAAATAAAATCTGAATACGCCAAATCAAACCCCGCCCTTATTTTTTATCGCCTTGATGGCGCGCCATCTTCAGGTGCATGGGCTACAACCCATTACCAGCCTGATCAGAAAATCGAAATAAAAGGCATAAGCCAGAGTGAATTTGAGGCTGTCCTTGCTTCAGATGAGTCTGTTCCTGGGAAAAAGCTAGGTGTATGGATTGAACTGTTTGAACCAGCTAAAAAACTGATCGCTTACACCGACAAAGGCAAGACCTTTATCCGTTCTGTTTTTGCAGATGGTGCCACTCTCGATGGCAAGTACGTACTATCCAGTCGTGATGGAAAGAAAATCCTGACCTACCATAACGAGGATAGTAAAGAAGTATTCAAGGCGGTTAATGCGAATGGTGATCTTGAGTACTGGAATGAACTCGGTAATTACTATACCGCCCCCAAGTTTGAAAAGCCCAAGGCTGCGGACTGATCTGGAACCTCGACGCCTGAACTGATCTGGATGCAGAAGCCCGCTCAGGATAAGTCCGAGCGGGCTTTGCTTTTTGTATCTCTCTCGCAGAATGTGCACGATGCAACACCCCGTCCGTAGTTCAGGAAACGCTGGTACCCTGCACCGCCGATGGACGCGGTGCTATCCCTCGAATGGCTCGCGGAATGTCAAAGGTGACGTTGACAACGTCTAACATCGGCCCCATCGACCAGTCCAACATGACGATGATCGTCAGCCGCTGCGCCATAGGCATCAAGCGCGACGAGAAGAAGTAGGGAGACCACTGCCAGAGGCTGATGTGGCGGTCACGCTGCTCGATGCTTCACCTGTAACTGACAGACATCAAGCTGCTTCGCTGCATTGGTGTCTCTCAAGATTACTCAAGAAACAAAACCGTGTTGCAAGTGTGGCTACCCATGCTTTCCTGTATTTAGTGTTCGTCGGTGCTTGTGCGTCTACATGTTGTGTTTCTTTGTAATCAAGACTTCTTGAGAAATTAATGATGCTAGAATGCTAACGCAGCGTAAGAGTTTGATAATCGCTGTACGTTACGCATGAATTTGACCCAGGAGGGAACCATGTCTCATACAAGCTGCAAACCTGACAAGGTAGATAGACTGGCAAAAATTATTAGCGATAACCGTGATAGATTTACTGTTAGCCGCGATGGACGTGTCAAAATGGATTTGACGAATGAAAAAGTAATTAAATCCATAATGGATACTGTTGACAAGGTTTCAAAGCTGAAACTTGTAAAAGGGTAGCTCTATCGTATGAGTGCTGTTGCCATATTGGTAATTATCGTAAGCGGGTTTTTGTATACAAGCAAAAACCCGCTTGCTCGTTTCAAGCAGGCAAGATCGTCCGGTTGGGATTCTTATTTCCATGTGACAACATGGGGCGTGTTGTTTGCATTTGCCTCTGGTGTTGTTTGTCTGTTTCTGGATGCTATCAATGCGGGATACTGGCTTGCCTCAATCTGTGGCATCGATTTTGATCAGCTGAAATCAAATATATCGATTGGCCCAAAAAGTGTGAAGCTTACGATATGGGCCGCATTTAGCATGTTAATTGCCCAAATTTTTGGCTGGCTTAGTGATAATCGTGAAAATATTGAAAAGGCACTTGTGTTGATTGCTGAAGAAAACGATTTTGAACGTATTCTTCTCGAGGCTGCAACTCAGCAGCTGCTTGTTCAAGTAACAATGTCAACCAACAAAGTCTATATTGGTTTTCCGTTTGAGCAAGCCAGCACAAAGACCCTTAAGAGCTCCGCATTTATAACCCTGTTTCCTGTGCTTAGCGGCTATAGAGATAAAGATACTCTGTCCATGAATCTGGTTACTAGTTATACAGATTTTTACAGGAAAGCCAAGGAAGATGGGTCATGGGAATGGTTGAGAGTAAATTTTCAGACTGTTATACCTGTTTCTGAAATTGTTACCATTGCCTTTTTTGATTTAAATGCACATGACCAAATCAAGTCATGCAAACCAGAAAAAAAGCGAGCTGATCAACAGCCTGAACCAGCTCACCAGCACTCCTTGATCCAGCAAGAAATCTGAGAAATCCGGCTCTGTAAGCTGGAATCTGGATCGTCTTCATTAGATTGATCCATCCCTCCTTGATGATCACAAGCATGCTCACAGGAGTGTTTAAAGCAAAGCCCGCTCTAGGATAAGTCCGAGCGGGCTTTGCTTTACGTCAACGTAATGACATTCGTGTTAATCTAGCCTTCATCTTTTTGACGTGGGCATTGCGGGAAATGGTGAGCATTGAAGGGGATGTCGGGCAGGTTTTGACTGGACAGGTGCAGCAGGGCGGACACGCCAACGCTTCCGTAACCGTTCACATGGCTGATGGCGACAATGCCCCCATGACGCAGATCCAGCTCACCGAGCTACGCAAGCGGCTGAAGGAGGTGTCCGAGCTAACCGGCATCAGCGATTCGGCAATCAGGCTGCGTGCGCTGGCGGTCTGCGGGGCTGAGCGCTACGACGACCTGCTGTCCCAGCATTACGAGAAATTCCTGGCGGTGGTGAACGAATACCTGCCGACCAAAAAGCCCGAGCCTGCCGTTAACCCGTGCCGAGAATGCGCACTATCCACGGCCAAGGCTGCGGCCAGCAGGCCGGTACCCGTCGCGGCGCCAATGCCACCTGTTGTGTCAACCAGCCACCTCAGCCGCCTGATGCCTTGGGCAATCGGATTTGCCTCCGGCGCTGCCGTGATGGCCTCTGCCGGTGCAGTAGCGATGCTTGCCGTTGGTGAGCCGAAGGCTGACAGCTATGCCTGCGATCACGGCGGGCATGTCTACTCGCTCGGAGCGGTACTCAGGATGGATGACCGCCAGCTTATGACCTGCACTGAATCAGACGGGAAGTTTGTCTGGAAAACAAACAAGACGAGGTGATACATAAAACTAGGAAAAGCTGATTGTTTATTGAATAAACAAGGCTGCTTTGTCGGACTTGTTTTGATGTTGTGTGCTGTTTGGTTGCTTAAAGCAAAGGAGAAGTTGAGTGGATGATTATAAATGGTATGAATATTGGGCCGCCGAGGCGAAAGAATTTTTTGATTTCCTTAAAAATCTGGCTGTGATTGCAGTGATTTTATATTGTGCAAATAGGGTTTACGAGAGAATATCTGGCGTGGATGATGATTTATATTTTGCGGAAAATTTGCCTATAGTTGTTTGGCTTGGTTTTGTTTCAGTTATTCTGCTTTTTGCGAATTGTGTGCGGTATTGGAACGAGGCAAGACTGATTTGTATAAAATACAAAAAACGTAGTTATTTGTATATTTATTATTTACTTCCTATTTTTATCGGGCTCCTTTCTATTGCGTTTTTGGTAATTATTGCGAGTGAAAAATTCAAATTTTTTTGATAGTGTTGTTTGTGTTAATTTTATATATTTAGTCTTGGTGGTCCACTGATTTGTGGGTCATTTTTCGTTTTGCGGTTCAATTTAATTATTTGTTGAAGTTTTGCTTTTCTCCTGAGATTAATGGCATGTCTGTTGATGTTTTTTTGGTGTTCTTGTTTCGCACTTGAAGCATCACCAGATATGGCAATAATTTTTACGTTTTGTTCATGGTATTCATTTTTTGACGATAACTCCCTCGTGTTTATATGTATTACTACGTAGTTTTTTTGTTGCTTGCTCTTAGATTTCAACAAATCATTACATTTATTCCAGTCATTGATTTTCATCGCTCATTTTGAGGTTATGATGTTTAGGTAAATGCACCTTGGGTGAATGTAATGAAAAATGCTCTCATCGTTATCTCCAGTCTCTTGACTATTTCTGTAGCCGCTTTTGCGGCGCCTGCAGATTCCGTATCCAATGTGAATGATGTGATCATCACGTCAGATACTGACCATGCAGGATATGGTGATATTCATCTTGTTCGTGATAATACGTTCTATGGAAAGCCCAATACTGAGCTGGTAGTCAATAACAGTGGAGTTACCATCAATTCTGACTTGGCAATTTCAGGCAAGTTGTCTGGGTTGCAAAATGGCGTGAATGCAACAGACGCAGTCAATTTTAGCCAACTGCAACAAGCAACGAGTGGCTTCAGTAATCGCATTGACAGTCTTGAAAATTCTGTGAAAAGCCTTGAGAACACGGTGAGCAGTAATCGCCGTGAGTACAGGTCAGGTATCGCATCCTCTGGTGCTTCTGCTGCTGCGATGATGAATGCGATCAAGGTTGATGGTGTGGGTATCGGTGCATCAACTTTCTCCGGTCAGGGTGCAGCTGCGGTTGCTCTTGGAAAAACTTTCACCAACGGAAATTCAGCCAGCCTTGCAGTCGGATATAGCGGAAGCAAGGCTCTTGCATCTGCAGGTGTTGGTATACCCCTGAAGTGGTAATGCTGAAATAACGTCAAAGCAAAAAAGCCGCATAGTGCGGCTTTTTGTTTTTTACGTGGTGCTATTGGTTGTCATTAACTCTCATCTCCAGCTCCACCGCCGTCGTATACCCGCCATCCCCCATCGTGTGCGTCACCTGGCTGATCAGCCAGCCGGTGGCGTCGATCTGCGGTTTCCAGCCTGACACGGTCACCGGCAGTTCCGTGCGCAACTCCGGCCGACCTATGGCAAGGGTGATCGAGAAGGTGGCCACGCCGCGCTGTAGCTTGGCGAAGGCCGCCCTGGCGCCGCGCAGTGCCGTGGCTTCGCTGGCGTAGAGATGGCGCAGCACCCTGGTGTTTTCAGCGCTGCTGGTGACGGGCTCGGTCTGCACGGCGACCTGGCGGGTTTTCTTGCTGGTCTTGCCCTTTTTGGTCTTGGTGTGGACGCGTTTGTACCGGGTGTTGGCATCGACGGTGACTTCACCCTGCGTGCCCTTGTCGGCGTTTTGCCAGCGGGCGGTGACGGCGGTGTAGTTCTGGCCGTCAGCGATGCTGAAGCGGTGCTGGTCACCGTCCTGGCGGGTGAGGGTGATGGCCGGCATGGGTTCGCCGCTGGCGGTGGTGGCTTCGCCGGCCTTGATGAACAGGAGGCGACCGTCCTTGACGGTGCCGATGGCGTCGAACTGGTCGGCCAGCCGGGTCAGCA
>NZ_AUHR01000032.1 GCF_000423285.1 Laribacter hongkongensis DSM 14985
GGAACTCAATCTCCAGCGCTGTACATAGCCGGTCGAATTCATGCTCGCCGCTGGACTACTTCTGCCGGTTGAACAGGCCATCGGTGAACTCACTGCCGTTATCGGTCAGGATCGTTTAGATGTGGCACGGCGCCACCATCTGCAGCGCTTTCAGAAAGGCCTTGGCCGCCGCGGCCGTTTTGTTGGGCCTGATTTGCACGAAGACCCAGCGGGTGGCCCGGTCGATGGCCACAAACAGATAGCGGCGTGCCGTCTCGTCCGGCATCTGCGGCAGGTATTTGACGTCAATGTGGAAATAGCCGGGGTCGTATGCCTTGAACGGTTTGCGCACCGGTCGGTCAGGTATTGACTCCAGATCGCGCAGGCTGCCCACGCCGTGCCGGCGCAGACAACGATCCAGACCAGAGCGCGATGCCGTCTGATTGAGGAATTCGAGGACGACCACCAGCAGGTCATCCAGTCCCAAGTGCGGAATCTTGCGCAACTCGACTGCGATGCGTTCCTGTGCCAGTGTCAACGTGGCCTGCAAGCGATGCGCGGTGTGGGAGCGATCCCCGACGCTCTCGCGATGCTTCCATTTGCGGATGGTATCAACGGTGGCGTGGTAACGAGCGGCCAGTTCAACCAGCGTGCCGGTGGCCTGGTGGATTTCGGCACGGATGGCCGGCGTGGTACGGGCCTGCTTGTGAAGTTTGACGATCATCGGGATTCAGTCTGTAGCGTTTGCAGAAGCTTGCCAAAACCCTCCCAGGCAAGGGTCAGTTTCCAGATGCGTTTGCTCAGATGAGCATCCGGGATGTGACACGTAGAGAAAAGCAGGATTGGGCATGCACGGATTTGAGTAATTGACTATTTTTTGACCCATGGATTTTTGTTGCGAGCCACGGGTTTTCGTGAGGAAGCAAAATGAAGAATAGTTCTTTTGTTTCAGTTATTTATACATTTCAAATAGCAAAACCCATCGGTCCACGAGTGTTTTCCCTGTGGGGGGGTAAATGAACCGAGTTTTTGAAGCGTTTTTGCTGTTCAAGGCCGAGAACGACTATTCGTCTGATCGCACGGTGAAGTCGTACCGCGATGTATTGGCCCGCTTCGAAGCCTAGCTTGCCGGCCGTGACCCACTGAATGTGTCAGCAGATGAGCTGCTGGTATTTACCGGTCCATATCTTCACAAGAGCCTTGGGCTGGCTCCGATCAGCCGGTTGCCTTATGTGGCGTGCATTCGCGGCTTCTTTCGCTGGGCCCACTCTCGGGGGCTGGTGCGCCACAACGCAGCGCATGTGGTGAGCTACCCCAAGACCGGAAGGAAGTTGCCACGGGCGGCATCGCTGGAGGTTGCCGAGCAGCTGATGTGGGCACCAAATTTTTCGACGTTCGAAGGTGTGCGCGATGCGGCCATGTTGGGAGTGTTAATCGGGTGTGGTTTACGGGTGACCGGCCTGTGTGACCTGAACGAGTCGGACCTGATCACCCAGACGATCAAGGGAGAACCACGCTTGGCGCTGCCCCCAGCCGAGAAAGGCAAGAAGGAACGCCTGATTCCGCTTCCGCACGAAGCGGATCTGCTACTGCGGGTCTACCTAGAGCATCCACAGCTGGCCGCGATTGACCGACAGCTTCCGGATGACGGCAGATCGCCAGATCGTGCCGATGACCTTTTCTTGGCTGCAAACTCTGTGGCAGGTAATCACTGCTCGCGGCGCGCAGATTTACCAGCGCCGGCTAGAGATGGAGCAGCAGATTGCCGGAATGAACCATGAGGAACCGGAAGCATTCCAGCCAGGCTGGCCGGAGCCTGCCCAAGCATAACGAGGGATAACGTCCGGTCGGGTATCATGAGCACCCAACTAGGTGAGAATTCATACGGCTGAAACTGTGACAAAGGCAGCGCGAAACTTTGGGACTGTCCGGCTCTATACGGTGTCAAATGTCCTGCAAAAAAGGAACAAAACCCACGCTGCGTTACATGCTGCGCTCCGCGGATGGCTTGGTCTTTACGGGAGAGGTTCTTCGACTGAGAGGGATGCCCCACACGGCGAACACGAACCTGCCAATGGTTCCCGCGCTTTCTGATGCTTGCTATACGAACTCCAATCAAGTCTTGAAGTCAAGTGTAGCGATCCGCTTTAACAGCCTGCCGACGAAGGTCATGCGCCCATTAGTGGCGCCAAAACGCAAAAAGGGCCCAGCCGTTTAACGGCTGGGCCCTTGAATTTAGTGGCTCCCCGACCTGGGCTCGAACCAGGGACCTACGGATTAACAGTCCGGCGCTCTACCGACTGAGCTATCGGGGAATCGATGGAGGGCGATTATCCGAATGCCGGGAGGGGATGTCAAGCCATGAGTCAACATGAGGCTTGTGCTACATTGGCTGACTTCATTATGAATTTTCATGTGCCATGATTGCTGCCGTACTGTTTGATCTGGATGGAACGCTGGCGGATACCGCTTTGGATCTGGGCTGGGCCCTGAATGCCTTGCTGAGGGAAGAAGGGCGCTCACCACAGTCGTTCGCTGCGATCCGTCCTGTGGCCAGCCACGGCGCCCGCGGGCTGGTCCGGCTGGGATTTGGCATGGACACTGACCATCCGGAGTTCGAGCGGTTGCGACTGCGGTTTCTGGATCTGTACGAGCAGCATTTCGCGGTAGACACCGTGCTGTTTGATGGCGTCAACCTGATGCTGGATGCTCTCGTGGCAGAAGGGCTGGCTTGGGGAATTGTCACCAACAAGCCTCGCCGCTTTACCGACCGCCTTGTGCCACAGCTGGGGTTTTGCCAATCACCGGGGGTGGTCGTCAGTGGTGACACCACGCATGCTGCCAAGCCGGATGCTGCTCCCATGCTTCATGCTTGCAAGCAGCTTGCCGTGAGTCCTGCAGACTGTGTCTATGTGGGAGATGCCGAGCGGGATATTGTTGCCGGCCGTGTTGTCGGGATGCAGACCATGCTGGCGAGATGGGGGTACATTGCAGATCACGAACAGCCTGAGCTGTGGGGGGCCGACCATGAAATCGGGCATCCACTGGAACTTTTACCCGTTTGCAAGCGTCTGATGGTATAGTTGAGAAACTTGATTCTGCTGAGCAGAAACCTGAAGCAAGGGGTCGACATGGCTTCGACGGGGGTTGCAAAGCGAATGAGGGCATACCGGGATCTCAGTCACCCCGTGAAACGCTGAAGCAATATAGTCGCAAACGACGATACTTACGCTCTGGCTGCTTAATGCACCGGACTCTGCACATTCTCTCCCATCGGGATGGTCAGGCAACTGACAGCAGAGTCATTCAGATGGGATCGCGTCAGACCGGGTTACTTGGCCGGGCGTTAAATCCAAGGTAACTCGCCAAAGTGAAGCCTGTCGGTCGGCGTCGCGGAGGTTAAATCCAAATGGCCAGACTAAGTATGTAGAACTCATCGTAGAGGATTTCCGGACGCGGGTTCGATTCCCGCCGACTCCACCAATTCAATGTGTCACAACGTGGCACAGCACCTCAAAACCCCCGTCGCTACTGGCTTCGGGGGTTTTTGTTTGTGTCATGACGTGCCATGATGCGTACCAACATACCAGCGTGTCTGTTGGTTCTTTTGCTGGTATCTCGACCATGTGCAAACCAACGTACCAACATGGGGCTACCAACATGCCGCTGACTGATACTGCTTGCCGTAATGCCAAGCCCGCAGATGGAGACAAGCCAATCAAGTTATCTGACGGATTGGGCCTGCATCTGCTGATCAACACGACAGGTAAATACTGGCGACTGGCCTATCGATTTGGTGGAAAGCAAAAGACGCTGGCCCTCGGGGTGTACCCGGCGGTCAGTCTCAAAGATGCCCGCGAACGGCGCGACGAGGCTCGCAAGCTGCTGGCAGCTGACATTGACCCTGGCGAAGCCAGAAAGGCACAGAAGGCAGCCGGCAGCCTCAATGCAGCCAACTCGTTTGAGGTCATCGCCCGTGAGTGGCATGGAAAATTTCTGCCGACCTGGACAACGAGCCACGCTGACAAGATCATGCGCCGCTTTGAGCGGGATGTTTTCCCGTGGCTGGGTAGTCGGCCAGTTGCCGAGATCGATGCTCCTGCATTACTGGCCGTGCTGCGGCGGGTCGAGAGCAGGGGCGCGATAGAAACGGCTCACCGTGCCATGCAGAGTGCCGGGCAGGTATTCCGCTATGCCATCGCTACCGGACGGGCGCAACGCAACCCTGCGGCTGATCTGGTGGGAGCACTTGCGCCAGCCATCAAGCAATCATTCCCAACCATCACTGACCCGATCAGGATTGCAGAGCTTCTGCGCGCCATTGACGGCTATCAGGGCACGTTACCGACACTGTGCGCCTTACGTCTGGCTCCTCTGGTGTTCGTTCGTCCCGGAGAACTGAGGAAGGCCGAATGGTCAGAAATCGATCTGGATGGGGCGACGTGGATCATTCCGGCAGAGCGGATGAAGATGCGCGAGAAGCACGTTGTACCGCTGTCAGAACAGGCTGTGTCCATCCTGCGTGAGCTGCACCCGCTGACAGGTGGCGGACGTTACGTGTTTCCAGGAGCGCGTACCAATGGCCGCCCAATGAGCGAGAACACCGTCAATGCTGCCTTGCGCCGGCTGGGATACGACAAAGACACGATGACTGGTCACGGCTTCCGGCATATGGCATCAACGTTACTGAACGAGCAGGGGTGGAACCGTGATGCCATTGAACGGCAGATGGCACATGCCGAGCGCAATCAGGTTCGTGCTGTTTACAACTACGCCGAGTATCTGCCAGAGCGCAGAAAGATGATGCAAGCGTGGTCGGATTATCTGGATGCCTTGAAAGCGGGTACAGCAGCCAAGCCGTTACTACGGGTGGCCTGACAAGTTTTGCCGCGCCTACTCCGACGGGAGGAAAACCGGGGAACCCTGCCCGGCTGGCGTGGCAATCCTTACAGGGAAACGCCAAGGGGGCGTTCACATGCTTGATCCTCAAAAAGAGCGAGCAAAATTCATCAGCTTGCACGAATTGTTATTTATCTTAGCCGAGGCCAAGGGCTATTCGCCGCAACAAGCCGCCCAGAGCCTAGGCATAACCATGGCACAAGACCCGAAGTGGCAGCAGCTGAAGCTGCATCGCTTTGACCCTGCTATGGGTATGATTTCAACCACTGTCATTGAGGCAAACGAAGCACGGGAACGGCTAGCTTTGCTTGCCAGAACAGGCGACACCAAGACAGTCTCAGAAAGGGATAGTGATGAAATCCTATTCTGATTTCTTGCCCTTATGTCATGACGCGCTGCATGAATATGGGTTTGATAGAGATGTAGTTTCAAAGTTGCTTAATGAAGAAGGCATTCCAGCCTTTTCCATCACGGCACAGCCCACGCCTGCAAATGCTTGCGAAGAAGCAACCCATCACGAGCAATGGGATATTGGAATGCGGCTTCGCAAACAATTCACCATCAATGAGGCGGCTTGTATCATTTGCAATACACACCCTGACGAAATGGAACAGTACTGGAGAGAACCTTGGCCAAGGGATATTTCCAGCATGAGACAAGCCATCATTGATAACTGGCATCAGCTAGATGAGACTTTTGATGGCAACATGGATAACGTCCAAGGCTGCACCAAGGTAAACCATAAAGATATTGCGCGGTGGTGCTATAGCATGGGCATTCATTGGCCATTGATGTCAAAAGAACACGCCATGCGCACGGAAAACACAGCTGGCACAGCTGACAAATCCCTAGCGATTAATAGCGCAACCTTCGCCAAGCTGAGAGACGCAATTTCAGCCTTTCCGCATAAATACCCACAATACAGGTCTGAACCGCCGAAACTTGATGCTGATGTAAGGAAGTGGCTTGGAACGTCTTTCGGCTGTGGTGATCGAGAAAAACATGTGTTTGGACAAATTATTCGAGAGCATTTCTGCCTAAACAACTGAACCTGACACCCACCTGACAGCCCTGATTTTTCAGGGCTTTTTTATTTTCATAACCATCAAAAATCGCTCATTACAGCTTTATACCTGACAGCTAAAAGTATTTGCCTGTACACCGGGTGCAAGCGGTTTCATTGGCTCGTTAATAACGACGTGCCACGGGAAACCGCACCATGCAAAACCAAGTCATCGCCCTTCCCCAAACCGGATTTGTCCGTCAGCCCCTGCTGGTGGGCGACCGCCGTACCGGAACCCCCGGCGTCCTGCCGTTCTCTGCCTCTACGCTTTGGAGGCGTGTCCGTAATGGAACCTTTCCCGCTCCCCTAAGGCTCTCCGAGCGCGTGACAGCGTGGCGAGCCGAGGACGTCCGGGCATGGATTGAATCTGCCGGGGAGTGCCAGCAATGACCAGGCAAACTGTTCACCGGCCAGAAAACGGATTGCCCGTGCTGATTGTCAGGGATGAACCACGCATTGACTCGCGCATCGTGGCCGAGGAACTGGGTATCCAGCACGACAACCTGGTTCAGAACCTTGAGCGTTACCGGGACAAGCTGGAGCGGCTAGGAATTTTTCGGTTTCAAACAGAGAAATTGACCGCAGGCCGTGGCAGATCTGTGCGCTTCGCTCTGCTGAACGAGGACCAGGCCTATTTCGCCGCCACGCTGTCACGGAACACCGAACGGGCTGTCGAGGTGAAATTCCGACTGGTGCAAGCATTCAGCGAGGCACGCAAGCATCAGGACGCCCGCCATAACCAATACCTGCCGTTCTACCACCTAGCCCATGATGCCGCCCGCAACATGGCAGATACGGCCAGAAAGCTCGGCAGCGAAGCACCGGCACAGGTATTCCACTCCAACGTCGAGAAGCTGATAAACCGGGCGTTCGGCCTTGAGAAGGGACAACGGGCCAACCTGTCACCTTCCATGCAGAACGCCGTCAG
>NZ_AUHR01000033.1 GCF_000423285.1 Laribacter hongkongensis DSM 14985
CACAAACTGAAACCGGTCATCGGAGCCACGCTGGCGGAAGAAGTGGTGCCGCACCTGGACCAGACCAGCGAATCCGACGCCAACCTGCTGACCCGGCTGGCCGACCAGTTCGACGCCATCGGCACCGTCAAGGACGGTCGCCTCCTGTTCATCAAGGCCGGCGAAGCCACCACCGCCAGCGGCGAACCCATGCCGGCCATCACCCTCACCCGCCAGGACGGTGACCAGCACCGCTTCAGCATCGCTGACGGCCAGAACTACACCGCCGTCACCGCCCGATGGCAAAACGCCGACAAGGGCACGCAGGGCGAAGTCACCGTCGATGCCAACACCCGGTACAAACGCGTCCACACCCAGACCAAAAAGGGCAAGACCAGCAAGAAAACCCGCCAGGTCGCCGTGCAGACCGAGCCCGTCACCAGCAGCGCTGAAAACACCAAAGTGCTGCGCCACCTCTACGCCAGTGAAGCCACCGCCCTGCGCGGTGCCAGGGCGGCCTTCGCCAAACTCCAGCGCGGCGTAGCCACCTTCTCGATCACCCTCGCCATCGGCCGGCCGGAGCTGCGCACGGAACTGCCGGTGATCGTGTCAGGCTGGAAACCGCAGTTCGACGCCACCGGCTGGCTGGTCAGCCAGGTCACACACACGATGGGGGATGGGGGATACACAACCACCGTTGAACTAGAAATGAGGGCACGGGAAGAGAATGACTGAACGAGGGCTGGCTGATGTCATTGCGCGAAAAAATTCGTCTTGTGATCATAAGGAAGATATCAATCAACCAAAGGGGGAAGCTATACCGATTCATTCTGCAGGGCCCTCCATCTGAGCAGACTGTGATCACCGACGAACTCACGCGCTCGGCCAGGACGCCTGCGGGTCACGCAACCGACAGGAGGGGGCTCAAGTACCACAGAAACAATAGAGAACAACTCTCGGACCTCAATCAACCAGCCCAGCTGCACTAGGACGAACAGCTTGGTACATTACTTTCAAACGTCGAATCTCCACACAGGAAGAAAAATCAACCAAATAGTTGACACGAGAAAGCCATCCGTCTACCATTCAAATCAACCAGTAAGTTGATCTTTATTCTAAGCAGTTGAAAGTAGCGACATGGAGCGCACATCATGATGAAGCTCACACCCCTTGGACTTTGCGTAAGGCAACTTCGACTCGAACTTGGCCTAACTCTGAAAACTGTAGCTGCAGTCCTAGGAGTCAGTTCGGCATACCTAAGCGCAGTTGAGTTGGGTGACAAACAGTTAACCAGCAAGCTCGCAGATCAGATTCTTGATTACTTCGCCCCGATGATTAGTAAGGAAAAGTTCAATGAACTACAGGGGGCATGCGCTGCATCACTTGATGTTGTACCGATATCTTCCCTGGAGAGCGAAGAAAAAATACTTGTTGCGGCATTTGCTCGCCGCCTAAGTGAGGGGCATGGGGTTCCAGATGACGTTCTAAATTGGCTTAAAAAAGGGCAATAGATGGTCGTAACGAACAATAGAAGCCAGACTAGGAAACCGTGTGGTTACAGGGTTGCAACACGTACACGTCAACAACTGCGAACTATCGCCCAAGGAATCTTACCAATTCTGCACGCAGAGGGCTGTTTCAAGCGGAATGCACATTTTCTCGATGCTAGCCACTTACTTGAGAATGTACTTCATCGGGCAAATTATGCATTTCATGTCGATGAATCGCTCACCGAGACAGCTGCTTTCACGATTCCCGAACGACGTCTTATTGTTCTGAAGGGGGATGTTTATGACGCTCTTGAGCGTGAAGATCCCTTCTCCCGCTTCACGATTGTTCATGAGTTCAGCCACATAGTCTTAGACCATGCTGTAACTCTGCACCGTAATGCCGTACTTGGCGAACACAAGTGGATAGAAGATAGCGAGTGGCAAGCAAACAACCTCTCGGCAGAGATCATGATGCCGGTGAGGACAGTACAACAGCTCGGAGGGAACGCTAGTTTGATTGCTGCTACTTGTGGGACAAGCTTAGAAGCAGCAACTTACAGAGTGGAGAATTTAATCAAGGAAGAGATTATCTAAAAGGGCTGAAGTTTGCGGCTTCAGCCCTCAAGATAAGTGACTTTGACGGTAAACGTTGTTCTGTCTCTGTCACCGCCACTGTTTACGTCTGGACACCGGGAATGTAGCACCCGTGACGGGACATGGCAAGGACAAATACAACGGGCCTCTTGACTTGGAGGTGCCCCATGTTCTTCATGGACACACGCCCTAAAGTTGTCAGGGTTCGCCAGTATGTTCGTCGCCGCTTCGGCCGAATCGAACATGTTTGCCAACACTGGCGCTCGTGGCCGCACGCTTGACATGAGCGTGTAGTCTGGGGAGGGAAACACCCTCTCTTAATTACCCTGCACAAGCATCCCGCATCGACATGCGGGATGCTGTTCTTGTTTGATCGATAGCCTGATCGCAGCAGCCGAAGCGCCAGAGAATGCGATACCTGACCTTCAACGGCCAGATGGGTGAGAAAGCGACTGACCTCTGCAGCCCCCATCTCGCGAGGGTGCCGATGATGGTGAAAGCACAAAAAGCGCCTTATCCAATGGACGTATTACTGCTCGGTGCGCGGGCTGTAATGCCTGACTCGCAGCACTCGCGCAACACATCAAGCAAGCGTGGCGCGGCAGTCCCGTCTGGCTGTGTACTTTCAGGCATTGGCAACCCCAATGGCTTGCAAGACAATGATAAATGCAAATACCATGTCTAGTTATACACTCAGACAAACCAAATATACACCTGCAAAGTTGTATATTTCACGTTGATCAACTTAGGAGAAAATCACCATGAGTAAATCCGTAACCGATCTAAGATCAATTGCTTCATCTGGCGGCGGCATGATTCTCGATGCCAGTAAATATTCTGTTACTGACCTTCGTTCTATAGCGTCATCAGCAAGCGGCTCCGGGGCGAAAATAACACTTCGCAACGTTGGAGCAATGTCAACAACGGATCTTAGGGCAATCGCTTCATCAGGTGGCGGGTGTGTCGTTTTCGATTTTTTAAGCTGAAAACCAAGTCCACTACAGCAATAATCTATGCTCAACAATCCGCTCCAGCCGACCGTCAAAAAGCTGTGCTTTTTGCCGTCGGCTGAGCGTCAACTTAGGCATCATGAAGTTAACGATAGCTGCTACTGAACGCTTCTTTCGTTGTTACGAACGTCACTGCGTTACACCTGACATGGACTCTCTTTTCAACCTTTTGAATTCAGCGCACAGCCTGAATGACAAAATGAAAAGTGAGTTAAGTTCAGATTTTTTTGATACAAATGAATTTGTGGCAATCAAGGCGTTGCGAAATTTGTTTCATCACAAACAAGAGTTGCTTCACGAGGTTCGGGCTATCGCCGCACAGGACATACCGCCGATCATTAGTGACCTTCTTTTTCTATGCCTTGTGCCACGCTCTTTGGTCGAGGAGGCGATATCTGAGGTTGCTCCAAAATACAAAGCCCGAGAAGAAGCCATCATCAGGAAAACATTTCATTGGTATGGGAACGTCGTAAATATAAATCCATGTATTTTTAACTTCGCGATTCATGTTTATGAGAAAACAAAGGAGCTAGGCCTTAGCTTAAGCTCTGATGAATACATGAACATTGAAGAGAGTTACCTACTCGAAGAGCAGAATGGTTACTCCCATTTCATCACTGGACAACTTTCCTGCAGGGTTGGAGATGTCGAAACAGTACTTAAAACGGTATTTGCCGATGTTGCCTAACCATTCCGTAGAGAGGTACCACCCACAAACTACGCTTGCGGGCTCCCTTCACAGCTTCGCCGCTACGACGGCCCCTCACATCAAACGTTAGGCGCTTATCGGGGTTTTATGGAATCCACATTGAGTTCAAGCTATTCGCATGAAAAACTGGAGAACCCAAGCCTCGATGACCTCCTTGACGTTTTTGAAGACTTATGGCGGCATTGTTTCTTTGCGCCCGTTGACCTACTACTCAAAACACCCAGCGGCGATATTGCAGCAATGACTGTTCTTTGTTCGTACTTTGAAGCAATTGGTGGCTACATAAGCGGGGAGAATACAAATGGCCGCACTAAAGAGTTCTTTGTTAAGAGTTTCTGCCTTGTATTCTGTTCCAATTCGCCGGAGATTCATAAGGCGGCTGAAGCAATCTACAAACACATTCGCTGTGGCTTAGCGCACGAAGGAATGTTGAGCCACAAGGTCAACTACAGCCGTGCGGGCGCAAAGGCTTTCTTCCTTACGTACCATAAGATGCCGGACACTTCCTTAGATATTGCTGCCGGGGTGGCCTCAATCATAGTCAATCCGCTCCGCATGTATTATGGCGTATTACATCACTTTGACGGATACGTCCGCGCTTTACGTGACGGAAAAGATGAGGTGTTGGTTAAAGCATTTCAGAAAACTGTTGAGCGGCAGTGGGCACTCGGTACAAGCGAAAACATCATTGGCATGACCGAGGCGGAGTTCCTTGGGCGCGCCTAGCAATTTATTCAAGCCGACGCCTTATCGGCGCGGCTTAACTCAAACGTTAGTGACCACTTTTTCATGAAGGCATCGACTGCTTCGGGTCGATAGTAACCATTGACCAAAACTTGAGCCAATGACCGCTAAGGCAGAGAGGCGGCCGCTTCCGCGATGCTCATCTGAGCAAACGCATCTGGAAACTGCCCTTACCCGAGAAGGTTTGAGCAAGCTTTTGTAAATGCTACAGGCTCGGTCCCGATGATCGTCAGGCTCCATAAACAGGCTCGCACCACACCCACCATCTACACCGAAATCCGCCAGTCCGGAACTGGACACAACGTTCTGCTCTGCTCACGCAACAAACCCGACAGCTTAGACTGCCGGGTTTTGTTTTTTGCATGCCTGACACCTGTGGCAGCTCATGAGGGGCGATGTACTGGATGACAGGGGCGACGTGGCAATCGCCCGAGGCTGAAATCCAAGCCGGTTATCTACGTAAATGCATATCTGTTTTGCCGGTGTAACGCATGCGGTTATTTCGCAGGTTTTTTCTTCTCGACGGTTCTGCGTTTGGCAGGAGGTTTCACGCCATCATCCAGCCCGATGTTGATCAGGGTGCCGGTATTGATGGTCGTATCGTCGCCAGTGTTATGACTGATGACCGCACCACTCGCGGAGGGGGCTGAGGGCGTGGTGTCGCTTGAGGCCGTTTCCGCAGATGCAGATCCAGACAGGCCGAGTTGCCGAACGGCAACAGATGCTTGGACTTTCCCTTGGGGGCTGAGAGATCGGTAATCCATCAGTAGGAGAGACTCATCAGGAGCAAGTTGGGTAGTTAGATACTGCCCGGTCACAACGAAAAAGATGTCTACGCCGGCTTCGTAAGCGGCCTGTAGATAGCCCGCATCAGGTAGGCGCTCATTTGCTTCGTACCGATACTGAGCATTTCGATGCATGCCAGTTAAAGCGGAAAACTTCTCCGCACTCAGTCCAAGACGTAAACGCTCGGCTTTGAGCCGCTCTCCCATGCTCGACATTTGGTTCAAATCCTATTGCATTTCACCCAAATGGGTGAAATACTGTGTTTGCCTAAGTTGTGAACCTCCAAAAATACCATGAACACTACAGTCCAACCCGTCCGCTATGCACCGCGGACGCCCGGAGTCAGAGGGACTACCGTGTCGGTGGTGCTGTCAGACCGTCGCCTGTCACGGGTGCGTGACCGGGCACGGGAAAAGCACACCAGCATCTCAAAGACCATTTCCGACATGATCGACGCGGCCGAGGTTGCGCCGGACCTGTCTCCTGCCAGCCGGGCCATGATCGAAAGCCTTGCGCTGGACTGGGGGGTGTCTGCGGATGCCATGTGCGCCGAACTGGTGCATGAAGCCTTGCGGGCACGTTGCCAGACTACGGCAACCGCGCCGGACGCATAACCACGGACAGGAGGAATACACCGTGGACATGCTGCGCGAGAGCTACAAGCGGATGTGCTGTTCGGTCAACGGCGGCTGGGCTGCCATGGCCGCAGCGCTGGGCCTGACCAAGAACGCACTGGAAAACCGCGTTTACGAACGCACCGGCCAGTCGGTCGACGTGCATCTGGCCATGAACATGCAGGCCACCAGCGGCACCACACTGTTTGCCGAAGCGGTGGCACGGGAATCCGGTGGCGTGTTCGTGTCCCTGCCGCCGGTCGAAGTGGTCGACAACGAGGAAATCCAGCTGCTCTACATGCAGGCGGTGGAGGAGATCGGCAATCTGGCGCGCTGCTGGCAAAAAGTGACCGCCGACAATGTGGTGACGCCGGCCGAGCGCCGCGAGCTGGAGGACATCCAGCGCCGTCTGGTCCAGAAAACCCAGCAGATGAACACGCTGACGTTCCGCCTGTTTTGTGAGGAGGCCCGGTAATGGCTTTTCGCTGCCCGCGCTGCGGCGCCGTCGCGGTGGTGGAAGAGGCCAAGTA
>NZ_AUHR01000034.1 GCF_000423285.1 Laribacter hongkongensis DSM 14985
CGCTGGCTGACCACTCCGCTGGCACTGCAGGACATCCGTGACGTATTGCTCGCTGGTGCCGTGCCGAATGAGCAATGGGTGACGGCAGATCGCCAGATCGTGGCTATGACTCTGCATGAGCTGCAATCGCTGTGGCAGGCCATCACAGCCCGTGGCGCACAGATCTATCAGCGTCGGCTTGAGATGGAACAGCAAATCGCGGATATGAGCCGCGAGCAGCTGGAGGCATTTGTGCCTGGCTGGCCGGAAGGGAGCATGTAATGGCTCTTCCAAAAGAAACAGCCGTGGAGGCAATCAAGGCAGCTCCACCGGTCAGCGTTACCGCTGCCGTGCTGTCCGGTGTCTCGGTGGCAGATGTGATCCAGTGGCTGACGGTGCTGTATCTCGTCTTGCAGGTGGCCTACCTGCTGGCCAAGTGGCGCAGGGAGTCACGCGCAACCCAATTCAAATCGGAGCGACAGGCATGCGCACACGACAAATAGCTGCGGCCCTGACGCTGTCTGCCTCGGCGCTGGTCGGGATTGCCCTGCACGAAGGCTACCGGGACACGGCATACATTCCGGTACCGGGCGATGTGCCGACCATCGGCTTTGGCACAACCGAAGGCGTGAAGATGGGGGACCGCATCACGCCGCCCAAGGCGCTGGCCCGGGCATTGACCGACGTGCAGAAGTTCGAGGGGGCGCTGAAACAATGCGTTCGCGTGCCATTGCACCAGCACGAGTATGACGCCTTTGTCTCGCTGGCCTACAACATCGGCTCGGGGGCGTTTTGTGGCTCAACGCTGGTGCGAAAGCTCAATGCCGGCGACTACGCCGGAGCGTGTGCCGAAATTGATCGCTGGACCTATGCGGGAGGGAAACGCTTGCCCGGACTGGTCAAGCGTCGGGCAGAGGAGCGGGCCCGGTGTGAGGGGAGGGCGGGATGACTGATCTCTCGCATGGGGCTGTTCGCGTGCTGCTCTGCCTAGTGCTGCTGGCGGGTGCATGGTGGCATGGCCACCGCACTGGCGCTGCGGGTGTGCAGGTCGAATGGGATGCCGATCAGGCCCGCATGACGGCCCGGTTACTGGCTCAGGAACAAGCTACCCGCGCTGCTGAACAGCAACACGCCCAGGCTCTTGCAGCCATCGATGCCCAATACCAGGAGAAGGAACACCATGCCCAACTCGAAAACAACCGTCTGCGTGCTCAGTTGCGTGCTGGCACTGTGCGCCTGTCAGTCCCCGTCGCTGCCGGTAGCTTCAACCTGCCCGCAGATGGTTCCGCCACCGGCAGTCGTGATGCAGCCCCGCGAGCCGAATTTTCGTCAGAGGCTGCTGACGATCTTGTCGCCCTCGCTGACGACGCCGATGCCGTCGTCAGGCAGTTGACTGCGTGTCAGGCGGTGATTGGGGAGTATCAGAGATAAAGAATTGAATGGAAGCGTCGGCTTCTTTATGTCCCGTAAACGGACAGATCAGCGAAGTGCTAGCCATCACGCTGGTACGATATGTGTGGTTCTACAACCCGCATCTGCCACAGTTGACCCTGCAACACCGGACGCTGGTTCATGTCCTGAAGGAATGGCGAAAATAGAGCCCGGATTTGTTCAAGAAGCGCGTTTGCAATCGTCCTGGATTGGACACGTAACCCATCATTTCATTTTCCACGCAAGTAAGATTTTTTAAAAACAAAAGTCAAATTCAACGGGATACTTTCTGGTAACGATACCAAGCCGATGGAATTCGCAAATTTTATAGTACGACCTATATCAAGACCAAAATCAGAGGCTCTAACAACAACGGGCTGTTCTGAGCTCAAAATGACATGTTCTCCATAAGAAGAAAGCAAAATAGGAAAATCAATGTTTTTTGCAACTCCCATTGTAGTTATTTTGGCTGGTAGTTTTAATTTACCTAGATAGCCATTCAATGCCTTAGCGTTGATTTTTGCATCAAAATTGATGTTGGGTAATTTCTTGTCCCCAGTTAATAATTCAACAACATGATTGTTCTCAATGGGTACTTCAGACAGTTCAACAACAACATTAACATTCCCTTCAGGGTCAATCTTGCCATTTAATGAATTAATGCCAATTGGCTCAACTATTTGCTTTGTCATTACAGCAAAGTTGATCGATGAAAGGGAAGGTATGAGATGAAGCTCGCCTTTAGCGCTAACCAAGCAAGGAAAAGCAAGCACAACCCCTGCTGCTGTTAATTTTTTTATCATCGTAATCAATGCCACCCTTTGATTAAATACAATCTATGAGTCACCAATAATGGCGCTAAATATAAATATTTCTAAATATCTATACTGTATGATTTGTTGCCTGAATTTAAAAGAAACAATATGTAATATTGTTGTATGCCATACGACATAAAACATTTATAAACGTTTCAATAAGAATATTTGAGTCAGAATTTATGAAGATGGATTTAGCTGTTTTTGGCGTTGTTGCATAACTCCTGCCGAGGCTGTCCAGGTGAGTACGGAGTAGACTCGCCGCATGAACCCGCACAAGACCCGTTACCGCACCACCAACTGGCCCGGGTACAACCGTAGCCTGCAGAACGGGGGCCATCTCACGGTATGGCTGTCACCCGACACGCCCTGGCTGGGCGGACGTGCCGGGGTCAACGGGCGTCCGCTGGTCTACACCGATTCCGCCATTCAAACGGTGCTGACACTGAAGGTCTTGTTCAGACTCGCCTTGCGGCAAGCGTGAGGCTTGGTCTGTAGCTGCCCTGACTCGACTGGCCGGTACCCTGTTTCGGTACCGTCAGCCGGCGGCAAGCCACCCTGACCGTAATATTCCGGTACGGCGTCGGACTGAATCCTTGCACCTGCTGGTCGACAGCACGGGTCTCAAAATCTGCGGCGAAGGCGAATGGAAGGTCAAAAAGCACGGCGCCGAATACCAGCAACCAATGGCTTGTAAAACTATTAAAAATGAGAATATCATATCTGGTTTTACGCACAGACAAACCAAATATGCACCTTCAAAGGTGCATGTTTCACGTTAAGCTTCTTTTTTCCGCAGCTATAACAATCAATTACACCAACGAAAAATGAAAATCAGTGATTACGTATGGGAAGAAATATGGCGCAAAGATCCATATTCAAATTCCGCAGAGCGAGAAAGTCGCGCCAAAATGCGAATTCAACGTATCAAGGAAATTATGCCAAAAGATGGGAATCTTGGGCGCGTAATAGAGCTTGGCTGCGGAGATGGGAGTTTTGCCAAAGCCCTGCTCTCAGATAAATCAATGTGCATAGAAAGCTATCTTGGTCTTGATAAATCCACGACCGCCATCTCCAAAGCACGAGGCAAGCTAAATAATTGCAAACGGGTCACTTTTAAATGCACCGATATTCATGATGTAGATGAGGGCGAAATAAAATTCAATACAGTTATTGCGTGCGGCCTGCTCGAGCATATTTGCGACATTGAAAAAGCACTATTGACGATTAAAAAATGGTGCGCTCTAGATGGCCTTGTTATCATGACTATGTCGAATACTCTATCTGCAATGTACATTGACAGGAAGATAAAAGAGCGACTTGGATCTTGGCGATACGGATATCAAAGGAACTACCGACCGGAGGAATGGAGAAGCCTACTTGAAAATGACTTTCATGCAATGGTAGTAAAGGTCTTCCAGGCTGATTGGGACAACAAAGTTGTTGCCGTCATCGATAGATTCGGATCAATATTCAACAAACAGATTGGGCGCTACATAATTGCATCTGCCGCACCCAAATGGTAATGTGCACGTGATTGATTTCTTAAAAGACCTATTGTCGCCATTCCTCACAAGGACGGGTGTTGTCGCCGCAAGCACTCTTGCGGGAGGTGCCGTTGCTTATTACGTGAAGGACCCACTAATAAATAAATGGACGACATTCAAAGCACGATCTTGGCTTCGAAGAATTCCAGCAACTGGGGTATCCAATTTCTTCCCAAATAGAGAAAACTACCAGAAGGATCGAGAGCTGTCATTCTTGGAATACATATCGTCAGCAAAAGTTAGCCTATCATATTGCGGGCATTGGCTGGCATTCTCCATAGATCAACACAATACACTGGAGACACTGTGCGAGCTGGCTCAATCAGGAAAGAATGTCCAGCTAATACTCCTCGACCCGAGCCTCCCGTCGGAAGTGCTGGCAACTTATGCCACGTACTTCAACGAAACTGAAGAGTATCTTCGCAATCAGATACACAACACTTGGGCGAAGGTTACTGACGCGAAGAAGAAGCTTGGCCAAAAGGCACAGTCCTGCCTAGAGCTCAGAAAACATCAGGAGTTTATTTCCTATTCCTCATTCTGGTTTGACAAGAATCACGCCCAGCAACACATACTAATTGATGTGAAAATTTTCGGCATATCGAGGCGAGATTCATATGGAATCGAATTGAAGCCAACGAGCGGAGCGGTCAAATCTAATGCTTCACTTTTTGAGAGGTACTCTAGATCTATTGAATCCCTGATAATTAAAAGTCAGATTGTCTAATGGCCATTTTTTCACTCTGGGTGCAAAAAATAGGTGCAAGTTCATTAATGAATCGCATCTCTACGTGTCCAGTCCCGGACGATTGCAAACGTTTTTTCTGAATAAATCCGGGCGCTATTTCCACCATGCCTTTGCTCCAGCCGGTAAGCTGGCAATAGTATGGATATAAGCCAATGCTCTATATTAATGCCTATAAGAAAGCCCCGGCTGAGCCGGGGCTGCTCCATCAGTGCCCAAGCACTCGCTTTTCCACCATCCGGTAATACTCATCGTAGTGGCTGCGGAGCTTTTGCAGACTGTTCAGGAACAGACTGATCTCGTGCGAACCGCCGAATACTCGTGGGGCAATGGGTGGGTTCAGCAGCCGTAGCGGCGGCTCCAGCTCGCGCAGGGTGGCACGCATCATATCTACCATGCAGAACACGCCGTGCAGGTGATGGACTTCGCCAGCGGTCAGCAGGTAGCTGCCGGCTTCCTCTTGGGCATCCGATGCTGCCGGAAGAACCTCGCCTTCCAGCACCAAACGATGTACGTACTCAATGGCCTGTGTTGTCTGCTCGGGAGTGAGCTGGTCGATATGCTCGACGCCGAACCGCTGATGAACCAATGCGTAGGCTTCCGGGTACATCAGCGAGCGTTTGCCTACCAGCATGCTGACGGCGGCACGGAGTGGGCTGCGCTCGTCAGCGGTGGTCGTCTGGGGTGCGGTAGGTTTGCCAAATAGTTGCTGGGCCATCCAATTGAAGGCGTTGATGTAAGCCTCCTTGATCTGGGCAGCCTTTTTGCCGGTGAAACCCATGACCA
>NZ_AUHR01000035.1 GCF_000423285.1 Laribacter hongkongensis DSM 14985
CACACAAGCGGAAGAACTGTTGTCGCAGCTGGACCCGGCAGAGCTGCTGGCGAGCGTCAGCGGTGACGGCGCTTACGATACCCGGGGCTTCTTCTATCGTGAGGTTCACTCACGGGGGCCACGGTCATCGTGCCACCACGACGGAACGGCAAGCCGTGGAAAGACCGGGCCGATTTCGCTCAAGCCCGGAATGCCCCCCTGGCTGCAGCCCGGCATCCAGGGTGGCGGTTATGGAAGAAGTGGAGCGGTTACCACCGGCGAAGCCTGGTCGAGACCACCATGGGACGTTTCAAATTGTTGGATGAACGATTGGCTGCCGGCCGTAACGACAGGTCGCCGAGGTACATGTACGTTGCGCGATTCTGAACACCTTCAACCGGCTCGGCATGCCGGTGACGGTTGCGCTCGCCTGAAATCCGGCTGGGAGTAGGAATAACCTAGCTTGAGCCCGAGTTATGCAACAGCGCCGGTGGCTTGCCATACAGGATTCGGTCTGAAGGAATGATCGGGGGCAGCAGGATGAGGCCGGGAGAGAGGATATGTGCAGTCATGCCGGGTCATGAGGCACGAGATCAAACCGCTCTCAAAACATATGATGTGCCATGCATGGTGAAGGAGTGGAGGCTGAATATCTTCATGGTGCATAAGGGCAAAAACCGTAAACCACCTAGTTCCTCTACGGTCGAAAAGCTGATTCCACCACCCTGCCAGTCATGGCTTTAAATCCAAAAAAATAAACATCCGGGCTTGCCATGGAGCAGGCTTGGTCAATCCATGGGCAGATGCGATATTTTTTGCCGTTCTCATGTCGAGCAACGATGCGGCATGTAAAAGCCTTGCACTGGACGCCGCAACTGATTGAACTCGATAACGGCAGTGAGTTCATTTCAGTAGCACTGGATCAATGAGCATACGGACAGGCCCCCCTTGGACTTCTCGCGGCCAGGCAAACCCACGGATCATTCCTTGATTGAGTCGTTTAACGGCAGCTTACGGGATGAGTGCCTGAATGCGCACTGGCTTCTGTCACTGGATGATGCTCGTGACAAGTCGAGCGTTGACGGCAGGATTACAACGAATTCAGGACGACCAGTTCGCTGGGCGACCGGACTCCCGGCTGGCCCGTCTTGAAGCCAGAAACCTCCAGCTTGAACCGCTCGGTTAATCGAGCGGTCATCCGATTTTCCCCGGTCGGAGGGATTAGGGTCGGCTTCTCGATCTCCCTAGGACTAGAGCCATGCAGATGCTGCAGCAGATCATCCACAACCGAACCTCCGACATTGCGAAAGGCCTTCTCATGGTATTCCAGTGGAGAGAATGGAGTCCTGCCCAGTCGCCAACCGTGAACAATCACCTTTGCGTAGATGGAGTACTGCAAGCAACAGAGGATGCAATGACTCTCGGAGCTTCTGGCTGGTAACTCTTCGCCTGATGCCATTACGATGGATCCTGCATTCAGGACATGGAAATTTTTTTTTCTAACCTTAATGATTAAAAACTTTTAATTGATTTTAACTATTTAAAAATCAAATTTTTTTTTATTAAATCAATCAAAAATACAAACAAATCAATTATGACAATATTTTAACCAAATAAATAAAATGGGCATTTTTATTTACCTAAAAGAAGGACTGCAAACAAAATTGTTATGCTATTTTTATAAATTAGGCAATTAATAACATTTTGGCATTTAAATTTAAAATGCCAAAAACATTTTATTTGAAAAAAGCATGGTTTTTTCAAAATAAAAAATAATTTTCATGTTGATAAACGCATAGCTGCAAATTCAATAATTCTCGTATAAAATTCAATGAGTTGTATGAAATATTTGCAGGAAAAAAAATGCATCTCGATGAACTATCCAAATTGCAAATCAAGATTTTTGAACTTGAACAAAAATTAGATCTTCAAGAAAGAATAAATGAACTAGAAAGAGAGATACACAAGAACATATATTCATCTATCGATAAATTCCTAGAAGAAAATCCAAATGCTAATGCGCAATCTGTAAAACATGTAATATCAAGTCAACTTGATATTTACACAAAAAAAATCAAGTTATCTATTCAAAATAATACAAGCAATCAAATGAAAACGGAGAGAGTAGTTTCTTCGTAGCAATTATGAGAGCAAAATGAGTAGTTACCGTAAAATCATCAACGAAATAAGCATAATTAAAAAGGCACTCCTATCAACAAAAAACATTTTAACAAAAACCGAACATGCTCACTTAAAAACCATGTTAAATAGTTTTATTTTTCAAAAACAAACCTCCAATGAAGATTGGAAAAGAAAAAAAGAAGAAGCCGAGTTTTTTTTTCGTAAAATTTATGAAAACCACTCTTCTTGCAGCATGAAAATACTATCTCTCTTGAAGGATGCTGCAGATTTAAATGCTGAGGAAAATGACCTTGAGGCATGGGAGAAGATTACAAAGGCTTGGTTTTATCTAGGAGTATTGAAGGCAAGTTCCATTTTTGAAAGAAATGAGACTATTTATGTAACATATAAAGAGACCCGTGGAGAAGGAGTTAAAACAAAAGCAAAAAAGATTAAATTCATAAAAATGCTAATACTTGAAGTCCCAGAAGGCGGGTGGAAATCCAAAAAAAATGCAGCCGAAGTATTAGCTATCAAAATGGCTGAGCAAAATGAAAGTTTGGTCAAGGTAAAAAATAGACTTGTCTTTTGGCTTTCTAGAGATAGCACCGTGTCAGATGCATTTTATGCATCAAAAACATTCGAATAACTCAGGGGGTGGCATGAAGTTTGGATCCATTTGTTTTCGGTTAATAGCATTGTCTGTTTTTTTTACAATAAGCCTGATTTCCATTGGAGGATTTGGGTTGTATCAACTCAAGTCCAGCAATGAAGCAATTCGCGATGTCTATGAAAACAATACTATCCCATTAATGGATCTAGGCACTGCCAGATTCAACCTGACTCAAGCCAGATTAAAAATGAGTGTTATTCTTGAGTCGATCAAGAATAACAATAAAATTGAAACAAAGGAGCACATATTAGACATTGAAGACATGATCAGGAAAAATTCTGATATTTTTGAAAAATATCAAAAAACAATACTAATAGAAGATGAGCAGGAATTGCTCATGGAATATAAAAAACAATTAAAAATTAGGTCGCATACTCTAGATGCAATTATCAAAGAAGCAACTGAAAATACACCTAGACTAGATTTTCTGCAGGAAAGTATTGACCAATATGACCTACTGAATGAATCAGCCATTAACACTCTAAATAAAATGATTTCATTGCAAGCAAGTTTAGTATCTCAAAAGACAGAGCAAGAATTTGAAAAATATGAAGCATCATGGAAAATCATTTTTTCCATTATTGCTGCAACTATAATTGCAGGCATTTTTGCAACAAAAAAAACATCTCGCGGCATCATTGAAAAGGTCAGCATGGTTAGTAAAGTCATTAAGGATGCCAGCCAAAATCTTAATTTTCAAAACAGAATTAATGCAAGAGGAACTGATGAGCTTGCATTAATGAGTCAAGACATTGACATACTCCTTGATCGCCTATGCCAAACAATAAAATCATTAAAGAATGATGCGGATTTGTTCGCTGAATCAGCAAAATCAGTTTCCAATTTATCTGAACAAGTTTCTCAATCCTCCATCAATGCAAACCAAGCATCATCAGCAATGGCTGCTGCAGTAGAACAAATGATGGTAACTGTTCAGCATATAACTGACAATGCAGAGCAAGTTGGACAGCAAACTAGTTTGGCACAAGAAGGTCTCTCCAAAGGAGATCAAACCGTTGGGCAAATGGTGGCCCATATTGGAGATACTTCAGATAAAATACAGGAAAACTCGAATGAAATTGTCAAGTTAAATGATCAGGCAGCAAAAATACACTCCGTTGTTCAGGTAATCAGTGAAATTGCTGATCAAACAAATCTTCTTGCGTTGAATGCTGCTATTGAGGCTGCTAGAGCAGGAGAGCATGGGCGTGGCTTTGCTGTTGTTGCAGATGAAGTCAGAAAATTGGCGGAAAGGACAAGCCAATCTACAGATGAAATAGGTGAGCTCTTGGGTTCAATTGGTAAAGCCACACAACAAACAGTTGATGGTATGTTTGTTGCTGTTGAACAAGTCAAAGACACTGTTAAGTTGGCAAAAAATGTTCAATTAGCGATAGATGACATTAAAAATAAAGCCGGTGCAGTGTTGTCTGGGGTGGCAAATATCAGTCATTCTCTCAGTGAGCAAATGTCTGCTAATAAAATGATCGCCCAGCAAGTTGAACTGGTGGCTCAAGCAGCAGAAGACAACTCTATCATAATTAAAAAAGTTGCAGGTGCAGCCCAAGGGGTTTCAGCTGTTTCTGTGGAAATGAAAAAATCCCTTGAGGATTTCAATATTTGAGTGCGTAAACTAAACCAGAATATAAGTCTGGCCTAGGCCTAGCAAGGCCAGACTTATACGGCAATCCACTGTTTTAAATCATGTCTTTCAAGGTGGTTAACCGCTATATGAATAGCCATGGAAAATACCATCTAACTATTAGATAGTTAAATTAAATTTTAATTTCAATTACAATTTGAATTTGATTTTTAAAAATCAACCCACTTGAAACGCGAGTATTTATTTTATAAGAGAGATGCAGATTGTGTCTGACCTTTTGAAAAGCATTGATGCACGAACCAAGCTCGCAGGAGCCAACAAGATGGAAATCCTGCTGTTCTCGCTCGGTACCCGCGAGACATTCGGCATCAACGTTTTCAAGGTCCGCGAAGTCTCCCAGACTCCGGAAATCACCAAATCCCCCAACATGCCCTTCGGCGTGGAGGGCGTGATCTCCCTGCGCGGCAACATCATCCCCATCATCTCGCTGGGCAAGTTCATCGGCGCCCCCGGCGCCGCCGGCCGCCAGTACGACTCGATGATCGTCACCGAGTTCAACAAGAGCACCCAGGCCTTCCTGGTGGA
>NZ_AUHR01000036.1 GCF_000423285.1 Laribacter hongkongensis DSM 14985
ATGGTGTCGACGGCCTCGACGAGAAAGCCCTGTGTGTGACCGTTGTATTCGGTCACGATCATGATTTCGGGTTTTTTGTCGGTGATGATGCCGGTGTACTTGGCGAGGTCGATGACCGGGACGAGCTGCCCGCGCAGGCTGACCATGCCTTCGACGGCGGAGCTCATTTCGGGAGCGGAAGTGATTTCGGGGGTCCGCATGACTTCGCGGACCTTGAAGACGTTGATGCCGAATGTTTCCTTGCGACCGGTGCGCTGATCGGTGCCGAGCGAGAAGAGCAGGATTTCCAGCTTGTTGGCTCCTGCGAGCTTGGTTCGTGCATCAATGCTTTTCAAAAGGTCAGACACGATCATCCTCTCTTCTTGAAAGAAAAGTGTTTGCTACCGGACATAACTGTTTCATGCAAATGAATAAAAGTGCCCGTAAATTACATTCGCATCAAATGCGGTGTCATCAATGATGGGCGTGTTGAACCATCTGCATGGTTACATGCTTGATGATCCAGTCACGGTCTTTGGCTCTAAAGATATGTTTTGTTGTCAACCAGATAATGGTAATGAATTTATCTGGTTATCGTGTCCAGGTAAATGGAGTAAACATTATTTTGTCGCGTAAAAAGGTGATTTTTGTCGAAAGTCAGAAAATGGTACGGTATTGTTGCTGCTTTGCTTGAAAATGCCCTTGTGTAATGCTGTTTGGGTTTTGCTGGGTTGTCGGATCAGCATTTCATATGCAGTAATTTGTATTTGATGACCTGAGCGACGTCAGGGCATGGTGCTGGCTGGCATGATTATCCGCCCAGTATTAAAAGGCATGCATGAATGTATAAAAACAGGCTTGGTTTCCCAAGCCTGTGTGCTGGTGATGGTCAGGTTTGCATTATGCCTTGAACCGGTCAAAATCACCCTTGATTGACAGGGATACCTGTTGGCTATCTTTCAGGCGGGTGTTTATTTCCTGTATGGAAAAATCATTTTGCTCGATTTGCCGGTTTATTTCCTCAGTGCTCTGTGCAATCAGAAGACCTGCATCCTTTTGTTCGGTTGTCGAGTGTGATACCTCAGTCATTTTCCTGGTAACTTCCATCATTGCATCCCTGATGCAATCGATGCTTTCTTTTATCTTCACACTTATTTTCTGGCCTTCAGACACCACTGATACGGTTTTTTCCATATCATTCGAGGCTTTGACTGTTTCGGATTTTACGGCTTCAATGGTGTCATTGATTTCCACCGTGGCACTGACCGTACGTTCTGCAAGTTTGCGTACTTCATCAGCAACGACAGCAAAACCCCTGCCATATTCCCCGGCACGTGCTGCTTCAATGGATGCATTCAATGCCAGAAGGTTTGTTTGGTCGGCAATGTCACCAATGATGCCTGTGATCTTGGAGATATCCCCTGACTTTTCTTCCAGAGTCTGGATGATGTGATGCAGCTCATTGATTACTCTTGTAATGTCGTTCATGTTGCCGGCCAGTTGGTCAACATTCTGAACGGATCTGTCAAGATGAATGTTGGTACCCTGAATCATCTGGTCAGTTTCTGTTGCTCCGTCCGAAATAGAAGCAATGCTGACCGAAATCTCCTCAAGGGTGGCTGCATTGGAAGATGAAGCATCTTTTATTTGTACTGATCCCAAGGCCAGTTCCTGGGTTTTTTGCGATGCCGTTCCAATATCATTGATAAGATTGTTGGTGCTTGTCTTGAGTGAAAGGATGAGTTCTTGCAGTGACGTAACGAACTGATTGAAGTAATTGGCCACTTCGGCAATTTCATCCTTGCCTTTAACGATTACCCTGTGTGTCAGATCGGCGTCACCTGATGCAATGTTCTTCATTGCATCCCTGAGCCTGGTCACTCCGCTCATGGCTCGGTCAAGGACGAACTTGTTTACGATCATTGCCACTACCGTCGCTATCAGAGCGATGACAATCAAGGTAACCAGGAAATCAAACAGTGGGTTGAGTATCGTTTCAGTACTGGTCGAAACACCTACAACCCAGTCCGTATTATCAATCGGTTCCATGAATACGAAAGCTGATGTTCCATTTTTGCGGGTAATCTTTACAAGATTACTGTTGAGTGTTACCTCGTGTATTTTTTCAGGAGTTAGTTCCGGTGAGGCTTCTGTAATGTTTTTTATATTTTGATTGGGGTAATAAATTACATCCCCATTCTTTTTCAGAAGGTAGACGATACCATTTCCCCTGATGGATGATTTTTTCATATTGGTGATGAGCTCATCCATGCCTACATCTCCAGCTAATACGTGCACTCCACTTGGGGTATTCAACCTTTTTGAAATGGTTATCGTCAATTTACCATTGCTGGCAGAGATATATGGATTGCTGATGTGTATTTTGTCATCGGCCAAGGCTTGGCTATACCATTCTCTCTGATCAAAACTGAAATCTGCTGGAGCAGACCATCCATCAGAAAAAATATGGCTTTTGTCGGGGTAAACAATAAATGCTGCCGTGAACCCTCCTGCCCTAGCCAGTGTTGCCATTAATTCGGAGACATAAGACCTGTTATCAGGGATAGTCTTGATGGCCATTAATTGACTGCTTTTTTCTTTCAGGAATATTTCTGCGATTGCTTTCTTGTCTTTTGTCGTGGCTGTAAATTCCGATGTCAGTGTGTCAATGGTCATTTTTTCTGCTTCAAAATAACTCATTGAACTTAGTGCAGTCGATATTGCAATAATGATTATTGCATTTACCATCATGACTTTTGTCTTGATGGATGAGTGGTTGATGCTGATTTTCATTTGTAACCTTCGTTCTCTGTTGTTGATTAAAAATCAAATCGCCTCTAATCCAATCGCACATTACTGGTGAAATTTCGGATGTCTGGGTGGAGATGGTCTGTCGGGTGTCTGATGGTGACTATTGGTTTGTTGACTCTTTAATGTCCGTAGGCTGTTTTTTGTCTTATGATCTATTCCACAGGGTTGCCTGTACCCTGTCTATTTCAATTGTGCGGGTATTCCAGTAAACGGTACATTTCCTTATCTGCAACAGTTTTTTTCCGTCTCTTGTGAAAATGAATTCTTTTTTTGTTTTTTCTGAAGTCAGGATGCCTGATTTTGACATCTCTCTTAATGTCTTGTAGATGCTGCGAATTTTTTCCGGTTCACCGATGATTCTGGATATGAGATCGGCAGACATGGGTGGAGGACCAAATCTGACTAGTGACTCTTCTTTGAAATCAGTCAGGGCCGATATGATTGCCTGTTTTCTGGCAGTGGTTCCCATGATGTAGGTTCCTTTTGAAGAGAGGTGGGTATTCAGTTAATGGCTTTTCAAAAAATATCCATACGCTATATTTACTTTATCCATGTTTATTGCATGTTTTTACAAACAGATTGCTTATGTCATTTAGATTGTTGGTGTGTAATATTTATATCTGGAATTTATAGTTCTTATTACGTTGC
>NZ_AUHR01000038.1 GCF_000423285.1 Laribacter hongkongensis DSM 14985
ACGGCGACTGTGTTCGGCCGCTTCGAAGTTCATCTCGATGGCTTCATCAAGCGAGCCCGGCAGGCGCTTTCTGTTTCGCATCTCGGTTTACCTCTCGTTGAGAAACGCGGAAGTGGTGCGCTGTCGCGCAAACACCTACGATTCACCCCATGACAGCGGGGCAATTTGGGTTCCGCTTGGGGATTGAGGGGAAAACCGGCTTAAAATTGCGCATTGCGTAGCGTCTTGGCCAGATGGCTTCCGGTTTAACGCCGATGGCAGCAGCAATGATGTTTTCGGCCTTGGGGTAAGACCTCACCAAGGCGGCGTCCAGTGTCTTTGCCCCTAGCCCGGCAGAGAGGGACAACTGCCTGAGCGACCATCCGGCTTTGTGCAGCGCTGCAATGATGTCCGCACGATGCCAGTCCTCTTGGACTGCTTTTTTTGCAGGTATCAGTGCATCCATTCCTTTACTCCAAATAGGTTGGGAATAGGTGCATGCTACCTGAAAACAGGTTCAATGCAATCCGTTTTCAGGTTGTTTTCAGGTTTTTCTTCGTGCTGAAAACGAGTGATTACAGCTAAACCATTTAAAATCAGGCTTTTATGACAAACCTTAAAGCGCCACAAGATAACCAGTTTCCGCTTTCAGGTTCCACTAACAAACCTGAAAACGAACGATTCGAGCTTGGGGCTCGGCTAAAGGAAGTGCGCAAGGCACGCAATGTCTCGAGAAATGAGGCAGCAGCAGCAGTTGGCGTGTCCGTATCAACCATGCAGGCGTGGGAGGCTGGCGAACGCGAACCAGACGCCACCAAGCTTTCATCTTTTGTTCGGCATTACGGCGTGCGTGCCGATTGGCTGCTGTTTGGTGATGGGGGCATGTTCAAGCCTGCCGCCCCGACGCAGGCGGAAAGCCCAAGGAGTGAGGTTGATTGCCCATGCCTGGATACGCTGGGTAATCCAGTAAATCTTCAGGACTTCGTTTTCATCCCCCGTTACAACCTCAAGGCATCCGCTGGGCACGGCCTAGATGCGAACGGTGAAAAGCCTATATTTTCAATGGCTTTTCGGCGCTATTGGATTGATAACTTCCTGCGTATTGACCCGCACGACCTGTCTGTCCTGTCGGTCAAGGGTGATTCCATGGAGGGAGTGCTGAATGACCGGGACGTCATCCTGATCAACCATGCCGACAACGCGCCAAAGGATGGGCTGTATGTCCTGAGGATTGACGGCGACCTGGTTGTGAAGCGCTTACAGCGCAAGCCCGGCGGCAAGATTGGCATCATCAGTGCCAACGAGGCTTATGCCCCATACGATATTGACCTCAACGACCTGCCGAATGATTTCGCAATCGTTGGGCGCGTAGTGTGGTTTGGTCGTCAACTGTAAGGTTGCTGCTCAAACCTGATCGTTCTGGTGTCAAAACTGCGCGAAATTTCGCCTGTTTTTGCTCAATCCGTGCCAAAGTTTTTGCAACACGATTTTAGGCGATGAAACCGCTGCAACCCGCACCGATATTGGGTTTCAGCGGTTTTTTGTGTCTGTTTCTCTAGGTGTCAAAACTATCACCACCCCACACACCCCTCAAAATTGACGTTTTCCCTGCTCCGGGCTATCTTTGCCCCGTCGCGTTCAATAGCGCGACCGGGTTTGGCGACCCGGATTCACAGGCGGACACACCGCCGCGAGAGCGGTTTTTTTGT
>NZ_AUHR01000039.1 GCF_000423285.1 Laribacter hongkongensis DSM 14985
CGGGGTCGCGGGGATTGTTTTGCCTGCGTTTTGTGATTTTGAGGAGTGAATCATGGTCCACCCATCAAACCGACACTATCTCGCCGCTGCGCGGGATGCCCATGTCAACCGCCTGTTTATCGGCCTGCCACGTCCTGCGGCGGACACGCCGGAGCAAAAGCGCCGCCGTGCTGCCCGGCTGGATCTGGAATTCGCCCGTGACCTGCGCCGGGCCGAGCGTGAACGGGGGTTCGCATGAGCCGCCGCGCCATCCACCACGAGCACACCCGCAAGTGCAGCCAGCGCAAGAAGCGCCGGGTGAAGCGCTTTGCCGAAGCCAATGCCCGCCGTGACGCGCGCCGCCGGTCGCAGCTGCTGCAACAGCAGCCGGTGATGGCCGAGGCCGCCAACGATGCGGCCATGTCGGGCCGGCCGGGCCGTCGCCGCCCGTCTTTCATCACCCGGCTGATGGGCTACCTGTTCGCCGCCGGATTCCGCCGGGGGCGCCCATGAACCGGCCGCCGCTGCTGTCGCCACTCTGGCAGGAACGCCTCGGCCTGTGGGGCCTGGCACTGGGCTACATGGCGGTGTTCTTCGCCGCCGTCCCGATTGCTGCCGAGCTGGCCGTTTTGCTTGATCCATGGACCCGGCCCGTGATCGCCTCCGTGGTCGAAACCGTCGTCAACCTGAAGCACCCGAACTGAGGAGTCAGCCATGAATGAAATGACCAAAGCAGACGGCGGCATGCCGTCGAACCAGCAGATCAGGACCATGGCGCTGCGCGTGATGCACGGCGCACTGGATGGCAAATCACCGCAGCACATCGAGGACAGCCTGTTCCGGTTCCAGACCATAGCGACGCCGGGGGTGGTGCTGGAGCTGCTTGACCGAATTGAAGTGCTGGAGGCGGACCTCGCAGCAGCAGACGTTCGGTGCTGCCGCGATACGCAATCAGCAGCGAAGTACGGAGCCATATACGGCCGCAAGATCCGTCGCAGCGAACTGGTGCGCGAATTCACCACCTCACGCGGCCAGCGGGTCATTGGCGTGGTGACGCCGGAAGGGCCGCAGGTTGCCGAGCTGGTGTTTGTCACGGACACCATCTGGTACGGGCCGTTCGGTTACGGCATCGAGTGTGCCGAAGGCAGGCTGGATGCCGGCCTTGAAGCCTACCACGAGCTGTCTCGCCGCTTCCAGTCTGGGCTGTCTCACCGTTTCCAGGACAACGCATGAAATCCGACATCAGGAGAACCTCCATGAAATCCAGCGCCACCATCCGACCGCTGTTTTCTGCCATCGCCAATCCGCGTGACATCCGCCACGAGCTGGGTCTGAGTCAGCAGGCGTTCTGGAGCAGGATCGGCGTCAACCAGCCCACGGGGTCCCGTTACGAGTCGGGGGGAAACATGCCGAGGCCGGTGCGCGAGCTGCTGCGCCTCGTGCATGTCGAGGGTGTGGACATCACGGCAATCCGGGGCGAGGACGTGCGGATCATCGAATACCTGAAAGACCGTCACCCGGACCTC
>NZ_AUHR01000040.1 GCF_000423285.1 Laribacter hongkongensis DSM 14985
CTTGATCATCTTTACGACCTGGAGCTTGAACTCCACGTCGAATGTTCTACGTTGCCTGGTCATCAATGTTTCCTCGATGGGTGAATGATCCACCTATCGAGGTGTCCGTGGAAATTAGACCACGACAGTTTACCACCTGTATGCCACGCCAGCCGGAGACGAGAACCCTGCAACACATGGTTGAAAACCTTGTCTTGCAGAGATTTTCGGGGGAAGTGTTTTGCCGTTTCACCAAAATGGCGCTTCGCGCCATATGGGAAATGGTCCTGCTACCTAAACCCGGACAATGGTTCTTCCCGCCTTGGCACGCAGCGCCTCATACAACTGAGCCGGCCCAAGCAGGGTGTCACGCAAACCGTCGTGTACCCGTTCCGAGCCGAGCGCCTGGGTGCTCATCAGCGTGTGGGCGTCGAGCGCGTCCATGATGGCGTTCAGGAACGCGTCCTTGAGGTCGGGCGAGTTAGCGAACTGCTCCTTGCTGTTACCGGCCGCCTGCTGCACCAGCAGTTCGTTCTCCAGCAATTTGCCCTTGAGCACGCCGTTCACGTAGATGAGCTGGTCGTCGTCGGTCAGTTCGCCCTCGAACAGGCCGTTCACCTTGTCGATGATTTCGGCGAGCAGCGCGGCCTGCTTGTCCTGCACCGCGCCGCTGCCCACCCCGTCCACCGGCTTGAGGTTGTCGCCCTTGCCGAGGGCGAGCGCCTGCCGGCCTTGCTGGTGTAGCTTGTGATGGGTGAGCACTACCCGCGACAGGTCGACGGTGTCGCGCTCGCGGCCGAAGTCCAATAGCGGCAGCAGCCGTTTGTAGAACAGGTGGTGCTTCTCGATGTCGGTATTGCCATAGTCGAAAATCTGGCTGAGGAAGGCATAGAGGCGCACGAAAGCGCCCATGTCATTCTTGAACAACAGCAGCATCCTTGGCGGCGCGCTCGGCTTTGTCATTACCGGTGGCCTGCGCGGTGCGGAAATCCCGCTGCGTGGCCGCGTAACGCTTGAGCAGGCGGTCGGCCACCGGCGCGATGGCAGCGGAGAGCTGCTTCTGCGTGCCCTGCGGGTCCAGCTCCACCTTTACCACGCGGTCGACTTCGTACTCGTCGTGGCAGCCGGCGGCGTCCAGTTTGGCGCGCAAATCGAACACCTGGTGCGGGTCGGTCGCTGCTTCCAGTTCGGCGGTTTCGTAATAGGTCTTGAACGCCTTGAGGATGTCCTGCGGGTCGTTCACGAAATCGAGAATGTAGGTGGTGTCCTTGCCGGGGTAGGCACGATTCAGGCGCGACAGCGCACCACTTTCGCGTTTCTCAACAAGAGGTAAACCGAGATGCGAAACAGAAAGCGCCTGCCGGGCTCGCTTGATGAAGCCATCGAGATGAACTTCGAAGCGGCCGAACACAGTCGCCGT
>NZ_AUHR01000041.1 GCF_000423285.1 Laribacter hongkongensis DSM 14985
GTGGCCATCGTTACGCCATTCGTGCGGGTCGGAACTTACCCGACAAGGAATTTCGCTACCTTAGGACCGTTATAGTTACGGCCGCCGTTTACCGGGGCTTCGATCAAGAGCTTGCACCCCATCACTTAACCTTCCGGCACCGGGCAGGCGTCACTCCGTATACGTCCACTTTCGTGTTGGCACAGAGCTGTGTTTTTATTAAACAGTCGCAGCCACCTATTCTCTGCGACCCCATCACGCTTCGGACGCGAAGTCTTACACGCTACCGGGGCACACCTTCTCCCGAAGTTACGGTGTCAATTTGCCGAGTTCCTTAACCCGAGTTCTCTCAAGCGCCTTGGTATTCTCTACCTACCCACCTGTGTCGGTTTGCGGTACGGTCAGTTGTGAACTGAAGCTTAGAGGCTTTTCCTGGAAGCTTGGGATTACTCACTTCAGGTCCGTAGACCCTCGTCATCACGCCTCAGATAAGATCTCCGGATTTGCCAGGAGACCACTCCTACACGCTTAAACGACCTATTCCAACAGGCCGCTGAGCTACCCTTCTCCGTCCCCCCATCGCATTCACAACCGGTACGGGAATCTTGACCCGTTTCCCATCGACTACGCATTTCTGCCTCGCCTTAGGGGCCGACTCACCCTACGCCGATGAACGTTGCGTAGGAAACCTTGGGTTTTCGGCGAGCGGGACTTTCACCCGCTTTATCGCTACTCATGTCAGCATTCGCACTTCTGATACCTCCAGCAGGGTTTACACCACCACCTTCGCAGGCCTACAGAACGCTCTCCTACCATGCGTACAAGTACGCATCCGCAGCTTCGGTTACATGCTTGAGCCCCGTTACATCTTCCGCGCAGGACGACTCGACCAGTGAGCTATTACGCTTTCTTTGAATGATGGCTGCTTCTAAGCCAACATCCTGGCTGTCTTGGCCTTCCCACTTCGTTTACCACTTAGCATGTCATTTGGGACCTTAGCTGGCGGTCTGGGTTGTTTCCCTCTTGACAACGGACGTTAGCACCCGCTGTCTGTCTCCCGAGGACGCACTTGACGGTATTCGGAGTTTGCCATGGGTTGGTAAATCGCAATG
>NZ_AUHR01000042.1 GCF_000423285.1 Laribacter hongkongensis DSM 14985
CCCTGACCGAACCAGGCCGAATCCAGCCGGTAATCCTGGCTGCGGGCCCGACGGTGGTGGTCAACGAATTCGGTCGCGGCATTGACCAGCCCCCAAGCGGTACCCCGGCTGCTGCCGAGCAGGGCGCCCATGCCCTGCCCGCCGTACAGTGCCGACAGCTGCTGCAGGGCCTTTGACACCGGTGCGTCCGGATCGTCAGCCACCGGCTCGTCCAGCACCCCGGCGAAGAACTGACGGGCCTCTTCCGGCGACACCGGCCGCTGGCTGAGTGCCTTGATGTGGCCGATGAAGGCATCCCACCCCGACAGGCCGAGTCCCAGTTCCGCCTTGACCGCCACCGGATCGAACACGGTCGAATGCGGCACCCGGACGGCACCGGAGCGCCCGGCGACGGCCATCTGCAGGGTGTTGTTGCACATCACCCGCACCGAGGTGAACTGCGCCGTGGTACACAGCGAACCGTCACAGCTGGTGGCCCAGCATGGCCTCCGGCCGAGCATGAGCCGCAAAGGCAATTGCCGGGACAACGCAGTGATGGAGCGCTTCTTCCTGAACCTGAAGATGGAACGGATCTGGCAGCGCGATTATGCCAACCACGGTGAGGCCACCCGGGATATCACGGACTACATCGTCGGCTTCTGCAACAATGAGCGACTGCACTCGAAGCTCGGGTATCTGTCACCCAACGCTTACGAGCGGACTACTGCCACAAAACATCCTATCGGGGTGTCCGAAAAAATTTGACCACGACAGTGCAGCGTCCAGTGGCCCAAGGTGTAGGGCAAGTTGACGCCCATGGGCAGCGACTTGATAGAACAGGTCTTCCAGATCCGGTGAGTCGAAATGATCGGGCACGTTACCTCCCTGATGGACGGGCTGGTTCAGCCAGCCTGGAGGCTGGTTGACTGGAAAATCTTGGCGAGTTTTTCTTCGAGCGTTACAACCGTGAACGGCTTGACGATGTAACCGGAGGCACCGGCCTGCGCGGCTTCGATGATGTTTTCACGTTTGGCTTCGGCCGTGATCATCAGGAAGGGC
>NZ_KE383997.1:0-123555 GCF_000423285.1 Laribacter hongkongensis DSM 14985
CGATCCTGCCCGGACCGTGCGGGTGCTGACGGTCATGCTGGCAGAGGAGTACTGACCGGGAACGGAGAGGCCGGTCGTGTGTCCGGTTTCCGTGTTCCGGTTTGGTTCATGTGTGTTGTGTTGCGACGTCGCCCGGTCCGGCCCTGTGCCTGCCGGGCGATGTGCGTTTGAGGAGGAAGGAATCATGCGTTCACGTCATGGGCAGGCCCGTCGTCTGGCTTCGACCGTGGGGCTGGACCGTCAGGCCTGGCTGGCGATCCGCCAGCGGGGCATCGGTTCGTCGGATGCGGCAGCGGCCGTCGGCCTGTCGCCGTACAAAAGCCCGCTGTCCCTGTGGCTGGAGAAGACCGGCCGGCAATTGCCGGAGGATGTGTCCGGCAAGGAGGCGGTGGTCTGGGGTACGGTGCTGGAACCGGTGCTGGCTGGCCAACCTTGACCGCGAGGTCGTCGATGCCCGCCAGAACCAGCTTTACATCGCCTGCAATGACACCGGGCCAGCCACCATGACCCTGACGGTCGGAGGTCGGAATTACACCCGCGAACAGGGGGACTTTGTGCTGTTCATTGACGGCAAGGGGCCGTATTACGCCTCGGATGCCGGTTTCCGGGTCGGGGGCGACAATTTCCGGGTGGTATGGGATGCCTTGCGGACCGGCAGGTCCGTACAGGCCCGGACCGGTGACGGCAAGGTGGTGACGTTTCCCCTGACCGGAGCAGCCAAAGTCCTGCCGGCCCGTACCAGCAAACTGTTCCAGTGCGTGACCTGGTGACGGCATGAAAAACAGGATTTCCATGCATTGGCGGTCAAGGCACCAATCGGCTTGTCTGCGGTGGCGCACGGTCATGCTGCTGGGGCTGGTATTGCCGGTCGTGACGGCGTGCGGCCCGGCCGGTTACGAGCCACGGATTGCCGACCCGTTCATGCAGGCCTGCACGGCCCGCCAGAATCCGTCGTATTGCCGTTGCTCCCTGAGTGTCTTCGAGCAGCAGATGGACCAGGCCGTATTCGAACAGGAGGACCGGATGGCACAGCAGGGACTCTGGACGCCCCGGATGCGCCAGACCCTGACGCTGGCCGAAGAACAGTGCCGCCGCTATCGCTGAACCCTGACCGGGCCGGTTCCCCGGCCTTCACCCTCGCCCCACCGTGTGGGGCGTTTTTTCATTCTGGAAAGGAGTCTGCCATGCAACGTGGCGATCATCTGGTTACGGCCCGCACTGGCTACGAACATCATGGCCTGTATCTGGGTCAGGGCCGGGTCATTCATTACACCCCGGAAGGCGTGCTGCTCGCATCCCTGGACGGCTTTTGTGCCGGCCAGTCCTGTCGGGTCCAACCGCACCCTCACCGGCATCATGATGCCGCTGCCAGCATCCGCCGGGCTTACCGGCGGCTGCATGAACAGGGCTACAGCCTGTTGTTCAACAACTGCGAGCACTTTGTCACCTGGTGCATCGAGGGCACGTCCGGAAGCAGTCAGGTCCGCAATGCCGCCGTTGTGACGGCATCCGTCCCGGCTGCGGTGGCCTTGTCACGCATCCGTCCGGTCCCGGTACGGCCGGACCTGGTCCAGATGGTGGCCAGCCAGATGACCGCTCCGGTTGTGCCAGCCGGCTCGGGAAGTGCCGTGGCGGCCCTGACCGGTTCGGCAACCGCAACCGGTTTGTTGGCGACTCCTGCGGCCGGAGCGGTCCTGACGACCGGGCTGCTGGCAACGCCAGCTGCACCCGTAGCCCTGGCTGTGGCAACAGGCGCTGCCGTGGGCTGGGGAATCAGGAAGCTGTGGGAACAGTTTGACTGATGCACCCATGCGCCTGTCCGGGGTCAAACCCGGACGGGTGTGTGTCGCAAGACAGGCAGGAGGGGATGTTTTTTTGGGTGGGACTTCCCGTCTGGTGTCCGACGGGGTGCCGGGCAAGCCAAAGGCAGCCGATGCAGAATGGCATACTGGCTGGCATACCGAAAACAGCACCAAAAGAAAAAATTATTAATAATCATATTATTAACTACATTTACAAGCAGACGCTACGCCCGCCTGATTCCCTCTGCATCCAGGACACCGCTCGGCTCCGTACAGGTCGCCGGGCGGTGTTTTTTCAGGCCAAGGCCCGTCCCGGCCGGCGCACCAGGCGTGCCAGTGCCGGCATCGAATAGATCAGCAAGGCACACCAGATCAGTCCGAATCCGACCAGACGCTGGGCGTCAAACGGTTCCCGGAACACAGTCAGCCCGATGAAAAACTGGATGCTGGGCGCGAGATACTGGAAAAATCCCAGCGTGGTCAGGGTCAGCCGGCGGGCGGCAGCCGCAAACAGCAGCAGCGGAATCGTCGTCACCGCACCGGTGCCGACCAGCAGCCAGTCGATGGCCAGCGGCGCATGGCCGAATACGCCCTGCCCTTGCCACTCCAGCCACAGCAGACCACCCAGCGCCACCGGGAACAGCAGGAAGGTTTCCAGCGCCAGCCCTTCGAGCGAGGCCATCGGGGCCATCTTGCGCATCAGGCCGTATACCCCGAAGGTGCCGGCCAGCACCAGCGCAATCCACGGCAACGATCCGACCTGCCAGGTCAGCCACGCCACCCCGGCAACCGACACGGAAATTGCCGCCAGCTGGATGCGGTTGAGCCGCTCGCCCAGCACCATCCGGCCCAGCAGGATGTTGACTAGGGGATTGATGAAGTAACCAAGGCTGGCTTCGATGACATGCCCGTTGTTCACTGCCCAGATGAAGGTCAACCAGTTGCAGGCGAGCAGACTGGCCGACAGGGCAAACACGCCCAGCTGGCGCGGCTGGCGCCACACCGGCAGCAGCCACTGCCAGTGGCGCCGCCAGACGAGGATGCCCACGATCAGCAGGGCCGACCAGACCATGCGGTGCCCGAGGATCTGCATGGCCGGCACCTGTTGCAGGGGAATCCAGTACAGCGGGAAAAGTCCCCAGCACAGATAGCAGCCAAATGCGGCAGCAATGCCGGAACGGGACGACGACGAATCGGATGTGGCCATGACGACAGGCAAACCAGCGACGAAGCGTCCGATTCTAACGGATCGCCATGGTCCGCCCACGACGGAGTTTTCACGCCGCACCGGTCTGACCGGTCCTGATGATCGATGACATTGGGCGCCCTGATCACGCAGTACCTCGGCCAGGGTAGCTGGCTGCACCGGCAGCCTGGCCGCACCACCAGATGATTCCACTGACAACGCAGCACCCATACAGGATGAACGAGCGCCGGACCTCACCGAGTTGCCTGATGAACCTGCTAGCCCCCACCGGGGCCTGCCATCGACGACAGGATGAGCGACCGGCCGCATCAGTCCTGCCGGAAAGCTGCTGCCTCCGCATCCGGAGCAAGCGGCCAATAGATCGCCGCTGCCGGCCGGGTGCCCGGTGAACGGTGCACCGGACCGGATCATCACGCAGGCTTTGCCAGGTACTTTACGGGCGGGCCGCCACCGGTGCCATGACGTTGGCCAGCTCGCCCAGGTTGTAACGCATCATGCCCAGATAACTGCTGGCCGGACCGCTGCGGGTCAGCGCATCGGAATAGAGTTTGCCCCCGACCCGGACACCGCTCTCGCGGGCAATCTGGTCGATCATCCGGCGGTCGGCAATGTTTTCGACAAACACGGCCTGCACCTTTTCCTGGCGGATCTGCCGGATCAGCATGGCCACCTGCCTTGCCGAGGCCTGGGCTTCGGTACTGACCCCCTGCGGCGCCAGGAAGCGGATGCGGTAACGCTGTCCCAGATAGGCAAAGGCATCGTGGCCGGTGACCACCTTGCGCTGCTCCGGTGTCATGGCGGCAAAGCGTGCGCCGGCCTGCCGGTCCAGCTCGTCCAGCTTCTGCCGGTAAGCGGTAGCCCGCTGCCGGTAGGCAGTCTGCCCGGCCGGGTCCAGCCGGCCCAGTTCGGAGGCGATGTTGTCAACCCAGACCTTGACGTTCTGCGGGTTGTGCCACACATGCGGATCGGCCTTGCCATGCGCGTGGTCGTCGTGGCCGTGTCCGTCATCGTCCTGCTCCAGCGGCCTGATGCCGTTACTGGCCACCAGCGTGGCGCCCTTGTAGCCGGCCGCCTTGCTCATGCGCGGCATCCAGCCTTCAAACCCCAGACCGTTCACCACGAACAGCCGGGCGCCGGCCAGTGCCTTCACGTCCTGCGGGCGCGGCTGGAACACATGCGCATCCTGGTCCGGGCCGACCAGCGTGGTGACCGCGACCCGGTCGCCTCCCACTTCTTTCACCACGTCGCCCAGAATGCTGAAGCTGGCCACCACGGGCAACGGCGCCGCCCCGGCCAGTACCGGCCATGCCAGCAATGCGCTCCAGATGATTTTCGACTTCATGCAATACCCCCTTTTTCAACCAGCCAGATGACGGCTGCGGAACACCCGCGGCAGCCAGCCGCCAAACGGCGCCAGCAACAGCGACAGCAGATACAGCCCGCCGGCGGCCAGGACAATGGCCGGCCCGCTGGGCAGGTCAAGGTGGTACGACAGCAAGAGCCCCACCCCGCCCGACAGCATCGCCACCAGCACCGACACGCCCATCATGCGGCCGATCGAATTGGCCCACAGCCGGGCGGTAATGGCCGGAATCATCATCAGCCCCACCGCCATCAGCGTGCCCATGGCCTGAAAACCGGCCACCAGATTGAGCACCACCAGCACCATGAACACCAAGTAATAACCGTTGCTGCGCACACCGACCGATTGCAGGAACACCGGATCGAAACTGTCGAGCAGCAAGGGCCGGTAGATCAGCGCCAGCACCACCATCGACAGGGTGGAAATGCCTGCCACCAGCAGCAGCGCTGCATCGTCGATCGCCAGCACGCTGCCGAACAGGATGTGGATCAGGTCAACGTTACTGCCAAAGTGTGAAACCAGCAGCACGCCCAGCGCCAGCGACATCAGGTAAAACGCCGCCAGGCTGGCATCCTCGCGGATGGCGGTGTAGCGCGACACCAGGCCGGCAGCCAGCACCACCAGCACGCCGGCAGCAAAGCCGCCCACCGACATCGCCGGCAGGCTCAGTCCGGCCAGGATGAATCCCACCGCCGCACCCGGCAGCACCGCATGGCTCATGGCATCGCCCATCAGGCTCATGCGGCGCATCACCAGAAACAGGCCGATCGGCCCGCAGCCCAGCGCCAGCGCCAGACACGCCACCAGCGCCCGGCGCATGAAGGCGAATTCGGCAAACGGCGACAACACCAGTTCGTGAAAGCTCATGCCTGTGCCTCCCCTGCCGGCACATCGCACACCGGCGGATGCGCCTGCCAGTGCGTGGCAATCCGGTTGGCGCGGGCAAGGTTGCTCTCGGTCAGCACGTCCTCGGTCGCACCGCAGGCAATCACTTCGCGCGCCAGCAGCAGCGTGCGGCCAAACCAAGCGCGCACCTGCTCGTAATCGTGCAGCACCGCGATCACCGTACGGCCTTCCTGTTCCCAGCGCCGGACAAACGCCAGCAGGTCAAAAGTGGTTTTGGCATCGACCGAGGCAAACGGCTCGTCGAGCAGGATCAGCCGGGCATCCTGCATCAGGATGCGGGCAAACAGCACCCGCTGGAACTGCCCGCCCGACAGCTCGCTGATGGCGCGGGCCTCGAAGCCGAACAGGCCGACGTCGGCCAGTGCCTGCCGGGCGCGCGCCAGCCCGGCGCGGGTGACTCCGCCCAGCACGCCGGTTTCACGCCAGCAGCCGGTCAGGACCGTATCCAGCACTGTTACCGGCAGGCTGCGGTCGATCTGGGCAGCCTGCGGCATGTAGGCAATGTCGGTCAGCCGGCAGCCGGCCAGCTCCACTTCGCCGGTTTCCGGTTGCAGGAATCCCATCAGGGTTTTCAGGATGGTGGATTTGCCGGCGCCGTTGGGACCAAAGATGGCCGAGGCCTGGCCCGCCGGAAATTCGGCCGACACATGGTGGATGGCCGGACGACGGCGGTAGGACACCGTGACGTTATGCAGGCTGACGGACGTCATGCGCCGGCTCCGGTCAGGGCCCACGCCACACCGGCCCACAAGAAGACTGCGGCCACCAGGGCCAGCAACAGCCGCTGCCATGCCGAGGCAGCCAGCAGGCTGACCGGCAGAAGGGATTTGAGGTTCATGCCACACACGATTCAGGAAGAAGGAGAAACCAGACAGGCATCCAGTCCGGCAGCCAGCGATTCCGGCGCTTCGGCTGGCGCAATCAGTTCAAAACGGCTGTCGCGCCGCCAGCTGACCGGCTGGGCACCCCAGTAGCCATCGGTCCAGTTCAGCCAGACGTATTGCTGTCCGAGGTTGAATACCGCCTTGGCCCGCACCAGCCCCGGCACCTGCTCCTTGAGCCGGTCAAACAGGGCGGTGACCCGGTCCGGGTCGAACACGGCTTCGGGCGGCCAGACAAAACCGCTGGTAACCAGTCCGGTCTGCGGTGTCTGCCGGGGCAGGCGGAAGCGGCTGGCGGGCCGGGCCGGCAAGTCCAGCAAGGCCGGTGTCAGCCCGGCGCTGCCGGCTTCGACAATGGCGGTCTTGGGTGGAAACAGGGCAGCAGCCTGGCGGTGGAATTCTGCCATGCCGGCCGGGCCGGCAAGGCTGCACCTGGTCACTACCAGCACGTCGGCAATGGCGATCTGGTCGTGGTAGACCGGCTGCTGGCGGTACTGGAGGTCGACAAACTGGCGCGGATCGACCACGGCCAGCACGGCCTGCACGTCCAGCGCCTGCCCCAGGGGATCACGGCGCAGATCATCGACCAGGTTGGAGGCATGTGCCAGCCCGCTGGCTTCGATCAGCAGGCGGGCCGGCCGCACTTCGCGGATCAGGCGCGCCACGGTAACGGTGAGCTGAGGGCCGGTGACGCAGCACAGGCAACCTCCGGCGATTTCGCGCATGGCGAGTCCGTCGCGGTCGCCCAGTACGGCGCCGTCAATGCCGATCTCGCCGAACTCGTTGACGATGACGGCCCAGGTTTCGCCAGCGGGCTTGCCGGCCAGCAAAGAGAGGATGGTGCTGGTCTTGCCGGCCCCCAGAAAGCCGGTCACCAGATTGACGGGGGTGCGAGCCGTCATGCCTGGCACTCCCGGCATGTGCCGGACAGCACCACGTCGGCGCGCCGGGCCTGGAAGCCGGAGGCGGCGGCGGCCGCCCGCAAGGCGGCCAGCGTGTCGCTGCCGTCGAATTCGGTCACCCGGCCGCAGGTTTCGCAGACCAGGGTCAGGCTTTCGTGCGGGCAATCAAGATGCTGGCAGACGATAAACCCGTTCAGGGCGTCCACCCGGTGCAGCAGGCCCTGGGCCAGCAGGAAATCCAGCGCCCGGTAGACCGTCGGCGGAGCCACCTGGCCGCGTTCTTTTTGCAGGGCCGCCAGTACGTCATAGGCCTTGACGACACCGCTCTGTGCCAGTGCCAGCTCCAGCACCCGGCGCCGGGTATCGGTCAGGCGCACTCCCCGGGCCTGGCAATGCCGGTCGGCAGCCTCGAGAAAGTCGGCAGCGTGATTCATGAAATGTCCAGCGTACGGGTCGGAATTTCGTTATGTTATGCCGTAACACCCAAATCGCCAAGCCGGTTTGCACGCGTCGCCATCGCCCGGTTAGAGTAAGTCCTCATTACATTTCATGTTGACGGTCTTCCCATCATGTACGAACCCGTTGTCCGGTCCGCTGGTCCGCAACTCAAAACCCTGACGCTGGTGGTCTATGGCCTGCAGGCGCTTTCCCTGCTGACCGTGATCACGCTGCTGGTTGGCGTGATTGTTAACTACGTCAAACTTGATGACGTCAGGGGCACGCTGTACGAAAGCCATTTCCGCTGGCAGATCCGCACCTTCTGGTGGTCTTGTGTCTGGGGGCTGCTGTCGGCGCTGACATGGTGGATTTTCGGTCTGGGCTTCCTGATCGGCGGCGTGGCATTTGTCTGGTTCATCTACCGGGTCGTCCGGGGTTTCCTCAACCTCAACGATGGCAAAAGCATGCCCTTATGACCCGTGCAGACCGGAGGGTTATGGATAAGTCATTTTTAATTCTGGGTTAATAGAATTACCCTTTTCGTTTGCTGGTTTTTCCACCCACATGGAGTATTCACGATGAAACATCGCCTTATGGTTGCAGCCGCCCTGGCCGCCAGCTGTGCTTTCTCGGCCCAGGCATTCGCTGCGGCAGACCCGGTGCAGGAACGCCAAGCCATTTTCAAGGAATACAAGAAAACCTTCGGCGCCATGGGTGATATGGTCAAGGGCAAGACCGCCTACGACCAGGCTGCCTTTGCCAAGCTGGCTGTGAAGATGGAACAGCTGTCGAAGCAGCCGTGGCAGCATTTCCCGGCCGGCAGCGACAAGGGCAAGAGCGAAGCCCAGCCGGCCGTCTGGACCAAGCCGGCAGAATTCAAGAAAGAGATCGACACGTTTGAAGGCCGTGCTGCCGTGCTGGCCAAGGCTGCTGCTGCTGCCAAGACCGTTGCCGACGTCAAGCCGGCCTTTGGTGCCGCTGGCCAGTCGTGCAAGTCCTGCCACGACGGCTTCAAGAAGAGCTGAACCACTCCGGGGGTTACAGCAGACCAACAGCCGGCATGCCGGCTGTTTTTTCATGCATAGGTACGGTGGAAAAACGTGGCGGTCAGCACCAGTCCGGTCAGGATCACGCCCCGCCGCAGCCATTCAGGTGGCATGAAACGGGCCAGTTTTGCTCCCAGCAACCCGCCGACCACCGTCCCGCCGATCATCACGCCACCCGCCCGCCAGTCCACCAGCCCACCCCAGGCAAACGACACCACCGAAGCACTGGCGATCAGGGTGGACACCCAGAGCTTGAGTGCAGTCATGCGCTTGAAATCGCTCAATGCCAGCAGCCGGTAATAGGCCAGCAGCAGAATTCCCAGTCCGCCACCGAAAAACCCGCCATAGCCTGACACCAGTACATGCATACCCAGCCGCATGCGTCCCGAGCGGATCTCTCCACCCAGTCGCGCCAGCCGTCCGCCGCCGGCAAACAGCAGCGTAGCCACCAGGATCAGCCACGGCACCAGTTTGTCAAACAGGGCTACCGGCACCCACAGCAGCAACCCGGCCCCCAGAAGCCCGCCCAGAATCGCGCTAAGGGTAAATCCCGGCAATTCTCCCCGCAGTATCACCAGCTCGCGCCGGAACGCCCAGCACCCTGCCACGTAGCCCGGCCACTGCGCCACGGCGCTGGTGGCATTGGCCATGATGGACGGAAATCCGGCCCAGATCAGCACGGGAAAAGTGATCAGCGTGCCTCCTCCGGCCAAGGCGTTCAGCGCCCCGGCGAGGACTGCGGACAGGAAAAGCAGCGCATCCAAGACCACTCCAAGTGTCATAAACCGGTTTGCAGGCTACCTGCCCGGCCCTTTGGCTGCAAGGCTCTCCGGCACTTGGGCGCTATGACTTTCGGGAGTAAACTTGCCACTTTTGCTAACCCGACCGTTGCCAAAGGGAAAAATCGTGGAACTCTCGCATCGCGTAAATGCCATCAAGGAATCTCCGACGCTGGCCATTACTGCCAAGGCACAAAAACTGAAGGCCGAAGGCCGTGACGTGGTGGCACTGGCTGCCGGTGAGCCGGATTTCGATACTCCGGACCACATCAAGGCTGCCGCAATCGAAGCGATCAACAAGGGCTTCACCAAGTACACCCCGGTGTCCGGCACTCCGGCCCTCAAGAAAGCCATCGTCGAAAAATTCAAGCGCGACAACGGCCTTGAATACGCTGCCAACCAAGTCCTGGTTTCGGTCGGCGGCAAGCAGAGCTTCTACAACCTCTGCCAGGCTTACATCAACGATGGTGACGAAGTCATCATCCCGGCACCGTACTGGGTCAGCTACCCGGACATGACCATCCTCGCCGGCGGCGTGCCGGTTGTGGTCGAGTGTGGCATTGAGCAGGGCTACAAGCTGAGCCCGGCCCAGCTGGAAGCTGCCATCACCCCCAAGACCAGGATGCTGGTCATCAACAGCCCGTCCAACCCGACCGGCGCGGTCTACACCCTTGAAGAACTCAAGGCGCTGGGCGAAGTGCTGAAAAAGCACCCGAACATTCTGGTGGCCTCGGATGACATGTACGAACACGTCATGCTCGGCGACACGAAGTTCTACAACATCCTGAACGCCTGCCCGGAACTGAAGGAACAGGTCATCGTCCTCAACGGCGTCTCCAAGGCCTATTCGATGACCGGCTGGCGCATCGGCTATGCAGCCGGCCCGCAAAAGCTGATCAAGGCGATGGAAAACATCCAGTCGCAGAGCACTTCCAACCCGACCTCGATTTCGCAGGTGGCCGCCCAGGCCGCACTGGAAGGCGACCAAGGCTGCATCACCCCGATGCTCAAGGCCTTCAACGAGCGTCACGTCTACGTGGTTGACCGCTTCAACAAGATGCGCGGCCTGAAGTGCCTGCGTGCCGGCGGCGCGTTCTACGCCTTTGTCGATGCCCGCGAAGCCATCAAGCTGCTGGCTGCCGAAGGCAAGATCGCCGGAGCCACCGACATGGCACTGGGCACCTATCTGCTCGAAGCCCAGGACGTGGCCGTGGTGCCGGGTTCGGCTTTCGGTGCTGAAGGCTACTTCCGCATTTCCTTCGCCACCAGCATGCAAAACCTCGAAAAAGCGCTCGACCGTATCGAAAAGGCACTGGCCTGATCGCCCAACGACCGCTAAACCAGAAAGGGTCTGCTTCGCGCAGACCCTTTTTGTCGTTTGGAGTGCGGTTGCGCGATGAGACGCTTTCATGTTTTCGATACAGCTACCGATGCAGTCCTGGCTGCCGCCCGGCACCTGCTGCACCTGACCGAATACGCCTTGCGTGCCCGGCAGACTGCCCGGCTGGCACTGGCAGGTGGACAGACCCCCGTTCCCCTGTATGACTGGCTGGCCCACGCCCCGGAAGGCCGGGCCGTGCTGGGCCGTCCGGAGGTCATCGTCTGCCCGACAGACGAGCGCTGGGTGCCAGCTGGCCATCCGCGCAGCAACGCAGACCTGTTGTACCGGCATCTGGTCACTCCGCTGGTCAGTCACGCTCCACCGGCACTGCACGCCTGGCTAGTCACGGCATCGTCGCCCCTGGCCGCGGCCACCGACATGGCCAGCTGGCTGGAACACTGGCGCCTGCCGCACGACGCCCTGCCCCGCCTCGATGTCGCCCTCCTGGGACTGGGTGACGATGGCCACACGGCCTCGCTGTTCAGCCCTAAGGACGGCAAATCCGGCCTGACGGCAGTCACCCGTGCCCCGGACGGCGAAATCCGCCTGAGCTTCAGCATCCCCGTGCTGGCCGCTGCCCATGCCCGCATGTTTCTGGTGCTTGGTCCGTCCAAGGCTGCCGCCCTGAAGGCCGTCTGGTGCGATGAGCAGCATCCTGCGGCCCTGCTGGCCGACGCTGACTGGTTTGTCGACGTGGCGGCAGCCCGCCGGCTGGAGGGGTAATGTCCATGTGGTCCCTGCCTCCGCTTGCCATCGACCTGCTGGCGCAACTGCGCCTGAGCATCGGCGTTTACGACCCCGGCTTCATCCGCAGCCGCACGGCATTGCGCGGCCTGATCGCCATCATGTCGGCCTGCTTTGCCACCTGGCTGACGGCCAGGCTGTTTGCTCCGCATCTGGCCATTTTCATGACACTGGCCGGCGGTCTGGCATCCTACAGCGCCAGCCTGCGCGTGCAGGATCCGTCACGGAAGGCGCGGCTGGTCACTTACCTGCTGATGATTCCTGCCTGCTGGGCCGGCATCCTGATCACCGTCACGGCGCACGACATGCCGCTGCGCCAGCACCTGCAACTGCTCCCGATCATCGGGATGGCATTTCTGGCCAGCCACTGGGGCGTACGTGCCAGTGCGCTGGGCTTTGCCCTGGCGTATCTGTCGATCGTGCTGGTGGCCGTCGATCCCGGACAGCACACGCTGTACTGGCTACTGGGCTCGGTAGGGCTGTCATTGCTGATCACGGCCGCCATCCAGCTCACCGTGCTGCAACAGTCACCGGCCCAGAAACTGCGACAGGCGATCCACATGCTGCGGCCGGTGGTTGCCGGCATCTGCCACGACCTCATCATCCAGATGAACCATACCCGTGTGCACAACCGGCGCTTTCATGCGCTGGACCCGCTCAACAATGTGCTGGAGCTGACTGACGGGCTGATCGTCAGCCCGGCCAACGACCTGCTGTTTGCCGATCCGGAAGCACGCAACAACCTGCGCCTGCACCTGTCGGACCTGCAACGGGCGGCGGAAAGCCTGCTGACGGCCATTTTCAGCGAAGCCGGTGACAACGGCGAAGCCTTGCGCAGCCTGCGCGTCCTGGAGGCCCAGGCCGGCAATCCGGACCTCAGGCCGCAACAGCTGGACGGCGAACCCCCTGCACTCTGGCATGCACGCCGGGCGCTGCTGGTGGCACTGGATGCGCTGGACAACCTGTCCTGCTACGAATCCACACCGTCTGCGGCGCCAGCCGTACCACAGAACAGCGACGCACCGACGCCGGCCAGCAGCTGGGTACCGGCAATCCGCATGGCCTTGATGGGCATGGCTGCCAGTGCCCTCGCTTATGGCATTACCTTCGCCCTGCATGAACAGCGCCCGCGCTGGGCCATGCTGGCAGCTTTCCTGGTCTGCAACGGCGGACTGGGTGACACCATGAAAACGGCTGTCGACCGGATTTTTGCCACCCTCGCCGGCATTCTGGCCGGGATGACACTGTCGCACATGCTGCATGGCAATATCGCCGACGAACTGATCGCCCTGTACGTATTCCTGTGGGTATCGCTCTTCATCGTGCAACGCAATACGCGGGTGCGGCTGTTCTGGGTCAACCTGAGCGTGGCGCAGATGTACGCACTGGTGTTTGGCAATACGGTCGACACCTATGTCGAAAAAATCGCCGATACCGCCATCGGTGCGCTGGCAGCAGTATGCATGGCCATCATCATCCTGCCGCGGGTCAAACCCGAGTTTGTGCGGTTGAGCCGGCAGTTTTTCGACCGGGTTGCCGGCATCCTCATGAGCCGTTTGTCTCCCGCAGCGGGCGAAGCGAGTGACGGAACGGCCTGCCCAGACCCCAACTGCCTGCCCGGCCACCCGGAGGTCATGGAGCTGGAAAAGCTGTACCGTGCGCTGGCTGATCATATCGGTGCCCTGCGGCACGAGGCGCTGCTGTTTCCCTCAGGAGGTGCCAGTGCCCTGAGCCGCCAGTACGCCTCCCTGGTGCTGATCAAGCACTATGCGGTGGAAATCAGCCTGTTGCCGCACCTGCCGGCCACAGCGCTGACGGATCACCCGGAACTGGTCACGCTGGCTGCCGGGGTCAAAGCCCATCTGGAACGGCTGGAGCGCTGTGTGGCCGGCGAGGCCGGTGACGAACCGGTTGAAGTGCTGGATGACCGGTTTGCCACCCTGCTGCCACAGGTCAGTGACGACACCACCCGCCATTATCTCGACTGGCTCCAGCGGCTGGATTCCGAAGTGCTGCGCCTTCAGGCTGCACTGGCCGGACACCGGCAGATGTCGCGGTTTGTCTTTGGCCGCTTCATGCCCGGCATGACGACAGGCAGCAGTCCGCACCGCTGACCATGCCTGCTGCTCCCGGCAAAGGATGTCCCTGCCGGGAATCCCGGGGGTCGCCGGTTCCGGCTTCAGGCAGCCCCGGACGATTCGGCCACGCACTGCGATGCCGAGTTGACCCAGGCCACGATGTCGTCTGCCGGCATCGGACGGGCAATGCCGTATCCCTGTACCAGATGGCAGCCGAGGGATTGCAGCAACGTCATGTGTTCGGCACTTTCGGCACCTTCGGCAATCAGGCTGCGGCCAAACCCGTCCACCATGGTGACGATGCCGCGCACGATGGTCTGGTCAAGCGTATTGAGCGGCAGGTCGCGCACGAACAGCTGGTCGATTTTTACCGTGTCGACATTCAGGCTCTTGAGGTAGGCCAGCGAGGAATAGCCCGTACCGAAATCGTCTAGGGCAAACCGTACGCCCAGCTCGCGGCAATCGTTGATCAGCGCCATCGTGCGTTCCATGTTGGCAATGGCGGCTGATTCGAGAATCTCGAATTCAAGCTGCCCCGGCCGCACCAGGGGATAGCGCTCAAGGGCATTTTTCAGGTCATTGACCAGCTGCGGATCGTGCAGTTCGCGTGCAGACAGGTTGACGCTGACCACGAGGTCCAGACCTTCGGCGTTCCAGAGCGACAGCTGCATCAGGGCACGCTCCAGCACCCAGCGGCCGATCTTGATGATGAGGTCCGAGTTTTCTGCCAGCGGCATGAAAACCATGGGTGACAGCAGGCCGCGTTCAGGATGTTGCCAGCGGATCAGCGCCTCGGCGCCGATCACCGTGGCATGGCGCAGGTCCACCTTGGGCTGGTAATAGAGCACCAGCTCACCAGCGAACAGCCCGCGCCGCAGGTCTTCCAGCAGGGCATGGCGGGCACGGGTTTCACTGTCTTCGGTGTGATCGAAGATCCGTACGCAGGCGCCGCCTTCCTGCTTGGCAACCAGCATGGCGGAAAATGCCTGGCGCATCATGCCGTCAGGATTGGCGTCGGATTGCGGCAGCCAGATCACGCCACCGACGCTGGCACGCAATTCGCGTCCGTGGCCGATCGACCAGTAGTGGCCTTCAATGCTGGCATGCAGGGTTTCCAGCCGGGCAGTCAGCCCTTCCGGCGTGCCGCCGGACAGCATCATGACAAAATCATCACCAGACAGGCGGGCCAGACGGTCATTTTCGGTCAATCCGGATTTCAGGCGGACCGAGAGTTCAACCAGCACCTGGTCGCCGGCCAGGGCACCGTGTTCCTGGTTGATGTCGGAAAACCGGTCGAGGTCCAGATGGGCCAGCAACAGGGGTTGTTGTTGCTGGCCGGCCTGCAACAACACTTGCGGCAGGCTGTCGATGAACTGCTGGCGGCTGGACAGGCCGGTCAGGTTGTCATAGCGCGTCATGCGGACAAACCGTGCTTCCATGTTGCGCAGTTCTTCCAGATCGTAGAACACGGCAATGTAGTGGCTGATCTGTCCTCCGGCATCCTTCACGGCCCGGATGGTCAGTCGTTCGAGATACGCTTCGCCGGATTTGCGCCGGTTCCAGAGCTCGCCCTGCCAGACGCCTTCATCCGCCAGCTGTTGCCACAGCGTGTCGTAAAAGGCCGGAGACTGCCGGCCGGACTGCAACAGCCTGGGGGTGTGTCCGATGGCCTCTTCTCGGGAATAGCCGGTAACCCGGCAAAATGCCGGATTGACATCCAGAATCCGCCCTCTGGCGTCAGTGAGCATGGCTCCGTCACGCATCTGGTCAAAAATGGCGTGAAATGCCGACAACTGCCGGCAACTGACCTGTTCGTCGGCTGCAATCCGGCACTCGATCGCGATCTGTTGCCCTGCTCCGCTGCATCTGAATGCCCTGACGGCGAGAGTGTGCGGCAACGGCAGCCTTTGCTGGTATTCGACCATGCATTCCCGCACGTCTCCCGGTTGCATGCCATTGACCAGGGCAAGCAATTCAGGCCAGCACTGTGCCAGCGGCATGCTGTCGCCGGGTGGTAGCGGCAGGACTCCGGAGCAGTCGCCATGACAGGCGGCAATCTGCAATGATCCGGCATCGACCCAGACATGCAGGGCAGCGGCAGTGATGGAGACATGCGGGGAAACTGGCTTGGACATAAATCAGGTACTGGAAGAGGTCGGCGCACCGTGCGAAGGGGCGCATTTTAACCCTGTTGGCGACAGGTGATTATGACGATTGGTAAAAAATTCCTGTGCAATACACACTGGCAATGTAAAAAACATTATCTGTTGCCAAGCGGATTCTGGATATCCCGGCATGACAGGTTTGCAGCCCCTGCCCCGGTGCTACCGCATGGAATACCCCTTGATCGACCGCACGGTAACGGAGGCGATGCATGCACGGTTTTGCGCATCAGCCGGCAGAAAGGTTCTCCAGGCGCGCAAGGCGCCGCGACGACCATGCCTGTGCATGCCGGACGTACAAGCACCGTTAATGCACTCATCATTCATGGCATCAAACTTGCTCGAAAGGTGGGCATGAGAAGGTGCCACGCTGCTTTTGGCCAGAGCATGACAACGCCTCATACGCACCAAAATGCACCACGATGTCCACTGCCAGTGCATACGCACAGAAATGGAGCACAAAATGAGCCCCAAAACGGCATCTGCGATTGAACGCTTGCTGGCTGTCCTGGAAAAAAACCGGCAGTACACACGTGCATTCCTGACTGCGATGGAACAAGCGGCAGCCAAGAAATAGAGGATCAATAAAGGATCAAGTGCAGCCGGAAACTGCACTTGATCCCGCACGGCAACCAGAACCGTATTCGGTGATCATCACCCCGGGCCATCGTAAAACTCCGGCCCTTCCCTCCTGAGCGACACACTTGTGCATGGCTCCCCCGGGAATCCGGCCAAAAGCACAGGTGTTTGCTGGACGAAATAGTCTGCTGATGAACCAGGTAGCCGGCATGAACCCCGCAATGGACCAGCCCGGCCTCGGTCCGTCAGCCCGGGGAAAGCGCAAATGACCAGCCAGTACGATGGCGGATGCCATTCCGGCTGGAACCGGTTGCACAGGCGCACGACACGCTGAACCGTCGGCCGTTTGCATGATCCGGGCAGGCAAACAGCAACCGGGCAACCCCGGCCCGGGTCTCTGGCAAAGGGCGAAAGCTCCGGTCAGCTTGATGCCATGACCGGGAAGCAGGCTGCTGCCGCAACAGTACTTGCCCTGTCGACGCGCGACGCCGGCTGCAATACGTAACCGGCGCCGATGTGCAAGCGCCTTGCTGTGCCAAGGCACATGTCCGGCTGCCACCAAGGAGCTTGCGTCAAGGCAAACGCCTTCTGCTCCCTCGCTCGTCTGGCATGCTGCCTATCCACCTCGCGGACCGGCTTGTCCTTTGGCACTCCAGCGGTTGAAAGACAGGATGACGCGATCAAGCAGATCGTGCAGTTCGTCCCATTCGTCCGGGGTCAGCCCGGAAAACATTTCGTCCTCCAGCCCGCGCCCGATCCGTTCGCTCTCTTGCCAGATTTTCAGACCGGCCTCGGTCAGGTTCAGACACTGCAGGCGGTTGTCCCTGGCATCGGCTTCGCGGATGATCAGCCCGCGCGTTTCTAGGTGGGCAATGTTTTTGGACAACAAGGTCTTGTCCACCACCAGCTTGCTCCCCAGCTCGGTAGCCGTGATGCCGGGAAAACGATGCACCAGACGCAGGACCCGCAGTTCCCGTATGCGCAGGTTGAATGCCTTACGGTAATGGGCGTCGGCAGCCTTGCTGGCAATGGTCTTGATCAGGTCCAGCTTGTAGGTCAGGTAAGGCGTATTGGAATCGGTCATGTCGGTCTGGAAATCGTCTGGACGGGAAAACCTGCGCTTTCTCGTGTTGCATGGAACCTCACCCTGACAGCAGGACAAGGCAATTGACTAACGGCACGCCAGTTTGTATCACGTCTTTTGCGGAAATACCCTGTGAAAGACCGCATGTGCCTGGAGCAAAAGTGCAGCAGGCGATGACAGTATCGGCATCAGGCAGCGGTCCGGTTTGCCCGCAATGGCTGGCAACCACGACAGCCAACACCCTGTTTTGGCAGGATGATCTCTCCGGATGCGATGACGGCACAAGCGCCATGTTGGTCAGGCATGCCGCATGCTCATCGAAAGGCTGCCTGTTTCATCGACCACGGAGGATCAGGCAATCAATCCCTTGAGCTTACAAGGCTGTTGGATTTGGCAGGGAACAGCCGCGCCAGCCTCCGGGCCCGGAGCCCCTTGGCTCAGCAGCAAGCGCCAGGATTGGCAACCGCAAAAACCATCTGCCCATCAAACCCCGTTCAAGCATGCACCGGGCGAATGACTGCCTGATCCCGTACCTTCCGGCATGTACCGGGGTAGGCAAAAAAACCGGGCGGGCATCCACAAACAGCCGCATGCAACACCGGCAGCAGCCCGACCTGCAAGGAACAATCGCCAAGGGACCGGACACGGATCTGTCCGGACTCACACAGGCGATCCATGCGCCTATTGCCAGCTGAAACGCTGGTTGCGGCTACCATGACAGCGCCACATGATGACAGACGTGCCTTGTTCAAAACGCTCACCGGAGACATCCAGGCATTTGCCGTTCATCCGGCTGCGGATCATGCCGTCGCTCACATCCCAGCGCTGGTTCTCGCCCCCGTTGCAGGTGTATGCAATCACGCGGGCGCCATCCTGCTGGTTCAGGCCGGCCACGTCCAGACACTTGCCGTCAATGCGTATTTCCTCTCCCACCCGCCTGAATCGCTGGTTGACCCGTCCGTTGCAGTTCCAGGTCTGCAACGGGGCACCGTTTACGACTTGCCGGCTGATGTCCAGACACAGGCCCCTGCGACCGGTTTCAATCTGGCCACCTCTGCCTGCATGAACAGGTCTGTCAAAGCGCTCCGGGTATGACGGGTAAGTCACCACCTGCGTTTCCGTATTGGCCGCATTCATCATGACGGCGGTCGCCAGAGCCGTACCGGCCACCAGTGCAGCGGTTTCAGCATGGATGCCGGTCTGCCCGCCGGGGCCCGTGCTGATACAACCGGAAATGGTGACGGACAGGGTCAGTCCGGTCAGGATTTGCTTCATGTTTCGTTTCTGCATCAACTATCCAAGGAAACAGTGTAGCCAAACTTTTTGCCCTCCCGACTGCAAAAGCCGGATCAGCAGTGCGTGCAGGGAACCCAGGGCCACCTGCAAGTGGCTGCCATGATGCAGTGATGCCCTGCATCCCTCGCCCGAACGCGCCATGGCCCGTTCCCCCTCCAAAAAAGACATTAAAATTGACCATTAATCAGTAAACTGTTGTTCCTGCACGCCCATCCAGCAAGGACGCTTCCATGTTGTCACCAGTCAACCCGGCATCCACCGGTTACAGCCATGGCAAACCGGCAGGATCACAACCGTCCGGCCAGTCGTTTTCCGATGTTCTTGCCCAAGCCAATCTGCCCGGCAAGGATCTTTACGAGAACAGGCAGCCCGAATCCAGTCCCCCGGAGCCATCCAGCCATGAAAAACTGCTGGCCGAACTGGCTGAATACATGAAGAAAACGCCCATCGAGCATTTGCGTGACCAGATCCTGAAGGCCATGGACCTGACGGAGGCAGACCTGGAAAAAATGGATGCCAAGGACCGCCAGTCCATCGAGGACGAGATTGCACGCAGGATCAGGGGAAAAATCGAAGAGCAGGCAAGAACCGAAAGCTGAAACCTTGGCTTACATGCCGGCGCTGGTCAGTCCGGTGTCCGTATCGTTACGATGGAAAGTGTCAGGTCATGACCATGCCCGGCAAGCAGGCACGGTCAGCACTGCCACCCACAACGATCCGAGGAGACCGCCATGCAAGGCAAGTACCAACCGCTGATTGCCGGTGCGTTAGCCATCATGCTCGCCGTACCGGCGTGGTCAGCACCACCGGAAGGCAAAGGCAAGCCTGAGCATTTCAAGTCCGAATCCGGTCATCCGGGCAAGAGCAAGGGCAAGCCTGACCACAAAAAGTTTGAACGCGACCATGGTTACCGCGAAAACAGCGGCGCCCCGGGCAAGCAGGACAAACGGGCAGGCCGGGACCATGGCAGACCTCCGCGCGATCTGGCTACTGTCGGCATCACGGCCTCCCAGGCCAGGCTTTGGGCGCGAGAATATCATCTGGGCGGGTACAAGCCCCTGCCTCCGGGCATCGCCAAAAACCTGGCCCGCGGCAAGCCGCTGCCTCCAAGCATCGCCAAACAGACCGTTCCGGCATCACTCCTGGGCCGCCTGCCGCACTACGACGGACACCAGTGGTATGTCGTTGGCCGGGATCTCGTACTGGTGTCCCTCACGGGGCTGATCGTGGCCAACATTCTGGACAACGTGTTCGACTGAGCGGCCCCCCGGACATATCCCCTCCCTGCTCCGGGCGGGTTTTTTGCGTCCGCTACGGCGGGGTACTTTCCTCATGTCCCATCAAGGCTCATGCATCCCCCGCAGCATGCAGGCAACGCACCAAGGACATGCCTGCGACGATCCTGCCCGGTCGCCGCCCTTGCGCTGGACTGGCAGCCACCTTGCAGCAAAGTCACGCCTCATGCAGTTGTCGCCAGCCTTTGCCCGTGACGGACTCCAGACACAGAGAATTCCGGGTAGATGCAGCAACCTGGTCAGGATGCGGCAATGCCGGAAAACATGATGCTGCGCATGCAAGCGATGATTTCGTCATCGTCGTACCGGCCAAAATCCTTCATGTAATCAACCGCCGGATCGCATGTGCGCGAGTAATACGCGTACAGCAGCACGTCGGTCGGCAGATCGTTGCGGATGCTGCCCTCGGTACGGGCCTGCTCGACGAGTTGCTGCAACTGCGTGTGCAGCCTGTAGATGCGCAAGGAGTAACGGACGCTGTGCATCAGCATGTCCCGCACATGCGGACTGGTTGAAGGCAGGAACGGTAACCCGCCCTCCAGCCTCGTGCGCAAGGCCCATTCCATCAGGTTGTCCAGCCGTGCCTTGCCGTCCATGACAGGATCCTGCGCGTCCAGATGCTCCAGCGCCCGGTCCAGCAACCGGATCATCACCTCCGTGGCGAGCGCTTCTTTCGAGCGGAAATGCTTGTAGAGACTGGGCTTGGAAAGTCCCGCCCCCTCGGCCACATCGTCCATGGTCATCAGGTCAAAACCCTTGCTGGCCAGCAAGGTTGTCGTGACATCCAGTACGGCCTGCTCGCGCAGCCTGAATGCCTGATCCTTGAAACTGAGCCTGCCCATGATGCTCATTGGTGCAACCCTTTACTGACGAGTATCTTTTTTTTCAAGCCGGTATATACATCGATATATGCACGGCCCAACGCCCTGCCAAGCGGTTTCCACAACAGGCCCGTCCCGAACAGGAGGCAAGGTGAAAACACTCCCGGTCCAGCGTCAGCGCATCGCCGTCATCGGCGCGGGCATTGCCGGTCTCGGCAGCGCATGGCTGCTGGCCGGCCGTCACGATGTCACCCTGTTCGAGGCAGCCGGTTACGCCGGTGGCCATACCAATACGGTAGACCTCGAAGTGGACGGCCACAGGTTTGCGGTGGACACCGGCTTTCTGGTTTTCAACGAACGCACCTACCCCAACCTGATCGCCCTGTTTGCCGAACTGGGCATACCGTCCTGCAGTACCGAAATGTCCTTCAGCGTGTCACTGGACCAGGGACGTGACGAATGGGCCGGCAGCAACCTCGACACCGTGTTCGCCCAGCGCAGCAAGCTGTTGTCGCCAGGCTTTCACGGCATGCTGCAAGACATCCTGCGCTTCAACAGGGCCGCACCACGACTGCTGGAAAACGCCAGCGGCCACGCACTGACCCTGGGCGAACTGCTGCAACGCGAAGGCTTCGGCCAGCGTTTCCGTGATCATTACCTCGTACCCATGGCAGCTGCCATCTGGTCCAGTCCCAGCCAGGAAATCCTCGGTTTTCCCGCCGCCACCTTCCTGCGTTTCTGCATGAACCACGGCCTGTTGCAGATCCGTGAGCGTCCCCGCTGGTTCACCGTCCCCGGAGGAGCCCGCCAGTACGTACACAAGCTGCTGGAACGGATTCCCGACCTGCGCCTGTCATCTCCGGTACAGGCGGTCCGCCGCGACACCGAAGGCGTAACCGTCAGCAGCCGTCATGGCGACGAGCGCTTTGATAGCGTGGTTTTCGCCACCCATGCCCCGCAGACGCTAGCCATTCTGGTGGATGCGGACGCCGACGAACGCGCCGTGCTGGAGGCCGTACGCTACCAGCGCAATACCGCCGTACTGCATGGCGACCCCCGTCTGCTGCCGAGGCGGCAGAAAGTCCGGGCCGCCTGGAACTTCCTCGCAGACAGCAGCCAGCCGGACCGGCGTGCCGTCTGCGTCAGCTACCTGCTCAACATGCTGCAACCGCTGCCGGTTTCATCACCGGTCATCGTCACCCTCAATCCGGTGCACGAACCCATCCCTGCACTGGAACATGCCCGGTTCGAGTACGAACACCCTCTGCTCGACCAGGCTGCCGTGCAGGCCCAAGCACGTCTGCCAGACTTGCAGGGCCGGCGGCACACCTGGTTTGCCGGGGCCTGGACGGGCTACGGCTTCCATGAGGACGGGCTCAAATCGGCCCTGCGCGTTGCGCGTGATTTTGTCGAACTGCCGCACTGGGCGAGGCCGGACTCATGACCAACGCCTATCTGGTCCGGGGCATGGTCATGCACCGGCGGCTGCGCCCCGTCCGCCACCGTTTCCTCTACCCGGTGTTCGCCGTGCGCCTGCGCCTGTCCGCACTGGATGACACCGGCAATGCCTGGTTCGGTGTGGACCGCTGCCGGCTGATGTCGGTCCGCACCCGGGATTACGGCCCGCGCGACGGCAGCCCCCTGTTGCCCTGGATACACCGCCAGCTGGCCGAAGCCGGCCTGCCACATGACGGTGAAGTCTGGCTCCAGACCTTTCCCCGGCTGTTCGGTTACGTCTTCAATCCGGTCAGCTTCTGGTATTGCCATGATGCAGAAGGCCGCCTGGTCGCCGTCCTCGCTGACGTCAACAACACCTTCGGCGAACACCACGCCTACCTGCTGGCCAACAGGAACGGCGAACCGCTGATGTCCGGCTCCGTTCTCACCTGCCTCAAATGCCTGCACGTTTCGCCCTTCTGCCGTGTCGAGGGTCATTACCGCTTCCGTCTGACAGAAAAACCCGACCATATGCTGATGCGCATCGATTACCACGATGCCGAAGGTGCAGTACTCAACACCGCCGTCTCCGGCCGGATGACGCCCCTGACATCTGCCAGTGCCGGTGCAGCCCTGCTGCGCCAGCCACTGCTGACCGTGTCGGTCATCGTCCGCATCCACTGGCAGGCCTTGCGCCTGTGGCTGAAGAAAGTGCCGTTCTTCGGCAAACCCCGACCTCCCGCCAGCACCCTGACTCACGGACAGGAATGCCAACCATGAGCCTATCCCGCACCCTCAATGCACCCTCATCAATGCCTGTGCCGCCGGCAGCGCGCATCCTGCTGGCACGGTTAAGGCAACTGGCACACGGCCATCTTCGCCTGACCGCACCGGACGGTTCGGCATATTGGTTCGGCACGCCAGGCGAGCAGCCGGAGGCCGAATTGCACATCCACGACTGGGCTGCCTGCCGCAAGCTGCTGCTGGCGGGTGACATCGGCTTTGCCGAGGCATTCCGCGATGGCCTGCTTGACACTCCCGACCCTACCTCGCTGCTGCGGCTGGCGCTGCGCAACGAAACGGTACTGGGCTCCACAACGGCAGGCAGCCTGCCGGCACGCGTCTGGTACTGGCTGAAACACCGGCTGCGCCGCAACAGCCGGGCAGGCAGCCAGCACAACATCCACGCCCACTATGATCTTGGCAACGAGTTCTACCGGCTGTGGCTGGACCCGGGCCTGACCTACTCCAGTGCCTGGTTTGACGGACATTACGACATGCCGCTGGCCGAGGCGCAGACCGCCAAATACCAGCGCATCTGCACCGTACTGGACCTGCGCCCCGGCATGCGGGTACTGGAGATCGGCTGCGGCTGGGGCGGATTTGCCGAGCATGCAGCACGGCAGGGCATTGCCGTTCACGGCATCACCATTTCCGGCGCCCAGCTGGAACACGCACGGCAGCGTCTGGCCGGCAATGCGCTGGTCAGCCTCGAATGGCAGGATTACCGCGACCTTGACGGCCGGTACGATGCGATCGTTTCAATCGAAATGTTCGAAGCCGTCGGAGAAGCCTACTGGCAGGAATACTTCGGCAAGGTGCGCAGCCTGCTCAAGCCCGGCGGCAAGGCCCTGGTACAGAGCATTACCATCGATGAAAGCAGGTTCGGGCAATACCGGACCGGCAGTGACTTCATCCAGGAATTCATCTTTCCCGGCGGCATGCTGCCAAGCCGCAGCGAATTCATGAACCAAGCACGCAAGGCCTGTCTCGACACCTGCGACCGGCTGGATTTCGGCCACGACTATGCAGAAACCCTGCGCCGCTGGCGACATGCCTTTGACGGCGTGCCGGATCCGGTCCGCAGGCTGGGTTTTGACGAGGCTTTCATCCGGCTGTGGCGGCTTTACCTGTGCTACTGCGAGGCCGGTTTTGACGAAGAAAGCATTGGCGTTTCGCAGTTCCTGCTGCAAGAGGCCCGCCCATGAAACGACTGACCGCCCTGCTGGTGGCCCTGCTGACCGGATGCAGCACCCCCAGCGTGCAGGACTACCGTGACAATGCGCCGAAGCTGGACCTGTACCGCTTTTTCGGTGGCCACACCCAGGCCTGGGGCATGTTCCGCGACCGCAACGGCCTTCTGGTCAAGCGCTTTACGGTCGACATCACCGGCCGCCGCGAAGGCGATGCGCTGCTGCTGGACGAACGCTTCGTCTATGCCGACGGTACACGACAGCAGCGGACATGGCGGCTGGAGCCCAAAGGCAACGGCAAGTGGCGCGGTACGGCCGCAGACGTCATCGGCGAGGCGGAAGGTGAAGTGTCGGGCAATGCCCTGCACTGGCGCTATGTCCTGCGCTTGCCGGTGGGCGGCCGCGAATGGGCCGTGGATTTCGATGACTGGATGTTCCTGGTGGACGAGCACACCATGCTCAACAGCGCCCGCATGAGCAAGTACGGGTTCGGGCTGGGCGAAGTCAGCCTGTTCTTCCGCAAGCAGGCGTGAAACCATGTGGCCCGCACCGCTTAACCCGCCGGTCCGCGACTGGAGCCGCCAGCGCGTCTGGATCATCGGTGCGTCCAGCGGCATCGGCGCGGCCCTGGCACACCGGCTGCTCGGCAAGGGAGCAGAAGTCGTACTGTCCGCCCGGCGGCAAGCCCGGCTGGAAGAGGTCGCCGGCACACATCCGCGCGCCCTTGTCCTGCCGCACGACGTAACCGACCCTGCCTCGTGGCGCCAGTGCTGGGCGCACATGCGCGAACAGGAAAGCCTGCCGGACCTGGTCGTGTTCTGCGCGGCCGATTACCGGCCCGAACAGAGCTGGCAGTTGCAGCACGAACGCGTCCGCCAGACCCTCGACACCAATCTGGCCGGCGTGTATTTCGGCCTCGAGACCATCCTGCCTGACCTGATGGCCCGCCAGTCGGGCGGCATCGTGCTGGTGGCCAGTGTGGCAGGCTACATCGGCCTGCCCGGTGCCTGCGTTTACGGGCCGGGCAAGGCGGCACTGATCAATCTGGCCGAACTGCTGCATGCCGAACTCAGGCAGCACCACCTCGGGGTGTACCTGGTCAATCCCGGCTTTGTCTCCACCCGGCTGACGGCCCTCAACGATTTTTCCATGCCGGCCATCATCAGCCCGGACGATGCTGCGGCCTTTATCGTGCGCGGTCTGGAACGCGGGCGTTTTGAAATCCACTTCCCACGCAGGTTCACGTTATGGATCAAGCTGATCGCGATGCTGCCCTATCGCCTGAGGCTGCCGCTGCTGCGCCGTCTGGCGCGGAACTGAGGACGCAGCTGGCAGCACTGGCCGACTGGTATGCCAGCCTGGACCCGGTGTCTCTTGAAGACATCGGCCGTTTTTACACGGCCTCTGCCTGCTTCAAGGATCCTTTCAACACGGTGCGGAGCCGCGACGGCATAGCGGCTGTATTCCGTCACATGTTCAAGACGCTGGACGAACCGGTGTTCATCATCCACGACCAGTTGCTGGACGGTACGCAGGCCTTCATGACCTGGGATTTCCGCTTTCGCCGGGGAGCCAGGATCTGGCACCTGCATGGTGGCAGCCACCTGCACCTTGACCGGTCCGGCAAGGTGACCTGCCATCGCGACTACTGGGACTCGGCCGAAGAACTGCTGCACAAACTGCCATTGGTCGGCCCGCCACTGCGCCTGCTGCGGCGCATGCTGTCGGTACGCGACGAGGGATGGCACCAATGAAAACCGCGTTCAAGGGCAACAAGTCAGCCCTGCCTGCCAAACCCTGCATTGTCTGCGGCAAGCCCATGAACTGGCGGCGCAAATGGGCCCTGTGCTGGGACGAAGTGAAATACTGCTCGGAACGTTGCCGCAAACGACGCTGACTACAGACAGTAAACCGCGTTTCCTGTCATGGGCTCGTCACGGTCATCCGCAGTGAAAACATCCGCTCGCCCCACACATGGCGCCGTCCATGCCACAACATGAGCCGCCGCAGGCAAGGCGACTCCCAAGCACCGCCCCTCACGCGGCTCAGCCTGATGGACATGTGCGGCGGAGCGACCGGCCAGGCTCTTTGGCCGGCACAACTTGCCGGCGGGCCTGGCAAGACCAGACTGATCCGCACCAAAGACGGATACACAGCCCCTCAGGCAACCAGCCCCGTGGCCCACAAGGAGGGCATCCTGCTGCGGATTACGGTCGGCCGACCGGTATGGCACCGGTCGCCAGAGCGGCAGCCGCAGATCGGCAACAGGCTGTCGCGCGTCGGAGCCGGACAGCAAGCCGGCCGGTATTGCCGATAGTGCAAACACGATGCGCCGGATCAGATACCGGTGAGCCGGCCGGTCTCGGCTTCGCCCTTGCCGGGTACGGCAGCGACACGGACGGACCATCGTTCAGGCATCCCCCACAGGCCATTGGTGCCGGCAGCCCGCCGGCCCTGACTGCAACGGAGAAACGGCATGATCAAAGACAAGGTTGTCATCATCACCGGCGGTTCGTCCGGTATCGGCGAAGCAACGGCCAGACTGCTTGCCAGCCAGGGTGCCAGAGTGGTGCTGGGTGCCAGGCGTGCAGACTGGTTACAACGGATTGCCGACGGGATCAGGCTGGATGGCGGCGAGGCAGTCGGCCAGGAAACGGATGTCACCCGCCCGGAAGACAATGAGCGCCTCGTACGGCTGGCCATGGACGAATTCGGCCGGGTGGACGCCATCTTCCTCAACGCCGGCATGATGCCCGTTTCTCCGCTTTCGGCCCTCAAAACCGCGGACTGGCACCGCATGATCGATGTCAACATCAAGGGCGTACTGAATGGCGTGGCAGCCGTCCTGCCGGTTTTCCTGTCGCAGAAATCCGGCCATGTCATTGCTACATCGTCGGTCGCCGGGCTCAAGGCCTATCCGGGCTGTGCGGTATACGGAGGCACCAAATGGTTCGTGCGCGAGTTCATGGAGGTGCTGCGCATGGAGTCGGCCATGGAGGGCCGCAATATCCGCACCACGACAATCTACCCGGCCGCCATCAATACCAGCCTGCTCGACAGCATCAATGAAGCCGGAGCACGCCGACAGATGCAGGTACTGTATGACAAGTACGGCATCCCGGCCGAGCGTATAGCCAGTGCAGTATCGTTTGCCATTGACCAGCCGGAGGACACTGCAATCAACGAGTTGACAGTCGGACCGGCCAACCAGCCCTGGTAAGCAGCACTGCAGCAGACACGCAGGCCGGGCGGTCGTTCCGGGGCGAAAACCAGCACATCAGGTACACGGAAACCTGCGGCAACAAGCGGTACAGCCCTCTGCCGGCAGCGGTCAGGACAAAAGAACGCCATACTGGCCTGTTACCAAGGCAATTTGACCGGATACTGTGGCCATTTTCAGGCCGGGCGGGCTGCAACCCTCCTGACCTGAAACAACCACCCTCGGCAAGACATCATCATACAGCTCTGGCACATGGTCATCAGCAGGCACCCTGTGTCCGGATCCAGCCGGCCGGCAAACCGGGAACGTGCTTGCGACCAAAAGGAAGCAGGCCACTCCACAGCCAGACAGCAACAGTCCTCTGCATGGCAGCCGGCAGGCAAAAGCCGCCCATGACCAGAGCCACCTCAACTGCTGGCCGTACATGGCTTCGATGCCGGCATGGCTTTGACATACCCCCCCCCCGGACACATGCGACCCCGAGAGAAACCACTGCCTGCCGACCACTACCGGATGCCGGCTCCCTGGACAGATCGCCCTTCATGACGGATCGCATTCAGCCCATCAATATACAAAATGATATATTTTTGTTGTTTGACTGACTGGACTGACATGACAAACAGCCTGCTGTTTCTGGCCGGATGCGCACTCTTGCTGCTGGGCGGACATCTGGCGTTGCTGCGGGCATTGCGGGCCCCCCGCCGCGGGCATGAATCCGGCTGGCCGCAGGCACGGCCTGTCCGCATCGCCACTGTCAACAGGCGCCAGCTGGCAGCGTTGTGGTGGCCGGCCCGGCACGCGGGTGCGCCGGTACTGCTGATGATGCATGGCTGGGGAGGCAACGGCAGCGACCTGGCTCCTGCGGCCGAGGCTGCCCATGCAGCAGGCTACGCAGTGCTGCTGCCGGATGCCCGTTGCCACGGGCGCAGCGACGGGGACAGTTTTGCCTCGCTGCCGCGTTTTGCCGAGGACATCGACGCAGCCCTCGCCTGGTTGCACGCCAGCCATCCGGACAGTCCGGTTGCCCTGCTTGGTCATTCCCTCGGCGCGGCAGCCTGTATCCTAGTTGCCAGCGGTCGCAACGACATTGCCGCCGTGGTCAGCATCTCGGCTTTTGCCCATCCGGAAGAACTGATGCAGCGCTGGCTGGCTTCACAGGGCCGCTGGCTGCGATGGCTGTCGCCACTGATATTAGGGCATGTGCAGCGGGTAATCGGTCAGCGGTTTGAATCAATTGCCCCTGTCAATCTTATATCATACATCAATTGCCCCTTGCTAATACTGCATGGCAGGCATGACAATACCGTACCGGCCGACGATGCGCTGCGCCTGGCAGCCGCCCGTCCTCAGGCCGAATGCCTGCTGCTGGACGGCGACCATGAATCCTTTGCCGACATGGCGTCAGCGGTCAGCCTGGTGCTGGGCTTTCTGGCCCGGCACCTGTCCACCGGTTCGGCAGCTACTCCCATGAACACGATCAAGACAGACACGCTCCGGATACCCGCCGGAGGTGACTGACAGGAGGAACCGGATGAACCTGGCCATGTACCGTCGCCTGCTGCTCTCTGCCCTGCTGTGCCTGCCCGTCATGTTGCAGGCAGCGCCGCTGGCAAAGGGCAGTACCCTGCCCCCCATCACTCTGGAAGACCAGCATGGAACGCCTTACATACTGGGCCCTGACACACGCCTGCTGGTCTTCACTTCGGAAAAGGCAACCAGTGCCTTCGTCAACGAAGCATTCAAGGGCGAACACGCCCGGCTGAAAGCACCGCAAGTGATCCATGTATCTGACATCAGCGCCATGCCAAGCGTGATCACCCGCATGTTTGCCCTGCCCAAGCTGCGCGACCTGCCTTTTACCGTCGCCTTGGCATACAAGGAAACGAGCGTGGCCGACCTGCCGCGACAGGCAGGGGCTGCCACGGTAATGCGCCTGCAAAACGGCCGGGTCGAATCCATTGCCTATGCCCGCAACACGCAGGACCTCTACCCGCTGCTGGGCCTGGCCCGCTGAACTGTTACCGGTGGCATGCCGGCAGGGCAACAGCTGCCATGTCTTTGACAGGGGTGCACAGGACAAAGTGAGCAAGACAGGCATTCCGTCTTGCTCACGAAAGCCGGGCGCCTATTGCATCGTCCGGCTTTCGGCCACGGTATCCGTACAAGGACATGCGCCATGCCGGGTCAGCCAGCGTGAGCTGCCTGAGCAGGTGACATGCCTGCGGCAGCAATTCTTGCAGCGCCCCTGGGTCACCAGCATCTCCGGGCATCTTCATGACCAGCAGTGCCGGCATGGCTTACACCTCCGGTTTTACGCAAACGGCAGCAACCCGGTTTTTACCTTCTGCCCCAGGCATTGGAAATGCCCGTACAACGCACGACGTGACGGTTGAGTGCCCTGTCCGGCCAGAACCGGCAGCGCAGTCATCGGGCACCATGGCCATCCGGAACAGCACGGACAACGGACAAGGCGAAGACACGCCGGTATCTCGTGCAGGAACCCCCACACTGCCCTGCCCGGCACGAACCTGATTCCGGCCGTATGCGGCTGCACATGCATTGACGTGACAAGGTGGTGCACGGGTGCTTGCCCCGCCCCGGGCACTCTGGCCGTACAGGCTGCCAATACAGCTGCGTTGCCTGTTGGCGCAACGTCACCCCCTGCTGCGCGGTCACTCACCCAGCAGGGAGTAATCCAAGTATTTTTCGAAAAACCTTTGCAAGTTCAAAAATTTGCGTATACTTCGCCGTCTAGAGCCAGAGTCTCAAGGATGGTTTGCACTGCCACAGGATCCTGTCCCAACCAGGATTCAATGTTGCAAACACCATAAATCCGGTCCTGAATTTACTCACCGCATCCGCAGATGGTCACCGTGCTGACCGTCCATGTCAGTGATGTGTTTGCCTGTACGCAGGCATGGCCTGTCAAACCCATTGAAGCAGGAAGCAGACCCGATTGGTCATGCCTGCCTTCAGTGTTTTAACCAGAAAAACAAATGCACTCTTGTCCGGTCCGTGCATTGCGTCGGCCCGCACAAAAATATTTGTATGTTCAGACCACCTGTATATCCATATGGTGGTCAGGAGTTGTCACCATGAATTTTGAAACTGCAAAAAACAAGATCATCGCCGTAGAAATCAACGGCACCCGTATCGAACGCCAGCATGAAGAGGCATTGTCCGAATTTGAAAACCGTGCCAGTGGCCACGCTAGCCTCCAGATGCACTCACCCCTGAAAGCCATCAGGATTTTTGAACGGTAATCCTCCGCTCTGCCTGACAGCAACAAAGCCGCCAACCGGCGGCTTTGTGCATTCTCAAGACGGGCCATTCTCAAGCCAGAAACAGGACCCCGTACGGCACGGCAACGGCTTCCTTGCAGATGCAGTACCCGTCATCAAACCAGGCCGTACATCACCACCCGAATGTTTCCCCCTGTCGCACAAGGAAACGCGTAGCACCGTCCTTCCGCACGACAGGCAGGAACTGCCACGGCCGTACACCTGCAAAACGGCCGGAGCAAATCTCCCGCCGACATCCGCAACGCTCAGGACCTCGACCTGCCACCCGGGCCAGCCCACTGACACGGCACGGACATTGTCGCGTAACAACGGCTGCCGCACGATCATTCGCCGGTCGGGCGACCCGCAGCCAGACCCTCAGCTCGGGAAAAGATTATTCCGGCAGGAGACCAGGCAAACCTGCTCCCCGCCCCGTTTCCGGCAAAGCCCGGTGCAATGCCAGCATTCCGCCCAGCAGGCCCAGTGCCATATCGCGACCGGAACTGGCGCCATGCGCCAGCAGGCGCCCGAAATCCTGCCTGGCCGTACAGGCACAGGCTGACTGCACCGCACACACCAGACGCACGACCAGCGGGCTGAACCAGCCGTCCAGGGACAAAAGCAGATAGTCGCGGCTGATATCCCGCGTCGAAGACAGGCATTCCGGCAGACAGTCCGAAAAAACCGGCAGCAGCGCAGGCTCATGAAGCCGGACGGCTGCAATCAGGCCACACAGGAAATCATCGCCAGACGGCGTCAGCCCCATGCCCAGCCCGACCAGATCCGCAACCGCCGCCGGCAGCTGCTCCGGCTCGTCCAGGGACAACAGCCCCTGCCGGCAGGCCGGCCAGACCCAGGGGTGCTGGCAGTGCCAGCCCTGTGATGCCGGTGCCGGCACATGCCAAAGCTGTTCCCACAGCCGCCCGGCCAGTTGCAGCCCCGCAGCAGAAAGGCAGCCATGATCCGGCAACCGGAATGCCCCGGCAGGCGACTGTCCGGGGCATTCCATGGCAGGCCATGGACCGATCTGCAAGCCGGCGGCATCCAGCGTGACCGGCATCCCGGAACGATACCAGTCACGACATTCGCTGCCGGCCGGCAGACGGACCGACCAGCCATGAGGCTGGAGTGGCAGGCTGGCCGACAGCAGGGGCAGCAAGCGCTCCTGGCTGTCGAGCTGCACGTTGCAGCAACCGGCAAAGACGCTGTGCACCTGCCCGCGGGCGGGCGGCTGTGGCGCACAGGGTCCGGCCGCCCGCCCTGCCGGCCGGTCAGTCGTCCAGCGCTTCAACGATCCGGTCGGCATCCGACACCCAGCCGAAGATTCCGCCCTGTGCCTTGATCATTTCCAGCGCCACCCGGTAGAACTCGGGGAAGTAGCTGGCCACGCAGTCGGATGGCACCACGCATTCGTAACCACGGTCATTGGCTTCACGTACGGTGGTGTGCACGCACACTTCCACCGTCACCCCGCACACGATCAGGGTGCGGATATTGCGGTTGCGCAGCAGCAGGTCCAGGTCGGTGGCAAAGAAGGCACCCTTGCCCGGCTTGTCGACCACCGGCTCGCCGGCCACCGGGTACAGCTCGGGGATGATGTCGTTGCCGTATTCGCCGCGCACCAGGATCCGCCCCATCGGGCCCTTGTCGCCAATGCCGCATTCCAGCCCGCCACGCAGGCGCTTGGCCAGCGGGCAGTCGGTCAGGTCGGCACGATGGCCTTCACGGGTATGCACCACAAACACACCGGCCTTGCGGGCGGCTTCCAGCAGACGGCGGCACGGTTCGATGGCCGAGCGCAGCAGCGACACATCGTTGCCCAGCATTTCGCCAAAACCGCCCGGTTCCACAAAGTCGCGCTGCATGTCGATCATGATGAGCGCAGTGGTGCCGGGATCGAATTCAAGCTCGTACGGTTCAGCCTTGAGGGTTTTCAGGGACATCGGGACATACTCCAGTCAGGAATCAGCCACCGCACAAGGCGGGGCAAACAGGAAGGGCTGACGCCGGCAAATCCGGTGCAGGACAGGCAATGCCGCCAGTCTAAGCGTGCGGACCGACTGGCTGGCCGAATGAAATTGCCGCCAGCCGGCAGGATCGGACAAAATTTTTGAAAGCCTGCCGACAGGGTTAAGATGGGCGCCCTTCGCAACCGGCAAGACAAGGATTGGGCGGATGATCATCCAGACCGAGGCCCTGCGCGTGGTGGAAACCGTGGCGCGTTACCGCAGCTTCAGCGCTGCGGCCGAACGCCTGCACAAAGTGCCCTCGGCCATCAGCTACACCGTGCGCAAGCTGGAAGAAACCATCGGCACCCAGCTGTTCCTGCGCGAAGGCAAACAGGTGGAACTCACTGCCGAAGGGCGCTATTTCCTTGAGCACGCCCGCGACATCCTGCGCGACCTTGAAACCCTCCAGGCCGACATCACCCAGCTGCACGGCGGCGTCGAGCAGCAGTTCCGGGTCGGCCTCAACAACCTGCTCAACCCCGCCCCGCTGGCCGGACTCGCTGCCGACCTGCACCAGCGCTTTACCGCCTGCCGCCAGTCCTATCGCACCGAGGTCTACAACGGCGTGTGGGACGCCCTGATCGACCGGCGCATCGACCTGGCCATCGGCGCCCCCAATGTCCTGCCGCAGGGAGCCGACCTGAGCTACCTGCCGATGGGCGAGGTACACTGGGATTTCGTCATCAGTCCGCAGCACCCGCTGGCCCGCAGTCACAGCCCGCTCGACAGCCGCGAGCTGGCCGCCTTTCCGGCGATTTCGGTCATGGACACCGCCATGGGCCTGTCCAAGAAAGAAGCCTGGCTGGTCAAGGGCCAGAAGGTCATCTACGCCCCGGATACTGCCGCCAAGCTGCAATTCCTGATCGCGGGCGTCGGTATCGGTTTCATGCCGCGTCACCTGTGCGCGTATGCGGTACGCAAAGGGCAATTGCTGCAACGCCCGGTGGTCGACCCCAAGCCGCCGACCCCGATCATGGCCGCTTGGCAGACCCGCAACCAGGGCAAGGTGCTGGCATACGCCATCAGCCGGCTGGAAGACCCGGATTTCTGCCGGCACTGGTTGCAGGAAACCTGCTGAAAGCCGGGTCTGTGAAAATTTTTGAACGATCGATTTAAGCCTGCGCAAATATTTGCAGCGGCCGGAAGCGATTGACGCAGGTCAAACAGCATGGCTTACCCTGCCACCTAGACTGCCAACCGTTCTGGACTCAAACGAGGCAGGGGAAGTATGAACCAGCAGCACCGACCGGGCGTGTCCGCCACGGCACCTGCCGCCTTTGTTCCGCGTTGCTGGGTCGCCGGCGATCTCAATGCCCTCTTCGGCCTCGGCACCAACAACCTGCTCAACCTGCTGGTGCTGACCGGCCTGTTGCTCGGCGTGGTCGGCATCCCCGCCCCGCTGGTGTTCGGGCGCATCCTGCCCGCCATCGGCGTCATGCTGCTGCTGACCAATCTCTACTACGCCTGGCTGGCCTACGATCTGGCCCGCCGTACCGGCCGCAGCGACGTTACCGCCCTGCCTTCCGGCGCCAGCGTGCCGCACATGTTCATCGTGGTGATGGTGGTGATGCTGCCGGTCAAGATCACCACCGGCGACCCGATCCTGGCCTGGCACGCCGGGGCAGCCTGGGTGTTTCTGGAAGGGCTGGTCATCATTGCCGGCGCCTTTGTCGCCCCCACCATCCGCAAACTGACGCCGAGCGCGGCCCTGCTGGGCACGTTGGCCGGGGTCTCGCTCGCCTTCATCTCGCTCAAGCCGATGATGGAAATCTTCATGCAGCCGTGGATCGGCCTGCCGGCCCTGCTGGTAATCCTGGGCGGCTGGTTTGCCGGGGTGCGCTTTCCGTTCGGGGTGCCCGCCGCGCTGGTGGCGGTCATCGTCGGCATCGTCATTGCAGCGCTGACCGGCCAGCTTGAATTTGCCGCACTGGGCAGTGCCTTCGACCATCTGGGTTTCCATGTGCCGCTGCCGCAGGTAGCCGCGATTTTCTCCGGGCTGGAAAGCGTCTGGCCGCTGCTGGTGACCGCCATTCCGTTTGGTGTCTATGACTTCATCGAGGCAATGAACAACGTCGAAAGCGCGGAAAAAGGTGGCGACAGCTACCCGCTGCGCAAGGTGCTGGTCGCCCTTGGGCTGGCCAGCCTGACCGGTACGCTGCTCGGCAGTCCGTTCGCCAACGCGGTGTATATCGGTCATCCGGGCTGGAAGCAGGCCGGCGGCCGCATCGGCTACTCGCTCGCCAACGGTGTGCTGGTGCTGGCGGTGTGCGTGCTGGGCATCGTGCCGGTGCTGCTGTCGCTGATTCCGCTGCCGGCCGTGCTGCCGATCCTGCTCTACATCAGCCTCTTGGTGGCCGCACAGGCCTTCCAGACCCATCCGGGCCGCTATGCGCCGGCCATCGTGTTCGCCATGGTGCCGCACTTTGCCGCCTGGGGGCTGACACTGGTGGACGGTGCCCTCAACACCGCCGGGCTGGTGGCCAGCCAGACCCTGCCGGCCCTGGCCGAGCGCGGCATCCTCTACGACGGCATGTTCCGGCTGGGTCAGGGCGCGATCCTGAGCGGGCTGGTATTCGGTGCCGTTACCGTATTCCTGATCGACCAGCGTTTCCGCGCTGCCGCCGCCTATGCGGCCGCCGGTGCCGGGCTGGCGTTCTTCGGTTTCATCCATGGCCCGGCCATCGGCTGGGCAGTCAGCCCGGATATTGCCGGCGCCTACCTGCTGGCGGCCCTGCTGTGCTGGGGGTTCCAGTACTGCCCGCACGAGCCGCAGGCCGGGGAGGCCGCCGCCAGCCACTGAGCCGGCCATGAAACATGTTCTTTGTGATCTTGTTGTTGTGTGACTGATGCCCGCGTGAACCGGTGAAGGACAGGCAAACCCCTTTTCCCAGTTCATTTCAGGTAATCAACATGAGTGACTTGCAAGCAACCGCCGGACAATCCGGCACCGGGCCACGACTGTGGACCCGTGGCGATCTGGACGGCTTTTTCGGCCTGTTCAGCAATTCGCTGGCCAACACCCTGACCGCCGTGTTCCTGCTGTCGGTGGTCCTTGCCCTGCCGGGTGACATCGTCTGGCAAGGCATCGTGCCGGGCTTCGGCGTCACGCTGGCCTTCGGCAACCTGTTCCTCGCCTGGCAGGCGTGGAAGCTCGGCAAAAAGGAAGGCCGCGACAGCGTGACCGCGCTGCCCTACGGCCTGTCGGTGCCGCACTATTTCATTGTGACCTTCGCCATCATGATGCCGCTGATCGCCAAGACCGGCGACGCCCGGCTGGCATGGGGCGTGGCGATGGCGTGGACGTTTGTCCACGGTATCGTGGTCGCCATCGGCGCCTTTATCGGCGACTGGCTGCGCCGCGTGACGCCGCGCGCCGCCATGCTGGGCACGCTGGCGGGCATGGCCGTGTCGTACATCGCGCTGACGCCGTCGTTCCGCGTGTATGACGCCGCCTGGCTCGGCCTGATCTGCTTTGGCATCCTGCTGTTTGGCTGGCTGGCCAACATCAAGATGCCGCTGCGCCTGCCGGCCGGTCTGCTGGCCATCATCATCGGCACCATCCTCGGCTGGGTCACCGGCTACATGAAGGTGGAACCGCTCATCGCCGCGACCGAAACCGTCGGCTTCAACGTGCCGCTGATCCATCTGGACGTGCTGATGCTGGGCTTTGCCAATGTCGGCCCGTATGTGGTGTCGGCCATCCCGCTGGCGGTGTACCTGTTCATGGAAACCCTGATGAACGTGGAAAGCGCCGAAGTGGCCGGCGACAAGTACAGCGCCCGCTCTATCTGCCTCGGCGCCGCAGGCGGCACGCTGGTGGGCGCGCTGTTCGGCTCGGTGGTGCCGACGCTGGTCTACATTGGCCACCCGGGCTGGAAACAGGCCGGCGGCCGCATCGGCTACTCGTGGGCGACCGGCGTGGCCATGCTGGCACTGTGCACCTTCGGCATGATCAACATCCTGCTCAACATCATCCCGATCGTCGCCATCCTGCCGATCCTGATGTACATCGCCATGCTGATCCTGTCGCAGGCCTTCCGCGAAACCCCGAAGGTACACGCCCCGGCCGTGGCCATTGCGCTGATCCCGTGGCTGGCTGACTGGGTGAAAGTCACCATCGACAACACCCTGAATGCCGCCGGCACCTCGGTCGCCACCCTCGGCGCCGACAAGCTGGCCGCCAGCGGCGTGTTCTACGACGGCATGGCGGTGCTGGGTGCCAGCGCGATCCTGGTCGCGATGATGCTGGCCGCGATCGTCGCCCGCGTGATCGACCGCAACTACCTGCACGCCGCCGTGTTTGCCCTGCTGGCAGCCCTGATGTCGTTCTTCGGCGTGATCCACTCCACCGGCTTCGGCATCGGCATGGCCACCGGCCCGGCCATTGGCTATCTCGTCATCGCCGCCGGCTGCTTCCTGTTCCACGTCACCCGTGGCAGCCAGCCCAGCCCGTCTGACGACGCGCCCTGATCCGCGCCTCCGCTTTTCTTCCTGATTCCGAATGACCCTACCGGGTGGCCCTGCCGGCCACCCCGGGAGACCCCTCATGTCCCTGCATCTCGCGATTCTGCGCAACCAGTACCGTGATTCGGTTGCCCTCATGCAGCTGTCGGCGGCGCTGGCCCGTCTGGACGGTATTACCCAGGCTTCGGCAGTGATGGCCACCCCGGCCAACCTCGCCCTCCTGAGCCGCGCCGGCCTGCTTGATACCCCGCCCGAAGCGGCACCAAATGACCTGCTGATCGCCCTTGAGGGCGAGGAAGCGGCCTTTGACGCAGCGCTGACCCACGCCCGCCAGGCGCTGGAAGCCAAGGGCGGCCAGTCTGCCGGCGGCCCGGCCGAACTGCCGGCCAATTCGCTGACCATGGCGCTGTCGCGCCAGCCGGACAGCAATCTGGCGCTGATTTCAGTGCCGGGTGCCTATGCCACCGCCGAAGCGGAAAAAGCCCTGCGCGCCGGCCTGAACGTGATGCTGTTCTCCGACAATGTGTCGGGTGAAGACGAGCGCCGCCTCAAGCAGCTGGCGACCGGCCTTGGCCGCATCGTGATGGGGCCGGACTGCGGCACCGCCATCATCCACGGCGTGCCGCTGGCGTTTGCCAACGTATGCCGCGCCGGTGCCATCGGCTGTGTCGGTGCCTCGGGCACCGGCCTGCAACAGATCACCACCCTGATCGACACGCTGGGAGAAGGCATCAGCCAGGCCATCGGTACCGGCGGGCATGATCTGGCCGAATCGGTTGGCGGCCTGTCGATGCTCGCGGGCATCCGCGCCCTGGCCGAAGACGACGCCACCCGGGTCATCGTGCTGGTGTCGAAGCCGCCGGCCGAAGCCGTGGCGCGCAAGGTGCTGGATGCGGCGATTGCCGCTGGCAAGCCGGTGGTGGTGAATTTCCTCGGCGCCGATCCGGCCCGCCTGCCGCAGCATGCCAACCTGCACTACGCCACCACGCTGGAAAGCGCCGCCCGCATGGCGGTGGCCTGCGTGCGCGGCGAGCCGCTGCAAGACACACCGCCGCAGCCGCATCCCGAAACGGCTGCCGCCCTGAAGGCCCGCCTGCAACCGCAGCAGACCCGGCTGCGCGGCCTCTATTCCGGTGGCACCTTCTGCTACGAAGCCACCCTGATGCTGGCCGATGCGCTGCCGGGCCTGCGTTCCAACACGCCGACCGCCAGGGCACCGGCACCGGACGATGTCTGGCACAGCGCGGGGCATTGCCTGATTGATCTGGGCGACGACGAATTCACTCGCGGGCGGCCGCACCCGATGATCGACCATCGCCTGCGCAACGAGCGTTTCCTCGCCGAAGCGGCCGATGAGACGGTGGCGGTGATCCTGTTCGACATCGTGCTGGGCTTCGGCGCCCACGACGATCCGCTGGCCGCCATGCACGACACCCTGACCGAAGTACGCCGCCTGACCGCCGACGCCGGCCGCGAGGTGGCGCTGGTGGCCACCGTGTGCGGCACGGCGGGAGATCCGCAGGGCTTCGAGCGCCAGCGTGCCGGCTTTGCCGCACTCGGGGTCTGCCTCGCAGCCAGCAACGCCGAAGCCGTGGCCCTGGCCCGCGCCATCGTCAGCTGACCGTTACCGCCAAGGAATTCATCATGAGCAAGCTTTTCGGCGAACAACTCGCCATCGTCAACCTGGGACTCGCTTCGTTTGCCGATGCTGCCCGCCAGCAGGGCGCGGCAGTCATTCATCCGGCGTGGCAGCCGCCGGCCAGCGGTGACCGCGCTACCGGCCTGGCCCTGGCCGCCGTCTTTAACCACCCGGCGGTGGAAGCCGCCAATGCGCAGGCCTTTGCCGCATATCTGGCCAGCCAGCCGGCCTGGGTCGGCATTGGCCGGGCCGGCGAGGTGATCCCCGGCATGGACGGGCAGATGATCCTGCACTCCGGCCCGCCGATTGCCTGGGACGACATGTGCGGCCCGGTGCAGGGCGCGATTGTCGGCGCCATCCTGTTCGAAGGCTGGGCCGACAGCCCGGAAGCGGCGCGTGCGCTGGCCGCCAGCGGGGCGGTCCGCTTTGACCCGTGCCAGCATCACCATAGCGTGGGCCCGATGGGCGGCATCATCAGCCCGTCGATGCCGGTTTTCATCGTCGAAGACCGCGAGCATGGCCGCCGCACTTTCTCCAACCTGAACGAGGGGCTGGGCAAGGTGCTGCGCTTTGGCGCGTATTCCGAGGATGTGCTGGCCCGTCTGGCCTGGATGCGCGATGTGCTGGCACCGGTGCTGGCGGCGGCGGTGGCCGCGCTGGGCGGCGTGGAGCTGAAGCCCCTGATGGCGCAGGCGCTGCACATGGGCGACGAGGTGCACAACCGCAATGCCGCCGCCACCGGCCTGCTGCTGAAAAAGCTGGTGCCGGCCATCCTGCGCCTGCCGATGGACGACGAACAGAAGGCCGCCGCCATCGAATTCGTGTCGGCCAACGACCACTTCTTCCTCAACCTGTCGATGGCCGCCTGCAAGGCAATGCTGATGGCCGCCGAGGGCGTGCCCGGCTCCAGCATGGTGACCGGCATGGGCCGCAACGGGGTGGAATTCGGCATTCGCCTCTCCGGCACCGGCGACACCTGGTTTACCGCGCCGGCCCCGGTGGTGCACGGGCTGTTCTTCTCCGGCTTCGGCCCGGACGATGCGGCGCCTGATCTGGGCGACAGCGTGATTACCGAAACCGCCGGCGTCGGCGGCTTCGCCATGGCGGCCAGCCCGGCCATCGTGCGCTTTGTCGGCGGGGCGGCCAGCGATGCCCTCGCCCACTCGCTGGCGATGCGGGAAATCACCCTCGGCCAGAACCCGGCCTTTACCCTGCCGGCACTCGATTTTGCCGGCACGGCGGCCGGGATTGATGCGCGCAAGGTGATCGATACCGGCATCCTGCCGGTGATCAACACCGGGATTGCCCACAAGGAGGCCGGCGTCGGCCAGGTGGGTGCTGGCATTACCCATGCGCCGGCGGCCTGCTTTGCCGCGGCGGTGACGGCCCTGGCCAAAACCCTGTAATCCCTCGACGCGGGGAGCATGGGACGGGGATACGTCATGGTCATGCCCCCCTGTCCGGTGGCGGACCATGACGGCATCCAGCTGCTGCCGGTGCCGCTCTTGCACGCACTGAACGCTCTGCAACAAGTGTTGCGGAGCTTTTTTCGGGCCATGCCTGCGGATTGCATGCTTGCCGGCATTTTGTGCCGTGCCTGCCCGCGCTTGCCGTCAGGCATGCCGGTTCTGCCATGGCAGCCGATCAGCTGCCACGACCCTGCCGGCCGTGATCCGGCGGGATCTGTCCCGGAGATCACGCAAACGGACTCAAACTGATGGCAAAACCCATGCAAGCGGCCGGACACGGACTTGATTCAGGACACGAATGTCCATGCATGACCGCCGATACAATGGGCTGGCAAACAGGGGGAGCCTGGCATGAGCAATCCGTGCATCGACAACGACATTTCCGACCGTTTCTGGAGCCCCGGCCATGATTACTGGACGGAGTACGGAGAGGATGAATACCTGCCTGCGGATCTGGAGGGCCGGTATTACCGTGGCCACAATCTCATGATCCGTCCCTGGAAAAACCTTGGTCCCGGACATGCGGGCTTGAGCGACAGAGAGCTGGATACCCTCGAAAGCCGGTTCGGACTGCCTTTGCCGGCACTGTACCGCGGGCACATGAAGCAGCAGAACGGCGGATATTTCCGCCATGAAAGCTATCTGGACCAGGACAAGAGGCTGCATGTCCTGTTTGTCAATGATGCCCGGCTTGAGTCCGTTGATCCGGGCAAGGACTACGTTGCCGTAGCTGACATCCACGACTACATACAGCCGGATGAATGGGCGGGTGTGTTTGGCGAAAACCCGCATCTGGAGCGGCTTTACCTGCTCTCCTGCATGTCTGGCCATTCCATTTTGCTGCTTGATTACGGCTGCGGCAGCGAGGACGTGAAGCCGGAACCGGAAGTCTGTTTTCTGGACACGGGTAATGAGCTGACGGAAGTATTCCGCGCGCCGTCGTATGCCCGTTTCATCGAGGGCCTGGTGTACGGCGAATCCGAATGGTTTCTGGGAATAAAGAGCAGCCTCAGCCTGGAACAACTGGCGCAGCTCGTTACGGAACGGCTGCTTTCCGGCCCGGGCAGCCCCCCATGGTCCGGCACGAGGATTACCGTCAGGGCTGGTACAACCATGATGCCTGGTATTCCGGCCTGTACTGCGACGCTGACAACAATGCATTGATCGTCCTGCTGCCCAACCAGAATCGTTGCGGCACGCATGCCTTCCACGATGACCAGGATTGCCCTTACATCCTGAGCGTGGACCCGCGCGACAGCAGCTTTTACGGTACGCGTCAGGCAAGCCGCGCAGTGATGGAGGAGATCCTGCGGCCATTGGGCCCGGATGCGGTATCTGGCGGGCTGGAAATGCGCTTCATCCTACCCCGGCAAGAAGGGCATCTTTGAAAACAAAGCTCCACTCATTGAGTGAAGCTTTTTTGATGCCACAGAAAAATCCCGGGCCAGGCACCCTGCACATGCTGTGCAACCCCGGGTTTCGCCCCCGCCGGACCATCCCTGCCACAGGGTTGATCCGGCGGCCGGCCATCAGGATCGCCGGTCAGTACTTGAGGTCAAAACGGTCATTGTTCATGACCTTGGTCCAGGCACGGGCGAAGTCCTGCACGAACTTTTCTTTCGAATCGTTCTGGGCATAAAACTCGGAAACCGCCCGCAACTCGGAGTTGGAACCAAACACGAGGTCAACGGTCGTACCGGTCCACTTGACCTGACCGCTCTTGCGGTCACGCCCTTCGTACAGGCCTTCCTTGTCCGATTTTTTCCATACGGTTGACATGTCGACCAGGTTTACAAAGAAGTCGTTTGAAAGCACACCCGGCCGGCTGGTGAAGACACCGTTTTTCGATCCGTCCGCATTGGTGCCGAGGGTACGCATGCCACCAAGCAAGACAGCCATTTCCGGCACCGACAGGCCCAGGGTGTCAGCCTTGTCGACCAGCGCCTCGGCCGGAGCGTAGAACGATGCGGAGCTGTAATAGTTCCGGAAAGCATCGGCGCGCGGCTCCAGAAAACCGAAGGAATGCACGTCAGTCTGCGCTTGCGAAGCATCCGTGCGGCCCGGATTGAAGGCCACGGCCACCTTGATCCCGCCCTTGGCAGCAGCAGCTTCAACAGCGGTATTGCCGCCCAGCACGATCAGGTCAGCGAGGGACACCTTCTTGCCGGACCGGGCGTTGGCCCGGTTGAAATCCGCCTGGACTTCCTTGAGCTTGCCGACCACCCTGGCCAGTTCTGCCGGCTTGTTCACCGCCCAGTCTTTCTGCGGAGCCAGTGCCACGCGGCCACCGTTTGCACCGCCGCGCATGTCGGTATTGCGGAAACTGGCGGCAGCGGCCCAGGCCGCACTGATCAGCTCACTGTTGGAAAGGCCGGTGGCGAGGATCTTGCCTTTCAGCGATGCCACGTCGGCAGGAGTGACGAGCTTGTGGTCGACTGCCGGAACCGGGTCTTGCCAGATCATCACTTCCTGCGGCACGTCCTTGCCAAGGTAGCGGCTGCGCGGGCCCAGGTCACGGTGGGTCAGCTTGAACCAGGCCTTGGCAAAGGCCAGATCGAATTCCTGCGGATTGTTCAGGAAGCGTTGCGAAATCTTTGCATACTCAGGATCGGTCTTGAGCGCAATGTCGGTGGTGAACATGATGGGCGCGTGCCGCTTGCCGGATACATGCGCATCAGGAACGATCTGGAGCTGGTCTGCGTTCTTGGGGACCCACTGCACCGCACCGGCCGGGCTCTTGGTCTTGACCCATTCGAAAGCAAACAGGTTGCCCAGGTACTGCATGCTCCAGGCCGTCGGCGTGGCCGTCCATGCACCTTCAAGACCCGAAGTGATCGTGTCTTCGGCCATGCCCTTGCCGCATTTGTTTTTCCAGCCGAAGCCCTGCTCTTCCAGCGGAGCGGCTGCCGGATCATCACCAAGGCATTTTTCCGGGTTGTGCGCACCGTGGGCCTTGCCGAAGGTATGGCCACCGGCAATCAGGGCGACGGTTTCTTCGTCGTTCATGGCCATGCGGGCGAAGGTGTCGCGAATGTCCTTGGCTGCAGCCAGCGGGTCGGGGTTGCCGCCCGGGCCTTCCGGATTGACGTAAATCAGGCCCATCTGGACTGCGGCCAGCGGGTTCTGGAGAGTCTTGTCCCCCGCCTTGCGCTCACCGGCACCGTGATAGCGGGCCTCGTCACCCAGCCATTTCTTTTCAGCCCCCCAGTACACCCGGTCTGCCTCCCACTGGTCGATGCGACCGCCGGCAAACCCGAAGGTCTTGAAGCCCATGCGGTCCATGGCCACCGTGCCGGCGAGGACCATCAGGTCACCCCACGAAATGCTGTTGCCGTATTTTTGCTTGACCGGCAACAGCAGGCGGCGGGCCTTGTCCAGGCTGACGTTGTCAGGCCAACTGTTCAGCGGTTCAAAGCGTTGCTGGGCACCGTCGGCTCCCCCGCGGCCATCCAGCGTGCGATAGGTACCGGCAGCGTGCCAGGCCATGCGGATGAACAAGGGACCATAGTTGCCCCAGTCAGCCGGCCACCAGTCTTGCGATGTGGTCATCACGGTCTTGATGTCGGCTTTGACAGCAGCAAGATCAAGGCTGTTGAAAGCCTTGGCGTAGTCAAATCCCGGTGCGAGCGGACTGGACGGCGTGTTGTGGGCACGCAGCGGGGACAGGTCGAGCTTGTCCGGCCACCAGTCCTGGTTGGTGGTCATGGGGCGGGCTCCCATGGATGCTGCGCCGGTATTGGCAGCTTGCGCTGCGGGAGCAAAAGCGATCGTCAATGCGATCACAAGGGGGATGGACTTCATTCGCATAACCGGAATCCTTTGGTTTTTTTGGGGAAGCGAATGGAGTCTATGGAGCAATCGCTCTAAAATATAATCAATTTACATTAATGAGTTTATTTAGCCTTTCAATCGTCAGCACCGCAGTATCGTTGGGCTTCCCTTTGCCATCCTGCTGATGCTGTTGCACACATTGCATCCGGTACGACATGCGACACCACCACTGTCGTTACCCGGTGTCGCAGTGGCCTGTTCCCAAACAGGACGAATCAGCTCCTTGTCGCCCCAGCGAAGCACCCGGATCCGGTTATCGCCCCGGAATGATCGCTCCCTTCCCTGACAATCGGGCTGTCACACAGAATATTCATGACATTTCGCTATCAAACAGTTGAAATATACCGAACGGATGGTTAGCATCGCGCCAGTTTTTGGAAAAGGAGACCTTTCTACGTGGACACTTGTTCGAGCGACTGTAGTCGGCCGGTCTTGCTGACCGGCGCAATGTCGGCGAACTGACGCGCAGATTGTTTCCTGCCGCCAGCTCGCCGTATGCGAGAGGCGGCGTCAGGCACGGGGTTCCGCCGTGCCTCCCCCTTCCCCTCCCATAGCACCCGGGTATTACGCACGGCCAGCGTTTGACGTGGCTGCCCTGTGTTTTGCCTGCTTGCGGCTTTGCCCGCAAACCTGCACTTGCGCCCGTGTCCTGAGTGACCGGTACGACCCGAATACGTTCATTCACTGCAAAAGTTCATGAAACCCGAAACGGGACCATAGCCATCGTGCGTCCAGACATGCCGGTCAGGCCCAAAAGCCTGTCCGGCAAGACCAGACAACGTCCAAAGATGCAAAATTTCTGATTGTTCCGGGCACATACAGGAAAGCGCCGGAACAATGGAGATCAATCATGAAACTCCAATTGCTCAAAGAGTTTTTTGCCAGCTTCCTGCAATCCCGCCATATCGCCCGGCATTTCCGCCGCCGGGCCCTGCTTGATACCCTGGTCAGCTCCGGAGCAAACCGCGAGCTGCCCGCCAGCCTGACCCGGCGCCTGCTACAGGCCGCCCTTGCTGCACCGGATACATTGCTGGATACACTGAACAGCCACAGTGACGGCCTGTCCGAATCCCAGGCTGAAATCCTCCGGGAGCAAGTGGGCCTGAATGAGGTTGAGCACGAAAAACCACTGGCCTGGTGGGTACATTTGCTGCATTGCTACCGCAATCCCTTCAACCTGCTGCTGACCCTGCTGGCTGTCATTTCCTTTCTGACGGATGACATGAAAGCGACGGTCGTGATCGGGATGATGGTGCTTCTGTCAACCCTGCTGCGTTTCTGGCAAGAAGCCAAATCCAGCAAGGCCGCAGAAGCACTGAAGGCACTGGTCAGCAATACGGCTACCGTGATCCGCCGGGATCTGTCCGAAGATGCCGCGCCCGTTTTCAGGCAGTACTACGGAGCCACCCTGAACGTGCGCCCGGCCAGACAGATTGAAGTGCCCATCAAGCTGCTGGTGCCAGGTGACGTGATCCTGCTGTCAGCGGGAGACATGATTCCGGCCGATTGCCGGGTGCTGACTGCCAAGGACCTGTTTGTCGCCCAGGCGGCCATGACCGGCGAATCCATGCCGGTTGAAAAATATCCGCTTCAGAAAGACCGCACGGCCGTCAGCCCTCTGGATCTGGACAACATCCTGTTCATGGGAACCAACGTGGTATCGGGTTCTGCCACTGCCGTCGTGCTGGGCACCGGCAACCAGACCTATTTTGGCGCGCTGGCAACGCGGGTGACGGCAACCGACCGGGCCACGACATCGTTCCAGTTCGGCGTCAACAAGGTGAGCTGGCTGCTGATCCGGTTCATGTTTGTCATGGCCCCCCTGGTGTTGTTCATCAATGGATTCACCAAAGGTGACTGGATGGAAGCGCTGTTGTTCGCGTTGTCTGTTGCCGTGGGACTGACGCCGGAGATGTTGCCGATGATTGTGACGTCGACCCTGGCCAAGGGCGCAGTCTTTCTGTCGCGCAAGAAAGTCATCGTCAAGCGCCTGGATGCCATCCAGAACTTCGGTGCCATGAACGTGCTTTGTACGGACAAGACCGGCACCCTGACACAGGACAGGATTTTCCTCGCCCGCCATGTTGATGTCTGGGGTGAGGAGTCTGACGAGGTGCTGGATCTGGCGTATCTCAACAGCTATTACCAGACCGGCCTGAAAAACCTGCTGGATGTGGCCGTACTGGAACATGCCGAGGTGGACCGGGAGCTTGATCCGGCAGCCAATTTCCGCAAGATCGATGAAATTCCGTTCGACTTTACCCGCCGGCGCATGTCGGTAGTGGTGGCCGAACATGACGAACACCATCTGGTGATTACCAAAGGAGCGGTAGAAGAAATCCTGTCGGTCTGCTCACGCGTCCGGCATGGCGACAATGTGGAGCCCCTGACCGAATCCCTGCTGGCACAGATTCGTGCCGTCACGGCGGACCTGAACGAAGAGGGTTTGCGGGTCGTGGCCGTTGCCTCGCGGGAATTGCCGACTACCCAGAGCAGCTATGGCGTGGCCGATGAACAGGAACTGACCCTGATTGGCTACGTGGCATTTCTTGATCCCCCCAAGGAATCCACCGCCCCGGCACTCAAGGCACTGGCTGCCCATGGCGTGACGGTCAAGGTATTGACCGGAGACAACGAGCTGGTGACGGCCAAGATTTGCCGCGAGGTGGGTCTGGAGCAGCAAGGCGTGCTCAAAGGCAGTGATATCGAGTGCATGGACGATCAGGCGTTGGCCCTGGCAATAGAAAACCATAATGTTTTTGCCAAACTGACCCCGGTACACAAGGAACGCATTGTCAAACTGCTCAAGGCCAATGGCCATGTAGTGGGATTCATGGGAGACGGCATCAACGACGCCCCGGCATTGCGGGCGGCCGATATCGGCATTTCGGTTGACAGTGCCGTGGATATTGCCAAGGAGGCGGCAGACATCATCTTGCTGGAAAAAAGCCTGATGGTGCTGGAGGAAGGGGTTCTGGAGGGACGGCGGACGTTTTCCAACATGTTGAAGTACATCAAGATGACAGCCAGCTCCAACTTCGGAAACGTTTTTTCGGTCTTGATCGCCAGTGCATTCATCCCGTTCCTGCCCATGCTGCCCATGCAGCTTCTGGTGCAGAACCTGCTCTATGACGTATCGCAGATTGCCATTCCGTTCGATAACGTTGACAGCGAATTGCTGATGAAGCCTCAGCAGTGGAGACCGGAAGATATCGGACGATTCATGGTTTTTTTCGGTCCGATCAGCTCGGCCTTTGACATTACGACCTATGCCTTGATGTGGTTTGTGTTTGGGGCCAATACGCCGGAGCACCAGGCATTGTTTCAGTCCGGGTGGTTTGTAGTAGGACTGCTGACCCAGACCTTGATTGTTCACATGATTCGCACCCCACGCATCCCGTTTGTTCAAAGCCGGGCAGCTCCTCCTTTGGTAGTAATGACGGTCATCATCATGGCAATCGGCATTTTTCTGCCCATGGGCCCTTTTGCACACTATTTCAAACTGGAAACCTTGCCACCGCTTTATTTTGTTTTCCTGCCCTTTATTTTGATTGGATACATGGGACTGACCCAACTGATGAAAAGTTTCTATTATCAGCGCTGGGGCTGGCAGTAATCGGGTCAATCGTGTAGACATATATGACCGCCACGATTTTCTGCCCCACCAGATATTTCTCCGCATGTAAATGCTTCAATACATTCAAAAAGATTAATACATCTTTCGAACAGCGCGTTTCCGTAAACGTGCGTACGTTTTGTACCAAATGTCACGAAAAAAACCCGCAACACGCGTATGCTCACAGCATCATGATAAGGTGTTACCCATGAACGCTACAGAAAACAAATGGTACAAGTACATGACTTGGGCCATGCTCTGGTTAATGGTGCTTCGATTAATTGCCATGTGGTTTATTCCATTGAATGAAACCACTGAAGCACGTTATGGTGAAATTGCTCGAAAAATGGTAGAGACCGGTGACTGGATCACTCTTTACCATGATTATGGCGTGCCATTCTGGGCCAAGCCCCCCCTCTCGACATGGTCTTCAGCATTTTTTATGGAGTTGTTTGGGGTCAATGGATTCTGGGCCCGCTTTCCTTCACTCCTATTTGCAATTGGAACCGTCTTACTGACTGGTTTCCTGGTCAAAAAAAGAGAAGGAAATAATGCGGCCATAGCCACAATGGCCATTCTGGCCTCATCTGCCATGTTCTGGATTGGGTCCGCCACAGTCATGACAGATTCTGCCTTGACATTTTCAATCACACTTTCCATGGTTTCTGGATGGAATCTTTTCTCGACTGAATCACGTAAAACAGCATGGGCCATTTTGTTTTATACCGGATTAGGGCTAGGAATGCTGGCTAAAGGTCCACTGGCTCTTGTCCTGATTGGTGGAACATTCCTGCCATTAATTATCTCAAGCAGTCACTGTCGATCAAAAATCCAGCGCATTCTGAATCCTTTTGGAATAATCGTCTTTTTGCTGATATTTATCCCATGGTACTGGATATCAGAATTGAAAACGCCAGGCTTTCTGGAGTATTTTCTGATCGGAGAGCATTTCTATCGCTTCACCAAACCAGGATGGAGCGGAGACAAATACGGATTTGCACATGCAGTACCAATAGGCATGATTAATGTTTATTTGATTATTGGAACTTTCCCTTGGGCTTTTGTTCTGCTTTCAAAAACAAATAAAATAAAGCAATTCATTTTACCTGATTGGAATAAAAACAAAGACTGGCTTGTATTTCTAATTTCATGGATTGTTGCGCCATTGGCATTTTTCTCTCTTTCCAGAAATATAATTGCGCCGTATATATTGCCGGTGATGCCCGCATTTGCCATTTTGACATGGGAAATGCTCGGAAAAAGTACAGGAGCGAAACTTGTTGGAGTTTGGGTACTGGTTCAGACATCCATAGTAACCATAACGCTCAGCAGTGGAGCATTTTTTATGGACAAGATCGATAGCTCATACAAACCGATCGCTGCCCTGCAAGAAAACAAAACACAACCAGCAAAGTCTTATTACCTGAGCGACAAGCGACTATATTCATTTGAATTCTATTCAAACGGAAAGGCGCATCAGTTAAAAGATATTGCACAAATCAACTGCAAGGAAAGTGTTTATCTGTCGTTGCCAGAGAGTGACCTGGATAAACTGAACCAAAAATGCGGGCATTCGGTGAAATATACCGATTTGACAAAGAATAAAAATAAGGCCTGGGTTTTGGTACAACTTCCATCAGGAGAACTTCAATAATGCGCACAGCAAAAAAAATGAGCTGCATCATCCCGGTCTACAACGAGCAGGATAATGTATATGACATGATAAAGACCACTGCTCACATTATCAGTCATTTGGTTGAAGAGTACGAAATCATCGTGGTAGATGATGGCAGCAGAGACAATTCAGTCATGCATGCAAGCCAAGCAATCAATGAAATCCCTATCAAAATCATTGAGCTATCCAGGAACTTCGGAAAAGAAATAGCCATCTCCGCAGGACTAGAACATTGCGATGGAGATGTGGCAATCCTGATTGACTGCGACTTTCAGCATCCACCAGAACTCATTCCAGATTTTTACCAGAAATGGCAAGAAGGATATGACATGGTATATGCAGTAAGAGATAGCAGAAAAAATGAAAAACTTTCCAAAAAACTCTATACAAAAATATTTTACTGGATATTAAATATTGGCGCAAAAGTCAAGGTACCGAAAAATACTCAGGATTATCGTATCCTGGACAGAAAAGTTATCAACGCCATAAATTCCATGCCGGAAAAAAACCGCTTCATGAAGGGGCTGTTTAACTGGGTAGGATTTAAATCGACACCATTAATTGTACATACAGAAAACAGAAAGTCAGGCAAAAGCAGTTTTAATTTTTCATCTCTTGGACGACTGGGAATAACTGCGATCACCGCATTCTCAAACATGCCCTTAAGAATCTGGGTGCTAGCTGGATTTGCAGTCTCACTGTTTTCCATATTTTATGGCTTGTACATATTTTTTGACACAATTTTTTTTGGCATTAAAACAGATGGCTGGCCTACGCTTATTACAGCAATATCATTTCTTGGAGGAGTTCAGCTGATATCAATAGGCATCCTAGGAGAGTACATTGGTCGGATTTTTGAGGAAGTAAAAAACAGACCCAGGTATTTCATAAAAGAAATAAAAACATCTGCTTCGCCGACACCAAGAAATAAAGAAATGTGCCATGCTTGCAAAAACAGTCTTGCCTAAACAAATAATCATGTTTGGGATCGTCGGCATATGCGCCATGTGCACCCATTATTTGCTGGCAATATTTTTATTCATCCCGATTCTACCCTCTCCCCTCTTAGGTAATTTCTTTGGATATTGCAGCGCCTTTCTTGTAAGCTACTTTGGCCATTCGCATCTGACATTTAACACTCCTGCCAATAGAAAAAATGCATGCAGGTTTTTATTTGTATCAATACTAGGATTTTCTGCAAATGAATCCATATTTTGGTTGCTGGCCTATCAAGCCAAATTAAACATCAGCCTCTCACTTATCATTGCAATGCTGGCTGTTGCATCATCCACATTTATTTTGGGTAAATTCTGGGCTTTTTCTCATGCATCAATCTGATATCATTATTTGCGCAGATGACTTTGGATTAAATGGTGAAGTAACGGATGGGATCATTGACTTGCTTGAATGCAATGTCATTACAGCAACAAGTATTTTTTCTGGGTCTCTTCTTGTACAGCAACATCATGACTGGATTCATCGTCATCGGAACATGGCTCATTTTGGCCTGCACTTCAATCTGACGGAGAAAATTGGTGCAGGCACTTTCTGGCCCCTCCCCAAAGTCATGCTAAGCAGTAAGCTGCATCTCATATCAAAAAACAAAATAGTTCATCAACTGGACTGGCAAATAAAAAATTTTGCAGACACTCTTGGCTTTTTGCCTGATTACATAGACGGGCATCAGCATATCCATGCCTTCCCGGTTATCCGCACAGCCTTGATGGATGCGCTATACAAAAACTACGATCAGGATTGGCCATGGATTCGCGGAGTTGAGAAAATCACATCAAGTGGAGGTTGCGTCATAAAAGAACAAGCGCTGAAATGGATGTCGTCAGGCTTCTCCCGTGAACTTACGGCCACCAATAACACAGTTAAAATTACCAATGAATTAGCCGGAATGTATGACTTCAATCCGTCAGTTGATTTTTCCAAGTTGTTACTCGGATGGATTGAGCGCAGTGGCCCGAAAACGATTTTGATGGTACATCCAGCAATCAAGGAAAATAAACAAGACCCTATAGGGAAATCCAGGCTAAATGAATATTTGCATTTAAAAAAATTATCAAAAAAAATATTGCTGGATAAAAGATGCTAAAGCACAATTTTTTGTACAAAGGAAATAGAGCAATTCTTGTGAATGCGCTATTTTTGCTATTGATGATAATCGTTGCCGGCTTCACGGTGTATCGTGCAGCATTCAATGATATTGAGCGCACTGATTTTACTGTTTATACAGAAGCTGCCAGACATGCATTGGCAGGTATGGATATTTACACAGCAGAAAATTCCAGGGGGTGGCGTTATGTCTATCCCCCTATATTTGCCATCATGATGATTCCGCTTTATCTGGTGCCCCTGTGGATGGCATCTTTGGCATGGTGTGCAATCAGTTTCCTATGCATATGGTTAATATATAAATATTGCCTTGACTTCTTACACCCCAAATCAGCTCAAGTGTATGCCGCTATTTTCGTTTTCGGTGTGCCACTGATTGGCGGAATCATGCGAGGTCAAGTATCCATCCTGGTATCTTTATTGGTTATATCAAGCGTTATTTTTTTCTCAAAGGAGAAGGATTTCCTTGCCGGAGTACTGCTGGCTTGTGCAACAATGCTGAAAGTTTACCCCGCTGCAATGCTTGGATATTTTGTTATATACAAAAACTGGAAGAGCCTTTATGGATTTACTCTTACCATCTTGGTTTTGGGATTGCTGATTCCTGTTTGCGTACTGGGCATTCAAGGCACGATAGATAACTATCAAAGCTGGATAAACACCATAGCGCATCCAATAACACAGTCCAATGACTACAGAATGCAACACTCTGATTTATATGGACAATTACTGGATTCGGCAAAGCCCAGAAATCAATCATTGGAATCCTTGTTTCTAACCATTGGCATCAATCCAGCCCTGATCAAATATTTGGTCTTATTGACAGGTAGTGTAATGTTTGTATGGATGTTTGCTCAGGCAAGAAAAGGAGAAGGAAAGCTGTTTGTCGGAGGCGCATTCTTGACATGGAACCTGCTTATTTCACCAATTGCTGAAACACATTATTTTTCAAATCTGATATTACCAGCACTATTGATTATAATGTTGCTTGACAGCAAGCATCCACTCGCATCCAAAATATTTATAACTGGCGCATTCTTGCTAGTGCTATCTGCCCGTTGGGATGAATTAGCTTTGTACCGGCCACTGACATGGCTTGCAATTTTCATATGGCTATGGTTGATGAGAAACAAAAGCTATGGACAGGGAACAGCCTGATATCGATAACTCCCGGTTTATTCCAGAGTGGATGAGCCTTTTCCTGGATTGGCTCGACATTTCTCAAACAAATATGGCCATAAAACATGGTCAAACAAATCGTGATCATGAAACCGGCTGGACCAACTGGCCGCCCACACTAGCAATCAATCCCACGGTGGCCTGATAACGCCGCCCGCGGCTATTCCAAAGGGCATTTTCTGCCTGGATGCGCTGGTTCTGGGCATTCAATACGGTCAGATACCCCACCGTCCCGGCCTGATACTGGTTACCGGCAATCTGTTCAGCCCTGCGGGCAGCATTCAGCGCTGCCTGCTGACGGTTTTCCTCTTCAGCGAGGATCGCCTGTGCCGACAGATTGTCCTCCACCGCCTGAAACGCTGCCAACACCATCTGTTGATACGCGGCGACCGCGCCCTGGTAGTTGGCCGAGGCCACGTCCACCTGGGCGCGCCGCGCGCCACCGTCCAGCAGGGTCGCCAGCACCTCCGGCCCGATCGACCAGATCCGGTTCGGCATCGTCAGCAAATGGGCAAAGCTGCTGCCGCGATAGCCCACCGAAGCATTCAGGGTCAGACTGGGGAAAAATGCCGCCTGCGCCACACCGATGCGGGCATTGGCGGCGGCGACGTTTTTCTCGGCAGCCCGGATGTCCGGTCGCCGGGTCAGCAAGGTAGATGGCACGCCGGCATCCAGCACCGGCACATCCGGCAAGGCAGCCGGCAAGACCAGTTCCAGCCGGAAGACGCCGGATGCCGTGGCCAGTGCATGCTCCAGCTGTGCCACGGTCAGTTGTTTGTCGAGCCGGGCCGCCCGGGCGGTTTCCCACTGCGACACGGCCAGCTCCACATCCGCAGCAGCAGCCGTTCCGGCAGCATACTGGTTACGGGCGATGCGCAGCGCCTGCTCCAGTGCCTGTTCGCTGACCTGTAACTGACGCTGCTGGAAGGATGCCACGACCCACAGCAGGTAGGCATTGGCGAGCTGCACCTGCGCACTCAGCCGCGCGGCTTCCAGCAAGGCTGCACTGGCCTCGGCCTGGGCCTGGCCCGATTCGACCGACCGGCGCACGCTTCCCCATACATCCGCCTCCCAGCTGGCTGTACCGGTCACGGTAGCCTGTGTCGCTGCTGCCGTGCCGGGCTGGGACACGCCGCGCAGCCGGGCCGCTGTCACCTCGGCCGACGGCCAGAACGCGGCCTGGGCCAATCGCAGCTCGGCCTCGGCGGCGCGGTACTGCGCTTCGGCCTGGGCGATGGCCGGACTCTGCGTGGCCATCTGCTGCATCAGCCGGTCCAGCTGTGTATCACCAAACACCCGCCACCAGTCACCCCGCTCCAGCGGATCGGTAGCCGACACGGCCACCCACTGGCCCGCCCCGGCGTAGTGCGCCGGCAGGCCGGGCCTGAGGGGCACATAATCCGGCCCCACGGCACAGGCCCCCAGCAGACACGCCATCCCGGCCAGTCCGGCCCGCTGCATCCCGATTTTCATGATGTTTCTCCTGCACGGCCCGCCCGGTCCGGTCTGCATGTTGCGGCCAGCCACAGCCGGAAACGGTCAAGATAGAGGTACACCACCGGAGTGGTGTAGAGCGTGAGCAACTGGCTGACCAACAGCCCGCCCACAATGGAAATCCCCAGCGGCGCCCGGATTTCGGCACCGTCGCCCTGCCCCAGCGCCAGCGGAATGGCACCGAACACCGCCGCCAGCGTGGTCATCAGGATGGGGCGGAACCGCAGGCGGGCGGCTTCCAGAATGGCGTCCCGGGGCGTCAGCCCCTTGTCGCGCTGCGCACTGATGGCGAAGTCGATCATCATGATGGCGTTTTTCTTGACGATCCCCACCAGCAGCAGAATGCCGATCAGGGCGATCACGTTGAACTCCTGCCCGGCCAGCATCAGCGCCAGCAGGGCCCCCACGCCGGCCGACGGCAGCGTGGACAGGATGGTGAAGGGGTAGATCAGGCTTTCGTACAGCATGCCCAGCACGATGTAGACCGCCACGACAGCCGCAAGGATCAGCCACGGCTGGTTGGCCAGCGATTCCTGGAACACCTTGGCCGTCCCCTGAAAGCTGCCTCGCACGCCGGTGCCCAGTCCGAGTGCTTCCACTTTGGCGCCAATCGCCTCGGCAGCTTCCGAGAGGGCATGCCCCGGTTGCAGGTTGAACGACAGGGTCGAAGCGGCAAACTGCCCCTGATGGTTCACCGATAGCGCGGCCTTGCGTGTTTCCCAGCGGGCCAGAGCCGACAGTGGAATCGCCTGCCCCTTGGGGCCAAACACATGCAAGGCGTCCAGGTCGGATTCATGCCGGGCCTGCACCTCCGGCACCCCCATCACCACGTGATACTGGTTGAGCGGGTTGAAAATGGTGGAAACCTGGCGCTGGGAAAAGGCATCCTGCAACACCGCATCCGCCTGCTGCTGGCTCACCCCCAGCCGTGCCATCGCATCCCGGTCAAAGGTCAGATACACCTGTCCGCCCTTGACCTCCTGATCGCTATTGACGTCCGTGACCACCGGCACCGACTGGATGGCACGAAACACTTGCTGGCTGGCGGCACGCAGTGTATCCAGCTGGTCGCCCTGCAAGGTGTACTGGTACTGGGCACCGCTGCTGCGCCCGCCCATGCGGATATCCTGCACCGACTGCAACAAGAGCTGCACTCCCGCCACCCGTGCCGTTTCTTTGCGCAGACGGGCAATCACCGCGTCGGCCGGTATCTGGCGAACCGCTGCCGGCTTCAGGGTGACGAACATGTTGCCGGTATTGCGCTGTCCGCCACCGGTAAAGGCCACCACCTTGTCCACGGCCGGATCGCGCTGCACGATGGCCACCAGCCGGTCCAGCTTGTCTTTCATGGCATCGAAGGAAATTTCCTGATCCGCCTTGATCAGGCCATTCAGACGGCCGGTATCCTGCTGCGGGAAAAAGCCCTTGGGCACCACCAGGTAAAGAAACACGTTCAGCACCACAACGCCCGCCAGAAGCAGCAGCATGGTTCGCCCGTGGCTGACCGACCACTCCAGACTGGCGTCATAGCCCTTGCGCAGGCCGAGCCAGAAACGCTCGCGCCGCGACGGTTCGCCCGTGTTGGCCGGCACCGGCCGCAACCAGCGGGCACACAGCATGGGCGTGGTCGCCAGCGACACCAGCATGGAAATCAGGATTGCCACCGACAGGGTGACGGCAAACTCGCGGAACAGGCGACCGATGATGCCGCCCATCAGCAGCACCGGGATGAATACGGCAATCAGCGACAGGCTCATCGACACCACGGTAAACCCGACCTCGCGGACCCCGCGGCGGGCGGCTTCCAGCGGTGCCATACCTTCTTCCAGATAACGCGTGATGTTTTCCAGCACCACGATGGTGTCGTCGACCACGAATCCGGTCGCCACCGTCAGCGCCATCAGGCTCAGGGTATTGAGCGAATAGCCGCACAGATACATGCCGGCCAGCGTCCCCAGCAGGCTGACCGGCACCGAAATCGCCGGAATCGCCACCGCCCGCCCGCTTTTCAGGAACAGCGCCACCACCAGCACCACCAGCCCTACGGACAACGCCAGCGTTTTCTCCACCTCGCGCAGGGCAGCGCGGATCGTGGGCGTGCGGTCCGACACCACCTGCAATTCAATCGCCGCCGGCAGCCACGCCTGCAACTGCGGCATCAGCGCCCGCACCCGGTCGACCGTCTCGATGATGTTGGCCCCCGGCTGCTTGAAAAGAATCAGCATCACGGCCGGTTCGCGTCCGAGCCGGCCCGCCGTGCGGATGTCCAGCACCGAATCGCTGACCCCGGCCACCTGCGCCAGCCGCACCGGCGCACCGTGGCGGTAGGACACGATCACCGGCAGGTAATCGCGGGCGGTTTTCAAGGCATCGTTGGTCTGCACCTGCCAGTGCTGCCCTGCGCTGTCGAGCACGCCCAGCGGGCGCTTGAGGTTGCTGCCGGCAATCGCGCTGCGGACGTCCTCCAGCGCCAGTCCATACTGCGCCAGCTGTGCCGGGTTGACATCCATCCGCACCGCCGGCTGCGCACCGCCGCCGATGATGACGTTGCCGATACCCTCCACCTGCGCTAGCTTCTGCCCCAGTACCGAATCCGCTGCGTCATACATCTGGCTGGGTGTCAGGGTTTTCGAGGTCATGGCCAGGATCATGACCGGCGAATCGGCCGGATTGACCTTGCGATAGCTAGGATTGGACGGCATGCCGCTGGGCAGCAGCGTGCGTGCGGCATTGATGGCGGCCTGCACGTCGCGGGCGGCACCGTTGATGTCGCGGTCCAGATCAAACTGCAGGGTGATGCTGGTGGCCCCGAGCGTGCTGGTCGAGGTCATTTCGGTAATGCCGGCAATCCGTCCGAGCGTGCGCTCCAGTGGCGTGGCCACGGTCGCCGCCATGGTTTCCGGGCTGGCACCGGGCAGCTTCGCCGTGACACTGAGGGTCGGAAAATCGATCTGGGGCAATGGCGCCACCGGTAGCCACAGAAAGGCCACCAGCCCGGCCAGCATCACCGCCAGCGTCAGCAGGGTGGTGGCCACGGGCCGCTGGATGAACACGCCGGAGGGAAACATGTCGGCGCTCCGGATCAGCGGACCGGCCGGCGCAGGGTCAGCCGGTCAAAGAACAGATAGATCACCGGCGTGGTAAAGAGCGTCAGCACCTGGCTGAACAGCAGTCCGCCCACCAGTGTGATGCCGAGGGGAGAACGCAGCTCCTCGCCCATGCCGTTGCCGGCCAGCAGCGGCAGCGCCCCGAACAGGGCCGCCATGGTCGTCATCAGGATCGGCCGCAAACGCAGCAGGCATGCCTGGTAAATGGCGTCGCGCGGTGCCATGCCCTGCCCGCGCTCGGCCTCCAGCGCAAAGTCCACCATCATGATGGCGTTTTTCTTGACGATGCCGATCAGGAGAATGATGCCGATCAACCCGATCAGGTCGAGCGGCTTGCCGCACAACAGCAAGGCCAGCAAGGCGCCGATGCCGGCCGAGGGCAGTGTCGACAGGATGGTGACCGGGTGGATGTAGCTCTCGTACAGGACGCCGAGCACGATATACATGGTGATGATCGCCGCCAGCACCAGCCACAGCGTACTGCCGAGCGAATTCTGGAAGGCCAGCGTGGCGCCCTGGTATTGCAGCACCAGTTCGTCTGGTAGCCCGGCATCGGCGCGGGCCTGGGCAATCCCCCGCACGGCCGCACTGAGGGAGGCGCCATCCGCCACGTTGAAAGACACGGTTGCGGTGGGAAACTGTCCGAGGTGATTGATCGCCAGCGGTGTCGCCCGCGCCTCGACCCGGGCAAATGTCTCCAGCGATACGGGGCCACTGGCGGTCGGCACATAGATCTGCCGCAGCGACAGGGACGGGTCCCGCAGGGCCGGATCGGCCTCCAGCACCACGCGGTACTGGTTGGTCTGGGTAAAGATGGTGGAAACCAGCCGCTGGCCGAAAGCATCGTAAAGCGCGTTGTCCACCGCCGCCATGCTGATGCCGAGGCTGGAAGCCTTGTCGCGGTTGACCGTGATGTAGGCCTGCCCGCCCTGGTCCATCCAGTCGCTGGTCACATCCTTCAGCACCGCCTCCTGCTTCAGCCGTTCCACGAATGCCGGCACCCAGCGCGACAGCTGCCCGGGCGAGGTGGCTTGCAGGGTCAGCCGGTAGAGCGTGCGGCTCAGGCTGGCGTCCAGCGTGATGTCCTGCACCGGCTGCACGTACAGGTTCACCCCCGGCAGTGCCGCCACACGGTCTTGCAGCCGCGCGATCACGCTGGCGGCGTCGTCGCGTTCGGCTTTCGGTTTCAGCACGATCAGCAGCCGGCCGGTATTGAGGGTGGCATTGGTGCCGTCCACGCCGACAAACGACGCCACTTCCGCCACGTCCGGGTCATGCCGGATTGCCTCGCTGACCGCCTGCTGCTGGCTGGCCATCCTGTCGAACGACACGGTCTGGCGCATTTCGGTCACGGCTTGCAACACGCCGGTATCCTGCACCGGAAAAAATCCCTTGGGGATGATGGCGTAGAGAAGGCCGGTCACCAGCAGCGTCGACAGCGCCAGCCACAGCACCGGCCGCTGCCGGTCGAGCACCCAGCCCAGCGCCCGGCCATAGCCTTGCAAGGTGGACTCGAACAGGCGCTCGCTCCAGGCATGGAGACCATGTGTCGGGTGATGCGACTGTGCCTTGAGCAGCCAGGCGCACATCATGGGGGTCAGCGTCAGCGAAATGGCCGCCGAAATCAGGATCGAAGCCGCCAGCGTGACCGAAAATTCGCGGAACAGCCGGCCGATCACATCGCCCATGAACAAGAGCGGAATCAGCACCGCCACCAGCGACAGGGTCAGCGAGATGATGGTGAAGGCGATCTGGCCGGAACCTTTGAGCGCGGCCTGCAACGGTGAATCACCCTCTTCGAGGTAGCGGCTGATGTTCTCGATCATCACGATGGCGTCGTCAACCACAAAGCCGGTGGCGATGGTCAGCGCCATCATGGTCAGGTTGTTGATGGAAAACCCGGCCAGGTACATGACGGCAAACGTGCCGACCAGCGACAGCGGGACGGCCACTGCGGGGATCAGCGTGGCGGTGCCGTTGCGCAGGAACAGGAAAATCACCAGCACCACCAGCACGATGGCCAGCACCAGCTCGAACCGCACTTCGCTGACGGAAGCCTGTACCGTCACCGTGCGGTCGTTCAGCACCCGCAGGTGAACCGATTCCGGCAGGGTGGACTGGAGTCTGGGCAGCAGGGTCTTGATCTCGTCGGCCACGGCAATCACGTTGGCACCGGGCTGGCGCTGGACATTGATGATGACGGCCGGTTCGCGCCCGGCCCAGGCACCAAGCCGCAGGTTTTCCGGTGCGGAGCTGACCCGCGCCACATCCTGCAGGCGCAGGGCGGCGCCGTTCTGGTAGCCGAGCACGATGCGGCGGTAGTCGTCAGGGCTCTTGAGCTGGTCGTTGGCATCGATGATGCGGGCGCGGGTGGCGCTGTCGAGTTCCCCCTTGGCCTGGTTCACGTTGGCGGCAGTCACGGCGGTGCGGATGTCCTCCAGGGTCAGCCCGCGCGCGGCCAGTGCCACGGTATTGACCTGGATACGCACGGCCGGCTTGAGCGCCCCGTTCAGGTTGACCTGCCCTACCCCCGACACCTGGGCAATCTTCTGCGAAACCCGGGTATCCACCAGGTCGACCAGCTCCGTGGCCGGCAGGGTGGCCGAGGTGACCGCCAGGGTCAGGATCGGGGCATCGGCCGGGTTGACCTTGCTGTAAACCGGCGGGCTGGGCAGGTCGACGGGCAGGAGGGTGGCGGCGGCATTCATGGCGGCCTGCACCTCCTGTTCGGCCACGTCCAGATTCAGGTCCAGCGCAAATTGCAGGGTAATGACCGAGGCGTCGCCCGAACTGGACGACGACATCTGCATCAGCCCCGGCATCTGGCCAAACTGCCGCTCCAGCGGTGCGGTGATGGTGGTGGCAATGACGTCGGGACTGCCCCCCGGGTAGAGGGTGACTACCTGGATGGTGGGGTAATCGACTTCCGGCAGGGCCGATACCGGCAGCAGCCGGTACGACATGGCTCCGACCAGAAACAGCGCCACCATCAGCAGGGTGGTGGCAATCGGGCGCTCGATGAACAGGCGTGACGGATTCATGCGGAGCGCTCAGCCAGCCGGCTTCTTGCCGTGGGACTTGTCTTGCCGGTGCTCATCGGCCATCTTGACTTTCTGGCCGTCCCGCACCTTGTCCAGCCCGTCGACAATCACCTGCTCGCCCGGCCGCACGTCTCCGGCGACTGCCACGCGCTCGCCATCCTTGTGCAACATCCGCACGGGTTTCATAGCTGCGTTGCCGCCGGCTTGCACTACATAGACATAGCTGCCGTCACGCCCGGTCTGCACGGCAGCTTCCGGCACCACTGTCGCACCGGACAGGGTGCCCAGCCGCAGGCTGACATTGACGAACTGGTTGGGAAACAGGCTGCCGTCCTCGTTTGCCAGTTCCCCCTTGATGGCAACGCTGCCATTGGAGGCATTGACCTGGTTGTCGAGTGCCAGCAGCCTGCCGGTGCCCAGCCGGACATGTTGCTCCCGGTCCCACACTTCAATCTGCAAAGGCTGCTTGCCGGCTGCATGCATGGCCACCGTAACCTCTCCCAGCCGGGTTTCCGGCACGGAAAACGCCACATTGATCGGCCGGATGCGCGTCATGCTGACCAGTCCGCTGGTATCCGCTGCGTGTATCAGGTTGCCCGGATCAACCTGGCGAATGCCCAGCCGGCCGGAAAACGGAGCGGTAATCCGCGAATAATCGAGTTGCAGCTGCGCGTTGTTGACCAGACCCTGGTCGATCTTCACCGTACCTTCATACTGGCGAACCAACGCAGCCTGCGTTTCCACCTGCTGGCGGGCGATCGAATCCTGCTGCTGCAATTGCCGGTAGCGCGCCAGATCCAGCCGGGCGTTGGCCAGCAGGGCTTCGTCCTTTTGCAGTTGCCCCTGGGCCTGCAACAGCTGCGCCTGGAACGGCCGGGGATCCAGTTCCGCCAGCAGCTGCCCGGCGCGGACTTCCTGCCCGTCGGCAAAATGCAGTTTTTCCAGCTGGCCATCCACCCGGCTGCGGATTATCACGGTCTGGCTGGCGGTGATGGTGCCAAGGCTGCCGAGCGTCACCGGCATGTCCATCCTGATCACCGGCATCACCGCCACGACCGGGCTGCGCTCACCTTTCTCAGGTGTCTTGTGCCGGATTGCGGCCAGCCCTCCGATCACCCCGGCCAGCAATACACCACCGGCCACCAGCCAGAAACCACGCTTTGACATCGAGATTCGCTTGCTGCCCGATTCGCTCATGATCCACCGATTATTTTCATGGCATCAACAACAATCCATCATCATAACAATGAAACATGAAGCCATCGTGCACGACAGCATGTCTTTGACGATGCATTTGCCCGGTTCGTCATCCGGATTCAGCCAGGCGGGCTTTGCCCGACCCTCAAAGGCATTCGTCGCAGCAGTGCCCGAGGCTGGCAGTACTCATGCCGAGAATCCTCAAACTGCCGGGAGGCGCAGTTTTTCTGCCGGGAAAACCGGATAATGGCGACCAATTCGTTTTGAACGCCATTTTTGGATTCCCATGGAAATCAAGGTCAATTTTCTCGACAAACTGCGTCTTGAGGCCAAATTCGACGACTTTACCGTCATCGCCGACCAGCCCATCCGCTACAAGGGCGACGGCTCGGCACCGGGGCCGTTCGATTACTTTCTGGCCTCGTCGGCACTGTGCGCGGCCTACTTCGTCAAGCTCTACTGCGACACCCGCAATATCCCGACCGAACACATCCGGCTGTCGCAGAACAATATCGTCGACCCGGAAAACCGCTACCAGCAGACCTTCAAGATCCAGGTCGAGCTGCCGCCGGACATTTCCGAGAAAGACCGTCAGGGCATCCTGCGTTCCATCGAGCGGTGCACTGTGAAAAAGGTGGTGCAGACCGGCCCCGAATTCATCATCGAGGAAGTCGAAAACCTCGACGCCGACGCGCAGGCGCTGCTGACGATCAACCCCGATACCGGCAAGCAGACCTATATCGCCGGCAAGGACCTGCCGCTGGAAGAAACCATCGCCAACATGTCCGGCCTGCTCGCCGGGCTGGGCATCAAGATCGAAATCGCCTCGTGGCGCAACCTGGTGCCCAATGTCTGGTCGCTGCACATCCGCGACGCGCATTCGCCGATGTGCTTCACCAATGGCAAGGGCGCGACCAAGGAAAGCGCGCTGGCGTCGGCGCTCGGCGAATACATCGAACGGGCGAGCTGCAACCACTTCTACAACGACCAGTACTGGGGCGAGGAAATCGCCAATGCGCCTTTCGTGCATTACCCGAATGAACGCTGGTTCAAGCCGGGCAAGAAGGACGCGCTGCCCGAAGGACTGCTCGACGACTACACACTGGCCATCTACAACCCGGACGGGGAGCTGCGTGCCTCGAACCTGTTCGACACCAACTCCGGCAATACCGCACGCGGTATCTGCGCGCTGCCCTACGTGCGCCAGTCCGACGGCGAAACCGTGTATTTCCCAACCAACCTGATCGACAACCTCTACCTGAGCAACGGCATGAGCGCCGGCAACACGCTGGCCGAGGCGCAGGTGCAATGCCTGTCGGAAATCTTCGAGCGCGCCGTCAAGCGCGAAATCCTTGAAGGCGAAATCACGCTGCCCGATGTGCCGGCCGAGGTGCTGGCCCAATATCCGGGCATCGTTGCCGGCATCGAAGAACTGGAAAACCAGGGCTTCCCGGTTCTTGTGAAAGATGCCTCCTTGGGCGGCGAGTTCCCGGTGATGTGCGTGACGCTGATGAACCCGCGTACAGGTGGTGTCTTCGCCTCGTTCGGCGCCCATCCGAGCATGGAAGTTGCCATCGAACGCAGCCTGACCGAACTGCTGCAAGGCCGCAGTTTCGAAGGCCTCAACGACCTGCCGCGGCCGACCTTCGAGAGCCATGCCGTTACCGAGCCGAACAACTTCGTCGAACACTTCATTGATTCCAGCGGCGTCGTGTCGTGGCGTTTCTTCAGCGCCAAAGCCGATTACGACTTCGTCGAGTGGGATTACGCCGGTCAGGGCGAGACCTCCAACGCTGACGAAGCCGCGACCCTGTTCGGCATCCTCGAGGGCATGGGCAAGGAAGTGTACATGGCGGTGTATGACCAGCTCGGTGCGACGGCCTGCCGCATCCTGGTGCCGGGCTATTCCGAGATTTATCCGGTCGAGGACCTGATCTGGGACAACACCAACAAGGCACTGGCTTTCCGCGAAGATATCCTCAACCTGCACCGCCTTGACGACAATGCGCTGGAGGCACTGCTCGAACGTCTGGAAGACAGCGAGCTGGACGATTACACCGACATCATCACGCTGATCGGCGTCGAGTTTGACGAGAATACGGACTGGGGGCAGCTCACGATTCTGGAGCTGAAGCTGCTGATTCAGCTTGCCCTGAAGCAGTTTGCAGAAGCGCACGATCTGGTGGGCGCCTACCTGCAGTACAACGACAACACGGTCGAGCGCGGATTGTTCTATCAGGCCTTGAATGTGGTGCTGGAAGTGCTGCTGGATGACGATCTGGAACTGGCCGATTACGAGGTCAATTTCCGCCGGATGTTTGGCAATGCGCGAATGGATGCGGTGATGGGGTCAGTGGAAGGCAGCGTGCGCTTCTTCGGCCTGACGCCAACGGGCATGAATCTGGAGGGCCTCGACAGGCACCAGCGCCTGATCGACAGCTACAAAAAACTGCACAAGGCGCGAGGCACGGGGGTAGCCACTCGGAAGACGTGAGCCATGCCGGCATTGCGTGGGCCCCTTTTCAACGAACCGCTGGAGGGGATGACTGCGACCAACTCCATCAAGATGGAAATGTTCTGATACCCGGATCCATTCCGCCGCGCCGTTCGCCCGGCCAGATTGAGGCGTTTAGTCACGCAACAGGACAGGATGTCCCGCCGCGTTGATTTCGAACAGCCAGCCCTTGTCGGTCAGCCATCGGCGTTGATCAGCCGGGTGAATGAACCCGGCATGCGCGACCTCAAGGCCATGGGTGCGGTCATCAATTTCGAAGCCTTCCCTGACCCGGAAAAGAACACCGCCAGCCAGCTGGAGAAAGGCCGCGTCAACTGGACCATCCGCTTTACCGACGTGCCACCGGCTGAAAACCCTATCTTCCAGGTCGAAGTCACCAACCAGTGGATTACCGAAGTCCTCGACTTCGGCAGCTAAGGAGCCCGCATGATTCCGCAAGTCCTCACCAACCTGAACCTGTACGTTGACGGCCGTGGCTTGGTAATCCCCCCGGAAATTAAAGGGGTTCAGAAGTAGAATTTTCTCGCATAGAGGGAGTTCTACCCGATGAAGACATCACGGTTTTCAGACAGCCAGATCATTGCAGTGCTGAAGCAGGCGGAGGGCGGCAAACCGGTGCCTGAGCTCTGCCGGGAACACGGCATCAGTTCAGCGACGTTCTACAAATGGCGCGCCAAATTCGGCGGCATGGACGCGTCGCTTATGGCGCGGCTCAAGGAACTGGAAGCCGAGAACGTCCGGCTGAAGAAGATGCATGCCGAAGAGCGCCTGAAGGCTGAGATCGTCAAGGAAGCCCTCGAAAAAAAGTGGTGAAGCCATCTCGTCGGCGCGAGATGGCACATCGGGCAGTGCAGCGCCGAGGCACGAGCATCCGTGTGGCGTGCAGGGCGTTTGGCATCAGCGAAACCTGCTATCGCTATCAGGTGAAATGCTCAGCCGAGAATGCCGGGATTGCTGACCACTTGGTCCGGTTGACCCACAACCAGTGCAACTGGGGTTTCGGCTTGTGTTTCTTGTACCTACGTAACGTTAAAGGCTTTCCATGGAACCACAAGCGGGTGTACCGGATCTATCGCGAGCTTGAGTTGAATCTGCGCATCAAACCGCGCAAACGGATCGTGCGCGAGAAACCGGAACCCCTGACGGTGCCCGACGCGATGAATCAGTGCTGGTCAATGGACTTCATGCATGACCAGCTGGCTGATGGACGTCGTTTCCGGCTGCTCAACATCATTGATGATTTCAACCGGGAAGCGCTGGCGATGGACATTGACCTGTCCTTACCGGCCGAGCGGGTGGACCAGGTGATCGAGTGGCGGGGCAAACCGACGGCCATTCGCAGTGACAACGGCCCGGAATACGTGGGCAAGACGCTGACCGAGTGGGCGCAGAGAAATGGAGTCCGGCTCGACCATATCCAGCCAGGCAAGCCGCAGCAGAACGCGTATGTCGAACGTTTCAACCGCTCCGTGCGCTACGACTGGCTTGGCCACTATCTGTTCGAGTCGATTGCCGAGATCCAGGACTACGCCACGAACTGGCTCTGGCTCTACAATCACGAACGCCCAAACATGGCCTTGGGCGGTATCACCCCCAAACAGCGGCTGGCCATGGTCGCATAGCTCTACTTCTGACTCCCGTTAAAAACGGGGGGATTACCATAGGAAACCTATGGACGCAAAAATACCCCGATTTTGGACGCAGTGGGGTGACCGCTGGTGGAAGGTGTGTTGAGCACCGGGTTCAATGTTATGTGGGCAAATCGGATGCGGTCAAGCGGTTGAAGCTTTCCCGTCAGCGGGACGGAAGTCTGCCGCCAGACCCCAGCGCGCGCCGTCGAGACCCCGCCGCGCCCCCACGCTTCATGTGCGTGAAAACGTGCAGCTGCACGACAGGGCCGCAAACCCCTCCCACACAAGGCGAAACAGGCAATAGCGGGCGCTCAGGATGCTTGCAGATTCATGCGCTCATAGAGCTTGCGAATGCACTGCGCACCGCCAGGACAAGGGAGGGGGTGGCGGAAATAGTAACCACCAAGCCAGCCATCTCAATCAAAAACACAAGTCATTGAAACCAATAGGGAAATTTTGTTACGACCAACAGTGATTGCAAATAACCAGACCAGTAACACAAACCTAAGTCATTGATTTCAAACAATGTAGTTTCATGAAGATATTACTGTGAACCTTGGTAATCTGGTTCCTTCCATGTTGTTTCAGTGTTCCTTTCAGGCCATATCGCTGAAAGCCACGTCCAGCAAGGCATACAGCCATATTCATCAAACCACGTTCCCGATGTTACCTTTTTCCCAGCCCCCCCTGTACTTTGAAAATCCCCCTCATACACGGAAGACGCACGCATACGTGACCTATCACATATGCATGCATTTACCCGCTAATACACATTCACACTTCAATCAAACTGCCGAAAACATCCAGCACTTCACGGCACGGCCATACAAGCGACTGTTGACCGTCTTGTTGCATTCAACATAGCGAGGGGTTTCCGAGCGCATCAGCACCCGGCGGAATTCCATCGTGGTCGGCAGCTTGAGTTTTTCGGCAGCAGCCAGCTTGGCCAGATGCGGCAGGTTGATGGCGATAAGGCGCGGATCGCGGCTATGGTTGAGCTTGTCCAAGCCGATGAATTCGACAGCCTCCCAGAAGTCATCAACCAGCGAAGGCACAACTTCCGGCAGCACATCGCGCCCGATATCCTCCAGCAACGGCACCGGAAGGTTGGCTAGACGGCAGGATTGCTCCAGTTGGACGTGCAGGGTGCGGCGGATGGCCGGATTGCCCTCACGCTTGAGCTCCTGCATCAGTTTGCGGATCTCGCGGTGGGTAGCGAGCAGCTGCGGGATCGTCTGGGTAGCCGCACCGGGACGGCGCGCCTCGCCCTTGGTCCAGTAGTCCCACAGCGCATCGTCGCATTCGTTCTGGTAGCGAACGATCTTGTCTTGCAACTCGGGCTTCACCTTGTTGGGGCTGATCGAGTAGAGCCAGGCAGGGAGCTTGCGCAGCGGGAGGCAGACCATTTCATACTGTTTGCCATCACCGCCAGTTGTTGTGATTTCCCCAATAACTGAACTGAACTTCTCTTTCAGCTTGGTGAACTGTGTCGCCCAGTCCAAACCCATGTTGGTCACCACGGGCTTCATCGCCACAAACGGCTCGTTATCGTGGCCGACCAGCACCACGGTGTCTTCGTAGAAGGGAACGGGAAAGAGTTGGTCTTGCATGGTGTGATGTCCTTTGCCTGCAACCGTGGGGGAAATCACCAAGGCTGGTTGTGAAAAGGGTACGCACACTGTACGTACCCTTTTCCATTTATGCCAATGCGATCAGATCAACTCGCCCAGCTTTTCAGTCTGCTTGCTCAACCCGCCACACAAGGGTTCCAGCAGGTACTTCAATCCCATGGCACCCAGTGGCTCATCCTCCGCACGATGCAAAAGCAACAGCAAAATCCGCAGGGCATCATCAAGTCCGGCCAGATCCGCCATCACATCGCGCAACTGCTCGACGCTGTCGGTGATGGTGTCCAGTTCGGCCAGTATGTCGTCAAAGCCGGCAGCCTTCAGGATGTCATTGTCGATGCCTTGCAGGCGGGAAAGGCGGGATTGCAGGCGTCGCAGTTGGGTAATGGCCGGCATGGTTATCGCCCTCCCACACGGTAAACCGCCACACCGCCCGAATGGTCGACGATGGTAAAGCGATGGCCCAACTGACCCAGTTGGCGGCGGGCATAGCTGAGGGCCGCTTCGCGGGTGGCGAAAAGTCCCAAGGGAGAAACGGAATGGCGGGCAGGAAAGAGGTGCGCGAGAGCGCGGGTGATCTTGGCCATGATGGCCTCCTAGAGTTCAGGAATTCAGGAACCACCAAATGAGGTGGGGGTTGTCCTACGCCTCTAGAGCGCCGGGTCCTTGCGGATACCCGCAACCCCCCTTGACCAGCCGGGCGTACGTACAGACGCCCGTATCCCACGAAAACGGGAGGCAACAAAAAACCGCGAATACAGCCGCGGGGCACTGCTAGAGGTTAGGAATTTGCAGGATAGCTGTGGATGTCTCGGAGCGTCAAGCCAATAATTGAGAAGGCATCATTTACATATATGGAAAACCAGGGAAATACTGAGGAAAAACATTAAATATCAAACAATCGCATATCAGTTATGGCTGACTTTTTCACAAAATCAGCCCCATTTTTCATTTTCTTTAAGAGTAGCAAATTGTAGGAGATTTTTACCTTCGTTAAAACCCAAAATATTTTTAACCATCACAAACTTAGCCTCAGCCTCCGAGGTTAACATATTGCCTTTAGAGACAGTTTCATCAATATGATAACTAATCCGCCACGTTACCTCTTCTGTATTTATATTCTTAATAATTTCTTTCATGTAAGGCAAATCAACATCAGAAAATGAAAAACCCATCACATTAACATGCTTAATATTTGCTAGACTCTCAAAAAAACTTTATTTTTTTCTATAATCTCATCAGTTCGCTTAAATGTCGAAGAAAAGTAATCATCAAGGATTTTATACCCTTCAAAAACACGTACATCTTCATCCTCTGGGTTATCTACGGAACTTAGCAATTGGCGTTGACTAGGTTCCCACCCATGCCCAAGAACAAGATTATCAGCATCGATTGAAGCGTTACCATGTATATGCAGAATTTGTGAATCTTCAATACCATAAGATTTTTGAAGTGTATTCGTGTAATTAAAGTTCAAAAAATATGCATTTTTATTTAGCGGCAGCCTGCTATCACCAATATCTTTTGAATTGGGAACTGGAATCTGCCTAACCCAATTAGAAAAATGAAAAGGCATTCTCTCTACAATCGACTCTACAATACGTGATATTTCGTACTGATAGTCATGATGACCAGAATCGCTCCAGTCATCATCTCCATACGACATAAGAAACATATTACAGTCATCCATAATCGAATCTGCATCCAATAATGAAAGCCCATCTTCAAATTCACCCCAGAATTTCCCATGGACGCCCAAATACTTTTCAATATTTGAGTAAGTGTAATAATCATTGATTTTCAAATAATCACCAAAATCATTATAACTTGAAGGCATTCCATGATGGAGGTCAAATCCATTACCAATAACATAAAGCTCATTATTCATATAACACCTAATAATTCTGTCAAAATGCAACCAAATTCCATGCAAATAGCAAATATGTATTTCCCTGAACTAGGCCGAGGATATTTAATTTGATATTGTTCAGCTAGCTTTCCTTGTCGCGATTGGTCAAACCCGAAACGACGGCTACCAGTAGCAAGCTGGCCACCCAACCGAAGATGATTTCAAACCAGACGAGCAGGCGGGTCCAATGGTACTTGGAGAATGATCCCAGTTCATCAAACCAGCCTGCTTGAGGTGCGGGGATGTAAGGCGCCCAGTCATGCTCCTGCTGCAAATCGACCAATGGCAGGATCAAGTCAAGGGAATAGGCAAGTGGGCTGAAGCCCGTGTATTCACTGGCCAGTTCCGGGCAAAGATACCAATTCCCCGTTCCGCTGGCCTGTTCCATGGATGGATCACCGGGCCGGCAATGCTCGTATTTTTCATAATGAAAGATCAGTGGATTGCTTGGCGCGAAAACACCATTCAGGGCAGCAGCCCAAAATACCCCAGCACAAATAAGCCAGACACCCAGCATGATGTAAAACAGCCGCAGAGGACGATAACCATACCCAATCAGCAGGCCGAATAATTTGTGAAAGGAGCGTGGCAATATCCCATTTACCACGCCAGCCTTGCGACGCTGTTCTTCGTAGGCAATTGCTACTTTGCGCGCATCCTCGTCATGTCCCATGCTCCGCAAAGTGCGGATGAGCTACTTCCACGGCTGTGGCCTGAAGTTTTTCCCTAAATGCTCTGATCGTTGCTTATTCAGCCATTCCAGACGCGACTGAGCACTGGTTGGCGCATTGCCAGACAAATACTCGTAGACAAACCCGTCCAGAATCAAACCACTGCTCCAGCTAACTTCATCATCGATAAGTCTCCCAACCCGGCTACCTGCGAGACTTATCCTACCAACAGGTTCTTTTAAGTCACGGAAACGGAAGTATCCCCTCACTTGCATGCCATCAGCAATCAGGGGAGACTGACCATTAACATCCTTGAGTTGACCGCCATTGCATTCCAAATTACTGCCTATCTGAGTGCCAAGCAGGCGGACTGTACCATTTGCCTTAAAGCCATTCCCGAGAAAAACACTACCCTGGATTTTGGCTCGACCAGCCGACAGCGCATCCTTGCCATTACCATCGAACTCTCCACCGTTACATTCGAGGCTTCCGCTCACCTCTGCTTGTAGCAGAATGACTGAGCCATTTATCTTGGCTTTCCGAAAAAAAATATTTCCTTGAATCTGAGCGCTATCAGCCGACAGCGCATGCTCGCCATTACCATCGAACTCTCCTCCGATACACTCGAGGTTATTGCAGATCTGCACACCATGCAGGCAGACTGTACCATTTGCCTTAAAGCCATTCCGGAGAAAAACACCACCCTCGATTTTGGCTAGTTCAGCCGACAGCGCAGCCTTGCCATTACCATCGAACTCTCCACCGTCACATTTGAGGCTTCCGCCCACCTCTGCTTGTTGCAGGATGACTGAACCATTTATCTTGGATTTCTGAAGAAAAATATTTCCTTGAATCTGAGCGCTATCAACCAACAGCGCAGCCTTGCCATTACCATCGAACTCTCCACCGTAACATCCGATGTCGTTGCCGATCTGCACACCAGGTAGGCGGACTGCACCATTTGCCTTAAAGCCATTCCGGAGAAAAACACTACCCTGGATTTTGGCTCGATTAGCCGACAGCGCAGCCTTGCCATTGCCGTCGAAATTTCCACCCTGACAGTCGAGGTTGCTACCAATCTCTGCACCGATCAGGCAAACCTCGCCATTTGCCTTAAAGCCGTCACGGAGAAAAACACTGCCCTTAGCAACCAGACGGCCAGCGCTCAGTCCCGGCAGTTGTGAGCCGGATAGATCGAGCACACCATCAACATGGACATCTTGGAGTACAACCTCCTTCTCAAAATAACATTTGATTAGTTGCAAACTATTTTGGATCTTGCAATCTCTCAAATCCAGCTCGCTGGAGATCCAAGCTCCCTGCAAACAAACTCTACGGACATCAACCGGTGCCCGAGCATCTCCCCCCAAAGCGAGAAAGCGCAGGAACCCCGCTCGAACGCGATTACCCGCTGTCATTTCACTGGGCCGCGTGGAGTTGATGATTGCCTTCTTATTCATGCGCACAGCATCACGCAGTATTTTCTCTGCAGGCAGCAGTGGCAAAAAATTGGTTAACGACCGGCCATGCGGTTTTTTGATGATGCGCATGTTGTTGGCTTAAATGGGGGAAAGGGCAGATATTACCTTCCATCTGCCATGCAACAACTGCGAAAGCTGATTTTCTGGCGAAGCTATGGACAAAACACAGCGTTTTTTGAAACACCGCTCGAAGAGACGTCCATCGTGGTCATGCAAAGACATGCAAATAGTGAATGGCAGCTCCGTGACACTGCCCCAGCAACACCTTGACGAAGGAGATGGAGTCTCTAGGCAAACGTGATGCACACACATCCAATTAGAAGGTGCCCCGGAGTTTTAGAAGGTGGCCTAGAGCTGGCCAAGATGGAAAACCGGAAGCCCAAACGCAAGAAAGCCCTGAATAATCAGGGCTTTACTTTACGTGAGTGGCGGAGAGGGAGGGATTCGAACCCTCGGTACGGGAAACCGTACGCCTGATTTCGAGTCAGGTACATTCGACCACTCTGCCACCTCTCCGCATTGTCCGCCGCGCATTGCGCTGCGGACAGGTTGCGAATAATACCTGAATAAAATCCGGGCGCAACCCCTTTTGCAAAAAAATCTGCTACCCGGCCAAGCCCCCTCTTACTTAACATGGAAAACTCCAGGTTCAATCATCATCTGCGCATGACTCCTTGCCTGCTTTCCCGCTCACTCCACCTGCAACTCAATCATCACCGTCATCATGTACGCATCTGGGGCGATGATGACTGGCCTCGCCTGTTCATGCTCCATGGCTGGATGGACCATTCCGCCACCTTCCAGTTTCTGGCAGAGGCCTTCATCCGAAGCTATCAGATCATCGCACCGGACTGGCGCGGCTTTGGTGGCTCGGACTGGAACAGCGGCAGCTACTACTCACCCGACTATCTGGCAGACCTGGACGCCCTGCTGGCGCATTTCAGTCCCAGGCAGCCGGTACACCTAATCGGCCACAGCATGGGTGGCATGATCGCCAGCCTGTATGCAGGCATCCGGCCAGAGCGTGTAGCCAGCCTGGTTTCCATAGAAGGATTCGGCATGCCCGACAGCCAGCCCGCAAATGCTCCCGAGCGCTACGCACGCTGGCTGGAGCAAAAGCGCTCAGGCATGAGTTTCGGTCCGCTGACGTCACTGGACATGCTCGCCGCCCGCATGCAGTGGCGCCAGCCGCACCTGACACCGGAACGGGCTCTCTGGCTGGCAGGACAATGGACCACCACCGACCCGCATGGCGGGTTGCAGTATCGCGCGGACCCCAGGCACAAGATGGTCAATCCGGTGCTGTACCGGCTGGAAGAAGCCAAGGCCTGCTGGAGACGCATTACCTGCCCGGTACTGTGGGTCATTGGCGGTGCCCCCGAACATTCGGTTTCGGCGCAGGCGGTTTTCAACACACTGGATGAACGCCGCTCATGCTTTGCCAGGCTGAGCGAGGTCACGATCGCCAACGCCGGACACATGGTGCAGCAAGAGCAGCCAGAGGCGCTGGCAAAAGCGATCGAGGATTTCCTCTCCGGCATCATCGCCTGAACCGGCTTCGGCACCCTCACGGCTCAGAAGGCCGAAGCCGCCCTTCCGGTCGTCACAGGTCCAGGATGACCTTGGCCGCCACCGCGATCTGGTACAGGATCTGGCTGATGCCGCGGGTCACTTCAATGTTCTTGCTCTCCACCTTCGGCAACACCATCACCTCGTCACCCGCCTCGATCTTGGTCCGGCCGCTGGCCTGGATCGCCTCGCCATTGGGGCGGATCAACACGACCTTGCTGGTGTCCGAACTTTGCGTATAGCCGCCGACAAGGTCGATGTAATCACGGGCGCGCAAGCCGGATTCCCAGCTGACGGCAGCCGGGAACAGCACTTCGCCATGCACCATCACCACGCTGGTCTTGCGCGGAATGCGGATGATGTCGCCGTCTTCCAGCAGCATGGTCTTGGCGGTTTTCTCGTTCAACACCACCTGCCCCTTGGGCTCGACCTTGCGCGCCTGCTCGACAAACTTGGCAATCAGCGCCGCTTCCTGCGTACGCAGGCTGGCTTCCTCACTGGTACTGGAGCGGGCCGACAAGGCTGTTTCCTGCAATTTCTGCAACGAAATGTTGAGCATCTCGCGCTGGCGCTCGGCCACGGACTTGCGGTAAAGCTGGAGCTGGTCCAGCCGCGACATCGAATTGGCATTGATGTGGTCCAGCACCTCGCCCATGGTCGCGCCATACGGCAGCACCAGCGCATGCTCGCCCGAATGGGCGCCTTCGATACGTACCTGGATCGTGCCGGCATAGCGGTCTGCCGTCACGTTGAGCTGGTCACCGTCATACAGCATCACTTCCTTGCGCGCCTCGGCCAGCGGGTAATACTCGCTCATCTGCCGGGTGCCCTGGCTGCGCAGCACGCTGACATGGGTGGCGCCCGGACGCGGATGCGCCAGCGCCAGCGCATCGGTCAACGACACGATCGGCTGGTCGAACTCGAAATCAAACGGATTGAGCACCTCGCCGCGCACGCTGAAGGTATGCCGGCGGGCACCGACGACAATCGCGTCGCCATCGGCCAGCGGAAAGAAATCGATGTTGCCCCGCAGCAGGAAGTCGTACAGGTTGATGCGGCGGTACACCGCATCTCCGCGCTTGAGCACGATGTCGATATAGCTGCCGCGCTCGGCATCCACCCCCCCGGCCCGGTCCAGAAACGCCAGCACGCTGTCGGCCGCCACACCACCGTACAGGCCTGGCTGGCGCACAAAGCCGGTGACGAACACCTTGACCGGCTGGCTGGCATCCAGTTGCGCCGCACTCTGTACCTCGCGCCCTGCCAGCTTCCTGACCGCACTGCTGACCGTTGCGTTCAGCCGGTCATGCCGCACACCGGCAAGCTTGACGGCCCCCACCCCCGGCACCACCACCTGGCCGTCGGCGTCCACCGTCAGGGTGTCGTCAAACTCCATGCTGCCCCACAGCTTGAGCTTGATCCGGTCACCCGTGTTCAGCACGTACGCCTGCGGAATGCCGCCGCCGGCCATTTTGGCAAACGACCCCCCGAACAGCTGGGTGCCGAACATGCGGCTGCCCACGCTGTCAGCCACCGGTTTGCCCGCAACCGGTCTGGCGGCATCTTCCGCCTGCACCGGCAGGCTGCCGAGCAGGCCACACAGCACCAACCCGGCCAGAACCGGCCCGCAGCCACGCAAACGAAGAAAGAAAAAACGGATAAACACGCTAGAAACCATGATTCACGATACCGGCAGACACGGCAGGACATGCACGACAGCCCTGCAAAAACCGCATTCTAGTCGCATGAGGCAACACATAGCTGACGACTTGCACGACGCCGGCTGCCCCACCCTCGCCCGATAAGGCTAAAATCGCCCGCTTGTGTTTTTCCAAGACAGACGAGACCTCCGATGCGCCTGGCTCTAGCCCAGTTCAACCCCATCGTCGGCGACATTGCCGGCAACGCCAACGAGATCGCCCGCCTCGCCCGCGAAGCCATGGCGGCAGGCGCCGACGTACTCCTGACCCCCGAACTGGCACTGACCGGCTACAGCCCGGAAGACCTGCTGCTGCGCCCGGCCTTTTATGCCGAGGTCAACCGCCAGCTGGACCGGCTGATGGAAATCGACGGCATCACCCTGATCATCGGCCACCCGGCCATGCTGGGCAGCGAACGCTTCAACGCCGCCACCGTCATGCGCGACGGCAACATCCTGGGCACCTATCACAAGATGCGCCTGCCCAACGAAGAGGTATTCGACGAAGTCCGCTACTTCACCCCCGGCGTGGCACCGCTGGTATTCGGGCAGGACGGTGTCAACATCGGCGTACTGGTCTGCGAAGACATCTGGGGGCCGGAACCGGCCGCTGAAGCGCTGGATGCCGGCGCCGACGTGCTGCTGGTGATGAACGCCTCGCCGTTCCACCGCGAAAAACACGCCGTACGCGAGCAGGAATGCCGCTGGCGCGTCGAGGAAACCGGCCTGCCGGTGGCCTACGTCAATCTGGTCGGCGGGCAGGACGAGCTGGTGTTCGACGGCGCGTCGTTTGCACTCAACCGCGCCGGCGAACCGGTCTGCCGCCTGCCGCATTTCGAGGCGGCGCTGGGCTTCCTCGACGTGCAGGACGGCGACATCCAGCCGGCCGTCATGGCCCCGCTGCCCGATCCGGTGGAAGCGGTTTACCGCGCCCTGGTACTGGGCGTGCGCGACTACATCGGCAAGAACGGCTTTCCGGGCGTACTGCTCGGCCTGTCCGGCGGCATCGACTCGGCCCTGACGCTGGCCATCGCCGTTGACGCGCTCGGTGCCGACAGGGTGCACGCGGTCATGATGCCTTCGCGCTATACCGCCGGCATCAGCGTGGACGACAGCCGCGACATGGTGGAGCGGCTGGGCGTGCGCTACGACGAGGTGGCCATCTGGCCGATGTACGAATCCTTCATGCAGGCGCTGACCCCGCTGTTTGCCGGCGCAGCCGCCGACACCACCGAGGAAAACCTGCAATCACGCATCCGCGGCGTCATCCTGATGGCGCTCTCCAACAAGACCGGCAAGCTGGTGCTGACCACCGGCAACAAGTCGGAAATGACCACCGGCTACGCCACCCTCTATGGCGACATGGCCGGCGGTTTTGCCGTGCTCAAGGATGTTGCCAAGACGCTGGTGTACGAGCTGTCCGAGTGGCGCAACCGCCAGGGCAGCGAGGTGATCCCGCGCCGCATCATCGACCGGGCGCCCAGCGCCGAACTGCGGCCGGACCAGGTCGACCAGGACAGCCTGCCGCCTTACGATGTGCTGGACGCCATCATGGCCGAATATGTGGAAATGAACCGCAGTGCGGCCGACATCGTCGCACTGGGCTATGACACCGCCGACGTCGAGCGCGTCACCCGTCTGTTGAAAGTCAACGAATACAAGCGCCGGCAGGCTCCGGTCGGCCCGCGCATCACCCATCGCGCCTTCGGCAAGGACTGGCGCTATCCGATCACCAACCGCTTTCGTTGAGCCGGACGAAAGAGGAGTCCGTCATGAAAAAACTGTTGCTGGCCTGCGCGCTGGCGATCGCCCCGTTTGCCGCCCAGGCCGATGCCATCGCCTCGCTCAAACAATTCGTCGGTCAGACCCGTTCGATGAAGGCCGAGTTCACCCAAGTCGTCAGCGGCCGCCAGACCCAGACTGCTTCCGGCAGCCTCGAGCTGTCGCGGCCGGGCAAGTTCCGCTGGACCTACAGCCAGCCCTACCCGCAACTGATCGTCGGTGACGGCCAGCGTCTGTGGGTGTACGACAGCGACCTGGCACAGGTCACGTCCAAAAAGCTCGACGACGCGCTGGGCAGCAGCCCTGCCGCCCTGCTCGCCGGCAGCAACGAAATCGAGCGTGACTACCGCCTGAAAAACCTCGGCATGCAAAACGGCTTTGACTGGCTTGAAGCCACGCCCAAAAAGGAAGGCAGTTTCAACTCGGTGCGCATGGGCTTCAAGGGCAGCGAACTCGCCGGCATGGTGCTGACCGACAGCTTTGGCCAGACCACCACCCTGACCTTCAGCCAGGTCCAGAAAAACCCGAAAATCGACCCGGACCGTTTCCGTTTCACCCCACCCAAAGGCGTTGACGTCGTCAGCGACTGACCCATCCGGCGGGTGCTGCGGCACCCGCTGCATTTCTGGTATTTCATGATTCAGCTCAAGCAACTCTCCCTGCGCCGCGGCGTCAAGGAACTCTTCCGCGACGTCACCCTCACCATTCACCCCGGCTGGCGCGTCGGCGTGGTCGGCGGCAACGGTGCCGGCAAATCCAGCCTGTTTGCGCTCCTGCGCGACGAACTCTCGGCCGACAGCGGCGACCTGTTCATCCCGCCGGGCTGGGTGACTGCCCATGTGGCGCAGGAAACCCCGGCGCTGGCCTGCTCGGCGCTCGACTACACGCTGGACGGCGACCGCGAACTGCGCCAGCTCGAAGCCGACCTCGCCGCCGCCGAAGCCGCCCACGACGGCGAGGCCATCGGCCACCTGCACGCCGAACTCGCCCGCATCGACGCCTACTCGGCCCCCGCCCGCGCCGCCCGCCTGCTGGCCGGGCTTGGCTTTGACGAAGCCATGCAGCAGCGTCCGGTGTCGAGTTTTTCCGGCGGCTGGCGCATGCGCCTGAATCTGGCCCAGGCGCTGATGTGCCGCTCTGACCTCTTGTTGCTCGACGAGCCGACCAACCACCTCGACCTCGAAACCGTGCTGTGGCTGGAGCAATGGCTGGCCGGCTATCCGGGCACCCTGCTGCTGATCTCGCACGACCGCGATTTCCTCGACGGCTGCGTCACCCACATTGCCGAAGTCGCCCGCGGCGGCATCACCCTCTATACCGGCGGCTACAGCGACTACGAAACCCAGCGCGCCGCCCAGCTGGCACAACAGCAGGCCGCGTTTGAAAAACAGCAGGCCACCATCGCCCATCTGGAAAACTTCATCCGCCGCTTCAAGGCCAAGGCCACCAAGGCCAAGCAGGCACAAAGCCGGGTCAAGGCACTGGAAAAGCTCGAACGCGTGGCCGCAGCGCACATCGACAGCCCGTTCTCGTTCTGCTTCGACTCGCCCACCCACAGCCCCAACCCGCTGCTGACCGTGGAAAACGCGGCAGCCGGATACGGTGACACGCCGATCCTGCAACGCCTCAACCTCGGCGTACAGGCCGGCGCGCGCATCGGCCTGCTCGGCCCCAACGGGGCGGGCAAATCCACCCTGATCAAGCTCCTGTGCGGCGAGCTGCCCCCGCTGACCGGCAGCCTGATCCCGGCGCGCGACCTGAAGATCGGCTACTTTGCCCAGCACCAGCTGGAAACCCTGCGCCCGGACGAATCGCCGATCTGGCACGTGCAGAAACTTTCGCCCGAAGTGCGCGAGCAGGAAATCCGCGATTTCCTCGGCGGATTCGATTTCCGCGGCGACCAGGCCTCGGCACCGGTCGGCCCGATGTCGGGTGGCGAAAAATCCCGGCTGGCCCTGTCACTGATCGTCTGGCAAAAGCCCAACCTGCTGCTGCTGGACGAACCGACCAACCACCTCGACCTCGACATGCGCGCGGCGTTGACGCTGGCCTTGCAGGACTACACCGGCGCGGTGATCGTGGTGTCACACGACCGCTCGCTGCTGGCTTCCACCACCGATACCTACTGGCTGGTGGAAGGCGGTACAGTGCAGCCGTTTGATGGGGATCTGGACGACTATCGCGCGTACCGGCTGGCCAGCCAGCAGGCCAAACAGGCTGCCGGCCGGCCGGCTGGCACCGATACCCAGGCCGTGGACCGCAAGACGCAGAAGCGGCTGGAAGCCGAAGCCCGCCAGAAGAAGACCGCGCTCAAGAAGCCCCTGCTGGCCAGACTGGCCAAACTGGAAAAGGCGCTGGAAAAGCTGAATGCGGAAAAAGCCGCGCTGGATGCCCGGCTGGCTGACGAAAGCATTTACGAGTCGGCCCAGCGCGAGCTGCTGGCGCAGTCGGTCAAGCGCCAGGGAGAGGTCAGCGCCGAGCTGGCCCAGCTGGAAGAAGACTGGCTGATGTTGCAGGACGAAATCGACACCATCGACAGCGTGGACGAGGCCTGACAGCTTGTCCGGTGATGACCGAGACAGCCGGCCTGAATCGGGGTAGTGTGGCGGCTGACTTTATGGAAGGAATGGCAGCAATGGCAAAAAAACTGGCAGTCACCATCCGGCTGGAAATGGACGTCCCGGACAGCTGGGAAGTGGTCCGGACCGCAGACGGCGTGGAAATCCTGCAACTGGCTCCGGACCAGTTCATGGACCTGACCTTTGAACCGATGGTAGCCCGTGACGTGGAGGGCGAATGGAGCAACGCCGTCAGCGACGAATTCATGGACGAACTGCTGGACATGGTCGAATCGGAAGACGTGACCTACGACATCCAGCAGCTCCAGTAAGCCGGTCAGCCGGCATTCCGGTCAGGGCCACCCGTTGCGGTGGCCCTTGTCTTTTCAGGCCTCGCCAGCACCCTTGATGTAGCGGGCAATGAAATAGTCGCAGGCCGGGTTGTTGAGGGGGATGCGGAACCCCGCTGCGGCCTCGTGCCCGCCTCCGCCGAACAGCGAAGCCATTTCTGCCACATCGATGGTGCCGTTGCGGGCGCGCAGGCTGACGTAAAGCTGGCCGCCCTCGATACGCCAGAGCATGGCAAACGTGCCGTTCTGCCGGTACAGCAGCTCGCCCACCCTGGAGGTAAACAGGCTGGCGCAGTTGAGTTTGTGCCCCTGCACGCCGGACAGGCGCACCGGCTCGGCTGACTGCGCCATGATCTGCGCCAGACTTTCGTATTTGCGGTTCATGTGCCGCCCGACCTGCAGGATTTCGTCCAGCCGGGCGGCGTCCAGTGTGGCCAGCTCGTGCCAGACGGAAAACTCGAACGGGCGGGTATCGAGATAGGCGAGGAAATCCGCCGACACGGGATCGCGCCAGCGCCAGATATCCCGGTCCTCGATGAAATCGATCAGGCGGGGAGCCGGCTGGTCCGGATGGAAGTATTCCCACGCCAGACGGGCGCCGCATTTCTCCATGTCGAAAAACGCCCCCGGAAACCCCTCCAGATCCGCTTGGGCGGTCTTGTGGTGGTCCAGCACCACAATGGAGCGGGCGACATCCTTCATGGCCTGCAACATCGGCCGGGGAAAGCTGTAATCAAGGATGTAGACATCCAGCCCGGTGACATTCAGGACCGGATAGCTGCCGTACTCGGCCGGCACGTACTCGGCACTCTCTCCCAGACGCAGCCACGCCGCATAGGCGGCACCGAAGCCATCCGGACAATGGCCGTGATACACCACCAGTGACGCCATGTGTTTGCCACCTCTTGCTGCATTGCAGTAATGCGGTGGGATCGTATGCCTGTTGCGTACCGTTTGCCACGCCAAAAAGGTAAGCATTGCATTCTTTTATGACATGAACGGATACAGGCCATGCCTTGCCGGCCCTTCATGCCCCTCCCGAAATCCTGCACGGTTATCCATGCAGATCAAAAGGTTGCATTAACGACATGCCATGCCGCCACGATCCGGTCATTCCGTTTTTGCCACGGTGGTTCTGCCACGCCTTCATTCCTGTTGTCATAGTCAAATTAAAACTATCAGCAATAAATTATCAATTTAATTTTTAAATTCATTTGCGACAGAATGCCTCCATCGCCAACGGGAGTTCTGCCATGAAACAGGCACTGACCGACCAGTTCGTTGAGCTGTTTGCCAACCTCGTCTGGCTACAGTAGTCCCCCTTCATTCCATACAAGGAGCCTTGCCATGAATCGCACCCAACTCACTACCCAGGCCGGCGCACCGGTGGCCGACAACCAGAACAGCCTGACTGCCGGCGCCCGTGGCCCGATGTTGCTGCAGGACGTGTGGTTCCTAGAAAAGCTGGCCCATTTCGACCGCGAAGTGATCCCCGAGCGCCGCGTGCATGCCAAGGGCTCGGGTGCGTTCGGCACCTTCACCGTTACGGGCGACATCACCCGCTACACCAAGGCTGCCCTGTTCGCCCAGCCGGGCAAGCAAACCCCGCTTTTCGTGCGCTTTTCCACCGTCGCAGGTGAACGGGGGGCGGCAGATGCCGAGCGCGACGTGCGTGGTTTTGCCGTCAAGTTCTACACCGAAGAAGGCAACTGGGATCTGGTAGGCAACAATACGCCGGTGTTCTTCATCCGCGACCCGCTCAAGTTCCCCGACTTCATCCATACGCAAAAACGTGATCCGCGCACCAACCTGCGCAGCGCCGATGCAGCCTGGGATTTCTGGAACCAGCATCCGGAAGCCCTGCATCAGGTCACCATCCTGATGTCGGACCGCGGCCTGCCGCAAAACTACCGCCAGATGCACGGCTTTGGCAGCCACACCTACAGCTTCGTCAACGCCGAAGGCGAGCGCTTCTGGGTGAAGTTCCACTTCAAGTCGCAGCAAGGCATCGCCAACTACACCGACGAGGAAGCCGGCGAGCTGGTTGGCCGCGACCGGGAAAGCGCCCAGCGCGACCTGTACGAGCACATCCAGAATGGCGATTTTCCGCGCTGGAAGCTGTGCGTACAGGTCATGCCCGAGGCCGAGGCCCAGACCTACCGCATCAATCCTTTCGACCTGACCAAGGTCTGGCCGCACAGCGACTATCCGCTGATCGAGGTCGGCATCATGGAGCTCAACCGCAACCCGGCCAATTACTTTGCCGAAGTCGAACAGGCCGCGCTCAATCCGTCCAACGTGGTGCCGGGCATAGGTTTCTCGCCGGACAAGATGCTGCAAGGCCGCCTGTTCTCGTATGGCGATGCCCAGCGTTACCGCCTTGGCGTCAACCACGGCCTGCTGCCGGTCAACGCACCGCGCTGCCCGTTCCATACTGCCCACCGCGACGGTGCCATGCGCTTTGACAACTATGGCGGCGATGCCGGTGACGGTTACCCGAACTACCAGCCCAGCCGCTTCGGCTCGGCAGCCGATGACAAGGCCCGCTACGACGAACCGGCCCTGGCACTCGACGGTGCAGCAGCCCGCTGGGATCACCGCGCCGACGACCAGGACTACTACAGCCAGCCGGCTGCCCTATTCCGCCTGTTCTCCGAGGCTGAAAAGCAGCGCCTGTTTGCCAATATCGCCCGCTCGCTGGGTGGTGCCAGCCTGGCCATCCAGCGCGACATGGTCGAGCACTTCAAACGCATTGATCCGGCCTATGGTGCTGGCGTCGAACGCGCCCTCGGGTAAGGCAAATCCGGCGGCATGCGGGTAACCGGCAACACCTGCCGGCGGCCATGCCGGAGATGGTTGCCCACTGCACCGGCAAGGCCGCCGGACTGGTCACCACAGCAAAAAGCCGCAGGCATCCCCTGCGGCTTTTTGCATGCCGGCAACAGATCCGGAGTTGCAGGCAATACCTGGTTTCCCTGCGGATCGGAGCCTGCCAGATCAGGATCTTGCCAGGGCTCGCCCGTGGTTTTGCCAGTGGCTCTCAGCCCGAAAACAACCCGGTCGACAGGTAGCGGTCACCACGGTCGCACACGATCGACACGATAACGGCACCGGACAGCACGGCATTGAGCCGCAAGGCCACAGCCAGCGCGCCACCGGATGATGGGCCGGCGAGGATGCCTTCTTCGCGCGCCAGCCGGCGGGTGGTGTCCTCGGCTTCCTGCTGCGTCACGTATTGCAGTTCGTCGATTTCCTCGAACCGGCAAATGGCCGGAACATACGGCGCTTCCCACTTGCGGATGCCGGGAATCTGGCTGCCGCTCGCCGGCTGCACGCCGATCACCTGTACCTCGGGATTCCGGGACTTGAGATAGCGCCCGGTCCCCATGATGGTGCCGGTCGTACCCATGCTGGACACAAAATGGGTCACGCTGCCAGCCGTGTCAGCCCAGATTTCCGGCCCGGTGCCGGCCATGTGGGCGGCCGGATTATCAAGGTTGGCAAACTGGTCGAGCATGACGGCGCCTTCGGTCGCACACAGGCGCCGGGCCTCGTCGATGGCCCCCGGCATCGATGCAGCCGCCGGTGTCAGCACCACCTCCGCACCGTAGGCGCGCATGGTGTCCACCCGTTCGGTGCTGGAATTTTCCGGCATGACCAGGATCATGCGGTAGCCCATCACGGCAGCGGCCATCGCCAGCGCGATGCCGGTATTGCCGCTGGTGGGCTCGACCAGCGTGTCTCCCGGCCGGATGTCCCCGCGCGCTTCGGCAGCCCGGATCATGTTCAGGGCGGGCCGGTCCTTGACCGATCCGGCCGGATTGTTGCCTTCGAGCTTCAGCAACACGACATTGGAGCTGTCTCCCGGCAGGCGCTTGAGACGCACCAGTGGAGTGTGTCCGACAAATTCTTCCAGGCAACGAAACGCAGGCAGGGACATGGGCAGACCGACGGGGCGCAAAAGTGCGCATGGTAGCGCCTGACAGCCCGTTCCGCACCTCCGGCAACAGCTTACCGGCAGGCTATCCATGTCAGACAATCAGATTTAGCAACTTGACATTAAATTTAATGAAACATGATTTTTTTTAAATATTTCAAAAAAATAACCATTCAAGAAAAACATTAGCGTCAACACCAGACACCTTCTTTACAAGATGGCTTTGAGGCAAAAACCCGATTGACATAGTCTTTTGCGCGCTCCGACACAAAAACACAATGGAGCTGGAGGAGAGAAGACCGCCTGGCTGCCCGCCGTACCCGCAGACAGCGACCTTCCCAACCAAGGAGAAAACATGTCCAACCCTGCTTTTCACGCGGTCAAGGCCAGCCCTGCATTCCGCGAACTGGCACAAAAGCGTTCACTCACGGCCTGGTCCCTGACGGCCATCGTTCTGGGAACTTATTACTGCTACATGCTGGTCGTCGCCTTGCGGCCGGACATCCTGCATGCTCCGCTGACTGAAGGCGGCATGCTGACAGTCGGCGTACCGGTGGCAGCCCTGATCATCGTCTTCAGCTGGGCCATGACCGGTGTCTACATCTGGCGTGCCAACGGCGAATTCGAGCGCCTGAACCGCGCCATCATCGAGGAGGCCGGCAAATGATGTCCGCCCTGCTCACCCGCCTGACCGCTCTCGTCGTGGGCTGCCTGCCGGCCCTTGCCTTTGCCGGCCCCGCCATCGAAGGCACCGTCCAGAAACAGCCCCTCAACATTCATGCCATAGGCATGTTTTTTGTGTTTGTGGCCGGAACACTGATGATTACGGCCTGGGCTGCCCGCCGCACCCGCTCCGCGTCGGACTTCTACACTGCCGGCGGCGGCATTACCGGTTTCCAGAACGGTCTGGCCATTGCCGGTGACTACATGTCTGCCGCCACCCTGCTGGGCCTGTCGTCCATGGTGTTCGCCAAGGGTTACGACGGCTTCATCTATACCGTCGGTTTCTTCGTCGGCTGGCCGATCATCATGTTCCTGATGGCCGAGCGCCTGCGCAATCTTGGCCGCTTCACCTTTGCCGACATCGCCAGCTACCGGCTGGACCAGACCAAGATCCGCAGCTTTGCCGCTTTCGGTTCGCTGACCGTGGTGTGCTTCTACCTGATCGTGCAGATGGTCGGTGCCGGCCAACTGATCCAGTTGCTGTTCGGCCTCGACTACCCGGTGGCCGTGGTGGTGGTCGGCATCGTGATGATGATCTACGTCACCTTCGGCGGCATGATTGCCACCACCTGGGTGCAGATCATCAAGGCCGTCCTGCTGCTGGTCGGTGGCACCGTGCTGGCCATCATGTCCATGAGCCACTTCGGCTTCAGCTACGAAACTCTCGCCCGGAAAGCCGTGGAAGCCCACAAGGACGGCTTCAGCATCATGGGACCGGGTTCGATGCTGGCTGATCCGGTCAATACCGCCTCGATGTCGCTGGGCCTGGTCTTCGGCATCGCCGGCCTGCCGCACATCATGATGCGTTTCTTTACCGTGCCGAACGCCAAGGAAGCCCGCAAGAGCGTGTTCTACGCCACCGGCTTCATCGGCTTCTTCTTCCTCGTCGTGTGCACGCTGGGCTTTGCCGCCATCGTCATCGTCGGCACCAATCCACAGTACTTCGAGAACGGCAACCTGGCCGGCAAGCTGATCGGTGGTGGCAACATGACGGCCATGCACCTGGCACAGGCAGTCGGCGGCAACATCTTCCTCGGCTTCCTGTCTGCCGTGGCCTTTGCCACCATCCTGGCCGTCGTGGCCGGTCTGGCACTGGCCGGTGCATCGGCCATCTCGCACGACCTCTACGCCACGGTCATCAAGAAGGGCCAAGCCAGCGAGAAGAGCGAACTGAAGGTATCGAAGATTGCTGCCATCGTGATCGGGGTACTGGCCATCGTGCTGGGCATCCTGTTCGAAAAGATGAACGTGGCCTTCCTCGTCGGCCTGACGTTCGGCGTGGCCGCCTCGACCAACTTCCCGATCCTGCTGCTGTCGATGTACTGGAAAGGCCTGACGACCAAGGGTGCCCTGATCGGTGGCACGGTCGGTCTGGTCAGCGCCGTGACGCTGGTCGTGCTGTCGAAGTCGGTATGGGTCACGGTACTCGGTCATGAAGCACCGGTGTTCCCCTACGAACACCCGGCGCTGTTCTCGATGCCCCTGGCCTTCATCGTCACCATGCTGGTTTCGGTGCTGGACGGCAGCCTGCAAGCCAGGCGCGAGCGTGAAGCATTCGATGACCAGTACGTGCGCGCCCAGACCGGTATCGGTGCCGCTGCCGCCCACGCGCACTGACCACCAGACGCTGTTCTTGATGTACGAGGCCCAGCCGTTCAGGCTGGGCCTTTTGTCATCTTGCAACTGACCGGCCCCGGAACATCCTCCTTGTAGTCCGGGCATCCTGTCCGCACTGCATGACCGCATGCCTTGCCGCCTCGGGCACACGGGCAGGCTTTGTCAACCAGCGCAGGGCAGCGCCGGCAGACGCAGAAGAACTCACTCCGGGCAAACGGCACATGCCGGACGACTGAATACGGCCAACGCCAAAATCCTGATGGCATCACGAAAACGGCCGGCCAGTCCGGTACGACCAGACGGGGAAAACACAGCAGCAGGCTGCCAATGGATACATGCCATAAGCCGTGCGGACACACAGACCAGAGCGGAAAAACCGGCCCGGGCAGAATTGCGTGACAGCGGTCTGTCAGTCTCCGGCAGGAACAGGACAACAACACAGGCCGGATACCGCCCGCTGCAACCTGCCGGAACCGGAGTTACCGGCGGTCTGCCTGACGCAGGATCAGCAGCAGTTGCAGGCGGTTGCTGACGCCGAATTTCTGGAACAGCGAACTCAGGTGTGCCTTGACCGTACGTTCGCTGATCGCCAGCTCACTGGCGATTTCCTTGTTCGACAGGCCCTGGCTCAAGGCGCCGGCTACCTGTTCTTCCCGGCCGGACATGGCAGAACGCCTGTCGTCTTCGGCCGGACGGACATCCTCCACCCGCCGTAGCCGGGCAAACAGCGTCTGGTCCACCCAGGTATTGCCTTCCCCGATGGACTGGCACATCAGTTGCAGACAGGCAGGCGTACTCCAGCGCGCACCGTAGCCCACGGCGCCGGCATAAAGCCAGGCCAGGCCCGTCTGCTCATCCGGTCTGGCGGTCAGTACCACCACGCGGTGCCGGGCCAGCAAGCTGAGGCTGGCAGCAGGCGCCAGCTGCGGATAGCCGTCGGCATCCAGCAAGACGATGCCGGGCCGGGCCTGTCCGAGCGCCTCCAGCGTGGCCACCTGTGCCCCCGTTCCTCCCAGGCCCGCTTGCCAGTGAGCCAGCACGTCCGGGTCCGGACTGACCAGATAGGGCGCACGCATGTCAGCGCTCACTCAGCGCCGTGGCCTTGGCGCGCAGGACCGGCTTCAGCAGATACGACAGCACGGTCTTTTTGCCGGTCATGATGTCCACCTGCGCCACCATGCCGGGAATGATGGGCAGCTTCATGTCACCCAGCGTCGCACCTTTGGTACGCACCTTGACTACATAAAAGGCATTGCCCTTTTCATCGGTGATCGTGTCGGCGCCGATGGTTTCCAGCACCCCCTCCATCCCGCCATAGATGGTGAAGTCGTAGGCAGTAAAGCGGACCACGGCTTTCTGGCCCGGATGCAGGAAAGCAATGTCACGCGGCGAAATCCGGGTTTCGAGCAGCAGCGAAGCTTCGAGCGGCACGATTTCGATGATGTCCTTGCCAGGCTGCACCACGCCGCCCACGGTGTTGGTAAACAGCTGCTTGACCTCACCCCGCACCGGCGAGCGGATTTCCGTCTGCCGGACCTTGTCCTGCAGGGCCACGCTGCCTTCAGACAGGGCATTGAGCTTGCCCATGGTTTCGGTCAGCTGCGTACTGGCTTCATTGCGGAAAGCCAGTTCCACTTCCTCGATCTTGCGCCGGGCTTCGTCAATGGCAGCCTGGGTACGCGGGATCTGCGCACCGGCCATGTCCCGCTCGCCCCGGAAACGGGCAAGATCCCGCTCAAGCCTCAGCAGGTCGACTTCGGATACGGCACCCACGTCCTTGAGCGGACGGGTCACGCGCAGTTCCTGCGCAGTCAGGTCATAGCTCTGCGCTGCCTGGGCACGCCGTGCCTGCGCTTCGCGCAGCTCCTGCGTGCGTTGCGCCATCTGCTGCCGGGCAATCGACACGCTGGCGTCCAGCTCCATCTTGCGGGAGGTGTAAAGCTCCATCTCCTGCTGGGCAATGCCCGGTGCAAACTGCGTCACCTCGGCCGGCATCTCGAACGGCACATCATTGGCCAGGGCACGCAGCCGCGCCCCTTTGGCCTGGAGGGCGTAGTACTGAGCCTGGTTTTCCCGCAGGTTGGACACGAAGCGGGTACTGTCGATCTTCAGCAGCAACTCGCCCTTTTTCACGGTCTGGCCCGGGCGCGCCAGGATTTCAGTCACCACCCCGCCGTCCAGACTCTGCAAGACCTGGTTCTGCCCCGAGGGCACTACCTTGCCCTCGCCACGCGATACCTCGTCGATTTTGGCAAAGGCGGCCCACAAGACCGCTACCAGCAGGCAACCCAGCATGCTCCAGACAAAAATGCGGGGCCGGCGCGGGGATTCTTCGCGCATGAACCATTCGGCATCAGTAACGAAATCCTGCTGGTCATCCTGTTCTTTCAGGCTGAGCCACTGGTCGAGCTTGCGGTCCACCCTGGATCGCCAGAGGTTGAAACGCGCCACGACAGCGGCCAGCAGCCGGTGTCTTGCCGTCGAGGCCGGTGCCTCCTCCCCGGAGCCGGGTACGGACGGGGGCAATTCTGGCTTGTTCATACGGCCGCCTTTCCGATCTTGCCGCCTTGCAGGGCACGTACCACTTCGGCGCGGGGGCCGTCGGCCACCACCCGTCCCTGGTCAATCACGATCAGCCGGTCGACCAGATCCAGCAAGGCAGTATGGTGAGTCACCAGCACCAGGGTCTTGCCTGGCAGGACCGAAGCCAGGGTGCGCTTGATCGCCTGTTCACTGGCGTGGTCCATGTTGCTGGTCGGTTCGTCCAGCAACAGGATGGGTGGAGATTCCAGCAGGGCGCGGGCAATGGTCACGGCCTTGCGCTGGCCACCGGATAGTGATTCGCCCCGTTCGCCGATCAGCATGTCAAAGCCGTCGGGATGGCGGTTGATGAAGTCGGTCAGTCCGGCCTGTTCGGCTGCCGCAGCCACGCTGGCGTCGTAGGCGTGGGGTTTGCCGAAGGCAATGTTCTCGCGCAGGCTGCCATAGAACAGCACCGCATCCTGCGGCACATGGCCGATATGGTGGCGCAACTCGGACGGGTCAATCTGCTTGATGTCGATGCCATCGATGCTGATGGCACCTTCATCTGCCTGGAACAGCCCGAGGATGAGCTTTTGCAGGGTGGATTTGCCCGAGCCGGTGCGCCCGATGATGCCGACCCGCTCACCGGCATGGATGCGGAACGAAACATGGCTGAGCGCCCCCATGTTGCTGTTGGGGTAGGCGAACGACACGTCGTGGAATTCGATTTCCCCCTTGAGATGGGTCCGGTGGAAATACGGCGAACTGGCATCGCGCTCTACCGGCATTTCCATGAAGCTTTCCAGGGAGCTCAGCGAGGTCTTGGCGTGGTGGTATTGCGTCAGCAGGCCCACTACCTGCCCCAGCGGAGCAATGGCGCGGCCGGACAGCATGACCACGGCGATCAGCCCCCCCATCGACAGGTTGCCCAGCATGATCTGGTACACCCCGACCACCAGCATGGCGACCGAGTTGAACTGCTGCACGAAACCGGCGAAGTTGGTGGCCGAGGTCGACAGGACCTTCAGCCGCGATCCCACCTGGGCTAGAAAGCGCGTCGACTCTTCCCACTTGGTCTGCATGGAGCCTTCGGCCCCCTGGATCTTGACGGTTTCCAGTGCGGCAAGGCTCTCGACCAGCAAGGCGTTGCGCTGCGAAGAGGCGCGCAGGGTGGTTTCGGACAGCTCTTCCATCTTGTGCTGCATCAGCAGCGCATAGACGATCATCGCCACCGCTCCGGCCAGCAGGGGCAAAACCATCCATGGTGAAATCCACGCAATCACGATCATGAACAGCAGCAGGAACGGCATGTCGATCAGCGCCGTGACCGAGGCCGAGGCGATGAAGTCGCGGATGGTTTCAAAAGCCCGCAGGTTGGCAGCAAAGGCCCCGACCGAGGCCGGACGCGCCGCCATGCGGATACCCAGTACCCGCTCCATGATCAGCGCCGACAGGTTGATGTCCACCCGTTTGCTGGCACGGTCGATCAGGTAAGCCCGCGAGACTTTCAGCAGGAAATCGAATACCAGCACCAGCGCTGCCCCGATGGCGAGTACCCACAGGGTATCGGTCGCCATGTTGGGCACCACGCGGTCGTAGATGTTCATGGTGACGATCGGGATCGCCAGCGCAAAAATGTTGATCATCAAGGCCGCCACCAGTGCATCCCGGTACAGGGTCTTGCACTGGAATATCGCCTGCCAGAACCAGTGCCGCGTACGGATGGAGGCAAGCTCGGGCGTGCGCTTGTCAAAGTGGTAACGCGGCTTGACCAGGATGGCGATGCCGGTATAGCGCCCGGCCAGTTCTTCCAGCGGTATTTCGTCCGCCGCATCCGGCAAATCGGAACTGCTGATCGTGGCAAAGCCTTCCCGGACCCCGCGCAGGATGCAGGCTTCATCATTGTCCAGCAGCAAAACGGCCGGGCAATGGCTGGTCTTGAATTGCGAAAGGTCACGCCGCAGTACCCGTGTCACCAGGCCATGCTGCCGCGCCGACCGCGCAAACATCGACGGCGTGAGCCGGTTGTCATGCAAGGGAATGCCGGCCGTCAGGGATTCACGCGTCGCCGTCATCCCGAAACCGCGCACAAGGGAGAACAGGCAATCCAGCAAAGGATCGGTTGCCAGACTTCGCTGCGAGAAAGAAAAACCGCCTTCTTTCGCCGACGCCGTTGCGGTCATATTTCAATATCCTGGACAGAATGCCTGCCGGTGACAACATGATGAAACCCATGCCGGAAACGGAATGAAAACAGATCCTGGCACGATGGTTCCTGAAAAAGTTTTCGCATACTACAGTCCGCCTCAACAGGGTGCCAGCAGGGTTCTGTCAAAAAACGACTACCCTGGATATGTCGTTGCAATAACCAGAAAAACAGATATCTCCAGCCGAATGAATAATTTCATGAATTTCAATCCATTACATAAATACATCATTGCATGTATAGATTTTTCATGACAATTACATTAAAAAGACTGGTTTTTATCTCGAAACAAATTTGTTCCAGATTAAGACGGGACTAAAAAATCGCCCATAACCTGCGTGCGGTTATGCGTTTTTATACAAGAAAACAATGACATTTGTATTGTTTTCGCGCATTTACAGTCAAGCCCGTGAAAACAGATACAGCGACAGGAACCCGAATCATGCTGGCCAATAAAATTCCCTGCAAAAAGACAGCATTGACATCGATGCTCTTCATTGCCTTGTGTGGCAATGCGCAAGCCGCCGACCTGAAATCGGCAGTGGAAAAAACCATTGCCCAAAACCCGGAAGTCCGGTTCAGCTTTCACCAGTTCCGGCAGGCTGCTGAAGAAAAAGGCGTTGGCCGGGCCGGATTCTTGCCGGTCATTGACGTCAATTACACCTGGGGTCGGGAAGACAGCACCTATCCCAGCCGGCTGGCCGGCACCAACGGCAGCTACAACCGGGATGGCTGGTCAGCCTATCTGACACAAAACCTGTTCCAGGGCCTGCAGACCACCAATCTGGTCAGGCAGCTGAAATATGGTGAGCGCGCACGTTATTTCGAATTCCTGAACACCAGCGAACAGCAGGCTCTTGAAGCTGCCCGGGCTTATCTGGACGTTCTGCGCTATCGCGCACTGGTCGACCTCAGCAAGGAAAACTACGCCTCTCACAAAGGTGTGTACGAGCAGATCCAGCAAAAGGTCGGTGCCGGCGTCGGGCGTCGCGTGGACCTGGAACTGGCCACCGGCCGTCTGGCCCTGTCGGAATCCAACCTGCTGACCGAAACCTCCAACCTGCATGACGTGTCGCAGCGTTACGAACGGCTGACGGGCGAACTGCCCCCCGAACAAATGGACAGCGTGGCATCGCTGAAAGACAGGATGCCCAAGTCCGAAGAGCTGATGCAGTACGCCGTGGCCGGCAGCCCGTCGTACCGGTCGGCACTGGAAAACGTCCAGGCCGTCCGCAGCGAAGTCAACATGCGCAAAGGCGCGTTCTCGCCCACGCTGGACCTGCGCGCCAGTGCCAGTAACATCAACAACCTGGACAACTACGACGGTCGCACCAAGAAAAACGTGATCGAACTGGTCATGAACATGAATGTGTTCCGTGGCGGGCTCGACAATACCAACCTCAAGATGGCTGCCGAACGGCTGAACGCCGCACTGGACCTGCGCGACAAATCCTGCCGCGACCTGCGCCAGACCACGGCCATTGCCTACCACGACACGGTCAAGCTCACCGAACAGATCCAGTATCTGCGCGAACACCAGCGGACGTCGGAAATGGTGCGCGATGCCTACCAGCGCCAGTTCGACATCGGCCAGCGTACCCTGCTTGACCTGCTCGACAGCGAAAACGAACTGTTCGATGCCAACCGCGCACTGGAAAACGCCCAGCAGGATCTGCTGCTGGCCGAAATGCGCGTACTGGCCAGCTCGGGCAAACTGCTGGAAACCCTCCAGCTCAAGCCTGTCGAAACGCTGAAGGTCGAAGACGACCTGGACCCGGAAACCCTGAAGGCCTGCGCCACGCAGTACGTCCTGCCGGCCAGGCTGGACAAAACGGCCATTCCGGCGCGAACCTACGTGCCGATTTCGCAGATCGACATGCAGAACATCCAGGGCATGAACATGCAGCCGCAGCCCGGCATGCCGGCTCCCCAGCAGCCCATGCCGGCGCGCACCATGCCTGCCAACAAGTAAGACCTGAGCAGGCAGATTCGGGAATGACGGCACTCCGGACCGGAGTGCCGTTTTCTTTGCCGGCCGGCCAGAAGCCGGGTAACAAAAAAGCCGCTTGCAAGCGGCTTTTTACATGATGCGCAGGAGCGCAGGATTACACGGACAGGGCCGGTTGCCGTGTCATCAGGGTCAGCAGGCTGCCCAGACGGGTACGCATCTGGCGGCGGTCGACGATCAGGTCAACCGCACCCTTTTCCAGCAGGAATTCGGCCCGCTGGAAGCCTTCCGGCAGGGTTTCGCGCACGGTCTGCTCGATCACCCGCGGGCCGGCAAAGCCGATCAGGGCACCGGGCTCGGCCACCACCACGTCGCCGAGGAAGGCAAACGACGCCGACACGCCACCCATGGTCGGATCCGTCAGGATGGAAATGAACGGCAGCTTGCGGTCGGTCAGCAATTGCAGCGCGGCGCTGGTCTTGGCCATCTGCATCAGCGACGACAGGCCTTCCTGCATCCGCGCCCCGCCCGAGGCGGCCACGCAGATGAACGGACAGTCGGCCTCGACGGCCGCGCGCACGCCACGCACGAAGCGCTCGCCCACCACGGAACCCATCGAACCACCGATGAACCGGAATTCAAAGGCCGCAACCACTACCGGCAGCGAATGCAGGCTGCCCTGCATCACCACCAGTGCATCATCCTCGCCCGTCACCTCGTGAGCGGCTTCCAGCCGGTCCGGGTAACGCTTGCTGTCCTTGAACTTGAGGATGTCCACCGGGGTCACTTCGCTGCCGATCTCCACCCGTCCCTCTTCGTCCAGCAGGACGGCCAGCCGCTCGCGCGCCGACAGGGGATGGTGGTGCCCGCACTTGGGGCAGACTTGCAGGTTGGATTCAAGATCGGTGTGGTAGAGCACGGCCTCACAGGCTGCGCACTTGCTCCACAAGCCTTCCGGCACGCCGGAGGAGGGCTTTTTGCTGTCCTTCTTGATTTTCGGTGGCAAGAGCTTGTTGAGCCAGCTCATGACTTCTCCGGTAAAAATTCAAGCCGGTGATTTTACCCCTCGCACCGGCCTTTGTCAGACAGAATTCAGGCGTCCAGTGCCAGGCGGATGCCGGCAAGCAGTGCCTGCAAACGGTCAGGTGCCTGCGCACCGGCCGCTTCGATTTCCTGCACCAGCCGCGAACCGATCACCACCGCATCGGCCACTTCGCCGATGGCCCGTGCCGTTTCGGCATCACGGATGCCGAAGCCCACACCGACCGGCAGCGACAGATGCTCGCGCAATGCCCCGACCTGGCGGGCCACGTCGGCCACGTCCAGCGTGGCGGCACCGGTCACGCCCTTGATGGAGACATAGTAGACATAGCCCCGCGCCAGCCGCGCCACAGCGGCCAGACGGGCCGCCGGTGTCGTGGGTGCCACGAGGAACACCGTCGCCAGGCCGTGCGATTGCAGCACCTGTGCGTACTCGTCCGATTCTTCGGGCGGGCAATCCACCGTCAGCACGCCATCCACCCCGGCCGCACGCGCAGCACTGGCAAACGCGGCATAGCCCATGGCTTCGACCGGATTCAGATAGCCCATCAGCACCACCGGGGTGTCCGGATCGGTGCGGCGGAATCCGGCCACCATTTCCAGCACCCGCGCCAGCGTCATGCCCCGGGCCAGTGCCCGTTCACTGGCGCGCTGGATCACCGGGCCGTCTGCCATCGGGTCCGAGAACGGAATGCCCAGTTCAATCACGTCGGCCCCGCCACGCACCAGGGCGTGCATCAGGCTGACGGTCATGTCCGGCTCCGGGTCGCCGGCGGTAATGAACGGGATCAGGGCCTTGCGGCCTGCGGCCTTGAGCGCGGCCAGTCGTTCGTCGATACGGTTCATGCCATCCTCACAGTTCGATGCCCGCCAGTCGCGCGACGGTGTTGATGTCCTTGTCGCCCCGGCCGGAGAGATTGACCAGAATCACCTGCTCCGGCGACATGCCGGCCGCCATCTTCATGGCATGGGCCACGGCATGGCTGGATTCCAGCGCCGGAATGATGCCTTCCAGCCGGCACAGGGTATGGAATGCCTCCAGGGCTTCGGTATCGGTAGCGGCCACATATTCGGCACGACCGATGTCCTTGAGGTAGCTGTGCTCCGGGCCCACGCCGGGGTAATCCAGCCCGGCCGAGATCGAATGGGTTTCGATGATCTGGCCGTCGGCATCCTGCATCAGGTACATGCGTGCACCGTGCAGGACGCCCGGGCGCCCTGCCGACAGCGGCGCCGCATGACGCCCGGTCTCGACACCGTCGCCACCGGCTTCGACACCGACCATGCGCACGCCCGGTACGTCGACATACGGATGGAACATGCCGATGGCGTTGGAACCGCCACCGACACAGGCAACCACGGCATCCGGCTGGCGACCGATCACCTCGGGCATCTGCACCAGTGCTTCCTGGCCGATCACCGACACGAAATCACGCACCAGCATCGGATACGGGTGCGGACCGGCTGCCGTGCCGAGGATGTAGAACGTGTTGTCGACGTTGGTGACCCAGTCGCGCATGGCTTCGTTGAGCGCGTCCTTCAGGGTCCGGCTGCCGCTTTCCACCGGCACCACCGTCGCCCCCAGGAGCTTCATGCGGAAGACATTGGGTGCCTGGCGCTTGACGTCCTCGGCACCCATGTACACCACGCACTCCATGCCGTAGCGGGCAGCCACGGTGGCGGTTGCCACGCCATGCTGGCCAGCGCCGGTTTCGGCGATCACCCGCTTTTTGCCCATACGCCGCGCCAGCAGGGCCTGGCCGATGGCGTTGTTGATCTTGTGGGCGCCGGTATGGTTGAGGTCTTCGCGCTTGAGCCAGATCTGGGCACCGCCGCACGCTTCCGACAGGCGGCGGGCGTGGTACACCGGGCTTGGCCGTCCGACATAATGCTTGAGCTCGTAATGGAACTCGGCCATGAAGGCCGGGTCCTGGCGGGCGGATTCGTATTCCTGCCGCAAGGCATCCAGTGCGGCCATCAGCGTTTCAGCGACAAACACTCCGCCATACGGGCCGAAGTGACCGCGCGCATCGGGCTGGTCATAAATCTGCATGTCTGACTCCTGAGATGAAGGCCGCGATCAGCGCGGCATCCTTGATTCCTTTGGCGGCCTCGACGCCGCTTGATACATCCACCGCCGCCGGCCGTACCCGTTGCACGGCGTCGGTCACATTGTTCGGGGTCAGCCCGCCGGACAGGACCAGCGGCAGCGGCAGGTCCGGCGGCAGCAGGGTCCAGTCGAACACGGCACCGGTGCCGCCGGCCTGGCCCGGCACAAAGGCGTCGGCCAGCAGGCCGCGCGCATCAGCGTAACGCCGGGCGTATGCCATGAGGTCCATGCCCGGACGCACCCGTACGGCCTTGAGGTAAGGGCGGGCAAACTGCCGGCAGAATTCCGGTGGTTCCTCGCCATGAAACTGCAACACATCGACCGGTAGCGCCTGCAAGACGGCCTCGACCTCCTCCACCGACGGATCGACGAACAGCGCCACCACCGTCACGAAGGGCGGCAGCGCGGCAATGACGGCGCGTGCAGCCTTGATCGGCACATGCCGCGGACTGGGCGGGTAAAACACCAGCCCGATGGCATCGGCACCGGCCGCCGCGCACTGTTCGGCGTCTTGCGGGCGGGTCAGGCCACAGATCTTGATACGGGGGGCAGGCTTGGCAGACATTCGGCGCTCTAGAGAAACACCCGGCGGCAGGCTGCCGGCAGGCCAAAGTGGCTAGGATACCCCACCGCGGTCAGATACAAGCCATCCGGCATGAAAGTCGGCGGTGCCTGCGTGCGGTCACGGGCGGCCAGCAGTCCGGCCATCCACTCCGGCGCATGTGCGCCCTTGCCGACGTAGACCAGCGCACCCACCAGGTTGCGTACCATATGGTGCAGGAAAGCGTCGGCCTGCAAATCAAAACGGATCAGGCCGTCGTGCCCGCTGATGTCAAAGCGGGTCAGGGTCTTGACCGGGGTTTTCGCCTGGCATTCGGCAGCCCGGAAGCTGGAAAAATCATGCTGTCCCAGCAGCAGGCCAGCCGCATCCTGCATGGCAGGCACGTCCAGCGGAGCATGAAACCAGCCGACCCGCCCGGCACCCAAGGCCGGCCGCACCGGATGGTTCATCAGGTAATAGCTGTAGCTGCGCGAGCAGGCCGAAAACCGGGCATGGAAATCCTCTGCCACCGGCTGCGCCCACAGGACGGCCACACCAGGCGGCAAAAACCGGTTGACGCCACGCACCCACGCCGTCAGCGGCCGTTCGACTCCGGTATCAAAGTGCACCACCTGCTGCGAGGCATGCACACCGGTATCGGTCCGGCCGGCCGCCAGCACGCCGACCGGATGCCCGGCAATCTGCGACAGCGCCCCTTCCAGGGCGCCCTGCACGGTGTCCTGGTCCGGTTGCCGTTGCCAGCCGGCAAAACCACGGCCGTCATATTCAAGCCCGAGGGCGATTCTCATGCCATCCACAGGCTCGCCAGCACAGCCATCGCCGCTGCAAGGACCAGCCCGTCCCGTAAGTGAAAATGCGGGCATTGTAACGTCAATTGCCGTACGGCCCCGTCTTCGGCGGCAGGGCGGGAAAGCTCGGCCCGCAATTCACGCCAGCCCCGGCGCTGCGCCAGCCAGGCATCAGCTTCTTCCAGCGCCAGCCCCACCAGCAAGACACCCCGCTCCGGACGCAATCCCAGATACCTCATGGGCCGCGCCAGGGTCCACAACGCCACCAGCTGTTCCGCCCGCGAAGAGCAGGCCAGCACCAGCCGGATGGCACACACCAGCGCCAGCAACCTCAAGGCATGCTCGCCCCCGGTCAGCAGTCCCTCACGGGTTGGCGCCCACGCCATGGGCCAGAGCGGCTCGCCCGGAACCGTCCAGGCAAAGGCTGCCAGCAGCGTCAGCAACAGCCAGCGCAACCGCCGCATGGTCGGTCCAAGGCTGCCGGGTACACTGATCGCCAGCACGCCGAACATAGCCAGGGCCAGCACCGCTTGCGCCTGCGGCACCAGCACCGGCAGGGCAAGTGCCAGCACCAGCCACAGCAGGAACCGGGTTGCCGGGTGCAGGCCGGCCAGCCACCGCAGCTGCATCCGGCGGCTTAACTGGCCGATGCCATGCCGGCCAGCAGCTTGCGGGCTTCGGCCCGCTGCGCTTCACTGCCGGCCTGCAACACTTCTTCAACAATCTCGCGGGCGCCCTCGCCATCCCCCATGTCGAGATACACCCGCGCCAGCGCCAGCTTGGTATCCAGTGGATCACCATCCAGCATGTTGTCGAAATCAAGCTCCATGCCGTTGGTGTCTGAAGGCAAAGGCGCCGGTGCCGGCTGGATTTCTTCCAGCGGAAAATCAAACTCCAGCAGGCTGGGTTCGGCCTTGGGCTCAGGCTCAGGCTCAGGCTCCGGTTCAGGCTCTTCAACGGGGGGTTCAGGCTCGGGTGGCGGGGGCTCCATCACGGCAGGCGGTACGCTGGGGCCTGGCGTGGAAAAACCTGCCAGCAGGTCGTCGATCGAATCCTGGTCAATCGCCACCGGCTCCTCTTTCTCCGCCTCCACAGCAGGAGCCGGTTCGGGCTCTGCCGGAGTTTCGGGTGCGGCCGGAGGATGGATGTCCTCCATCATGGCCGCCAGCAGGTCTTCTTCCTGTGCAGCAACAGGCGCAGCCACCTCGACCGGCGAAGGTGCGGCTACAGGCTCGACGGCATCACCGAAAATGGCGTCCATGTCCATGTCCAGTGACATGACCGCCGGCGCAGGTGCCGGCACGGCTTCCGGAGTGGCCGACAGCACGGCCGCACCATCGTCCGCATCGTGGAACTCATAGTTTTCCAGCATCGGCTCGGCTGCGGCCACAACAGGCGCCGGAACCTCCGCCGGATGAGGGGCTGCCTCGGCCATGGCTTCGGCACTGGCAAGGGCCTCCGCCAGCGCGGCTTCACTCGAGGCCGTAGACAAGTCGGCCTCCAGCACCGCCGGTTCGGCCATGACCGGAGCCATGGCTGCCACCACAGGTGCAGGTGCCTCCGGCAAGGCAGGCAGCTCCGGCTCTGGCGGGCGGGCCGTCATGACCTGGCTGGCACCGGTCTCGTCCCCGGAGGGAGAGTCCGGCCGGTTGCGCCGGCGACGCCACCACAACAGACCGGCACCGCCAGCGAGCAAGACGGCGAGCGTGGCGGCAGCACCGGCTGCGACAGACGACCACTGCCAGCCGCTGTCCTGTGCACGGACTGGAGTCACCGGAGCCGGCTTGCCTGCTGCTTTCACTTTGACGGCCGGCGCCTCCTTGCTGTTGGAGCGTGCCTGGGCAGCTTCGTATTCCTGCCGGGCAATCCGGTCCAGTTCGGCGACGGACACCATCGGTGCCGGGCTAGCCGCTGCCGGCTGCTGCACCTGGGACGGACTGGTTCCGGGCAGGTTTTCCGGATCGGGAACCGGTCTGGCAGGCGGAGCAGCATCGGGAGCCTCTACCGGCGCGCCCTGACTGCGGACAGGCTCTTTGGACGTGGTTGGCAACAAGACCGTGTAGTAGCGGTATTCCGGCGCCTGTCCTGCGGCGCTCAGCTCCACTACCAGCGAAAGATAGGGGTCGGTCAGCGCCCTGGTGGACGCCAGACGCACCACCGGCTGCCCGTCGGCAGTACGATCGATTCGCATCGACACGGCCTGCTGCTGTGCCGGCAGCCAGTCGGCCCCGGCGCTGTGGTAAAACGCCCGCGGAGCCGAGGCAACCTGCGCACCGTCAGGCGCGGTGGTCAGGGCAATGTCGGCCCTCAGGGCCTCGCCTTGTCTGGAATGAACCGTCAACGGGCCCAAGGCAGCCCAAGCGGTCGGGAGAAAACTGCTGCCCAGCAGCAGGCAGGCGGACAAACGAACCAATGCGCGCAAGATAGGGTCTCTGTTCGGAAAGCCGGCCGGATGGCCTGAAGCCACCCGGCAATCAAGAAGTGACGTTGGTCACTTTTACCCAAAGCGGCCCCCTTCACGCAAGCATTACCGGCAAAAACCGCGGGCAGTCACCCGAAAGTCAGCCGGCATGCCTCACGGCTTCACGCGCCATCATCCGCAAGCCGTCTCCGGTCAGCCACAGGCTGATCCGGCGACCATGCACGCGCAGGCGGCTGGCCAGCAGGCGGTCTTGTCCCAGCACGTCCATCGGCGTGGCCACCATGCCCTCCGGGTTCATGTCGGTCCATTCCATCCCGGCATCAGCCAGTGCCTTGGCCAATACCGTTGCACTGGCGGCTTCCCGCAGTTCGATTTCCACCGACAGGCTGTGACCGAAGAACACCGGTGCCTGCACCACCGTTACCGACAGCCCGGCCTGCTGCGGCAACAACAGGCCCAGCGACTCTTGCAAGGCGCGTTCGCTGTCGCTGCAGCCATCCGGTCCGATCTTGCCAACCTGCGGGATCAGGTTGAATGCCACCTGCCGGTCAAACACTTCGCGCTCGTAGCTTTTCTGGTTGAACAGCGCCATGGTCTGCTGGGCCAGTTCATCCACTCCGTGCCGGCCCGCAGCCACGACCGGCAACATGGCGGTCACGGTCAGGTGGTCCACGTCGGCCGGCAGCCCGCGCAACAACACGGCCAGCATGCTGGCCAGCGGTGCATGCACGTGCTCGGCACCATGAATGCGTCCGCCAAGGTCAATCACCCGGCAACCGGCTGCCAGGGCCGCAGCAGCCACCGGATCAACAGCTTCGCTGGCGGCATGGAACACCAGGTCAAAATCAGCCGGTACAAATTCAGCGGTATCTTCGATATCCAGCTCGCGTCGGCCCAGGGCAACTCCCTCACCCGCCGACGCGGCAGATGCAAACACGCGCAACGAAGCCATCGGCAGGGCCAGTTCGGCCATGGCTTGCAGCAGGGCACGGCCGACGGCACCAGTGGCGCCCAGCAGGGCAAGTCGGGCTTGGCTCATATCAGGATTCTCCAGAAAGGGAAAAGGGCGCGAGAATCGCGCCCTTTTGGAGTCCAGGTCAAGCTGGTTTGGTTCCAGCCGGCCCGGTCTCAGCGATCAAGCAGGATGCGCAGCATGCGGCGCAGCGGTTCGGCAGCACCCCACAGCAGCTGGTCGCCGCACGTAAAGGCGCTGATGTATTCCGGGCCCATGGCGAGCTTGCGGATACGGCCGACCGGGACGGTCAGGGTGCCGGTCACGGCTGCCGGAGTCAGTTCCTTCATCGACACTTCACGCTGGTTCGGCACCACTTTGACCCAGTCGTTGTGAGCGGCCAGCATGGCTTCGATCTCGTCGACCGGCACGTCTTTCTTCAGCTTGATGGTCAGGGCCTGGCTGTGGCAGCGCATGGCACCGACCCGCACGCACAGGCCGTCGATCGGCACCGGACGGTCGCTGCGGCCGAGGATCTTGTTGGTTTCAACGCCACCCTTCCATTCTTCCTTGGACTGGCCGTTGCCGAGATCCTTGTCGATCCACGGAATCAGGCTGCCCGCCAGCGGCACACCGAAGAATTCGGTCGGGTTGGCATCCGAGCGGATGAACTCGGCCACTTTGCGGTCGATGTCGAGGATGGCGCTCTGCCTGTCGGCCAGCTCGGCTGCCACGGCAGCGTTGATGGCACCCATGCCCTTGAGCAGTTCGCGCATGTTGTTGGCACCAGCGCCGGATGCGGCCTGGTAGGTCATGGAGGTCGCCCAGTCGACCAGGTCGTTCTGGAACAGGCCGCCCAGCGCCATCAGCATCAGGCTGACGGTGCAGTTGCCGCCGACGAAGGTCTTGCCGCCACGGGCCAAGGCATCGCGGATCACGTTCTGGTTGACCGGATCCAGGATGATCACGGCGTCCTTGTCCATGCGCAGCGAGCTGGCAGCATCGATCCAGTAACCGGTCCAGCCGGTCGCCTTGAGCTGCGGATACACCTCGTTGGTGTAGTCGCCGCCCTGACAGGTGATGACCACATCGCAGGCCTTCAGTTCGTCGATGTTTCTGGCGTCCTTCAGGGCCGGTGCTTCCTTGCCGCCCAGTACCGGTGCCTTGCCTCCCGGGTTGGAGGTGGTGAAGTACACCGGTTCGATCAGGGCAAAGTCGCCCTCTTCCACCATGCGCTGCATCAGCACGGAACCGACCATGCCGCGCCAGCCAACCAGACCGACTCTCATGTTTACTACTCCCTTTGTATCAGTTTTGCGTATTTTGGAATGCTGACCGGGCGCCATGACCGGCGCCCGGAAGATCAATCCGGTTCCGGAATCACAGCCCGGCAATCACGGCGTCACCCATCTGGCGGGTACCGACCTTTTCCGTGCCCGGCTGCCAGATGTCGGCGGTGCGCAGGCCCTTGGCCAGCACGGCCTTGACGGCGTTGTCGATCCGGTCTGCCGCGGCGGTTTCGCCGAAGGTGTAACGCAGCATCATCGCCACCGACAGGATGGTGGCCAGCGGGTTGGCCACCCCCTTGCCGGCGATGTCCGGTGCCGAGCCGTGGATCGGCTCGTAAAGCCCCTTGCCGTTGGCGTCGAGCGAGGCCGACGGGAGCATGCCGATCGAGCCGGTGAGCATGGACGCGGCATCGGAAAGGATGTCGCCAAACATGTTGCCGGTCACCATCACGTCAAACTGTTTGGGGTTGCGCACCAGCTGCATGGCTGCGTTGTCAACCAGCATGTGCGACAGCTCGACGTCCGGATACTCGGCCGAAACCTCGATCATCACGTCACGCCAGAGCTGGGTACATTCGAGCACGTTCATCTTGTCGACCGAGCACAGGCGCTTGCTGCGCTTCCGGGCAATGCGGAATGCCGAGTGGGCAATGCGGCGGATTTCCGATTCGCTGTAAATCATGGTGTTGAAACCGACACGCTCGCCATTGCGCATTTCGATGCCGCGCGGTTCGCCAAAGTAGATGTCGCCGACCAGTTCGCGCACGATCATGATGTCGAGACCGGCAACGATTTCCGGACGCAGCGACGAGGCACTGGCCAGTTCCGGATACAGCACGGCCGGGCGCAGGTTGGAAAACACGTTCATGCCCTTGCGGATGCGCAGCAGACCCCGTTCCGGTCGCTGTTCGCGCGGCAATACATCGTACTGCGGACCACCGACGGCACCGAGCAGCACTGCGTCGGCTTCTTGCGCCAGCTTCAGGGTAGCGTCCGGCAGCGGGTCGCCGGCAGCATCGACGGCACAACCGCCGATCAGGGCCGTTTCGGTTTCAACCGGCAGGCCGTCAGCCTTGAGACACTCCAGTACACGAACGGCTTCAGCAACAATTTCCGGCCCGATGCCATCGCCGGGCAGCACAGCAATCTTCAAGATTCACCTCTGGGTATTTATCAGGTTTGGCGTATTTTGTTGACTCGATAATAACCTGATGCCGTTGGGGTGATGCAATGGTTGCGTACTTTTTTAACGGTCGTCAGAACGTACCTGCGCGGCGTAAGCTACAACCGGGTTGAGGGAAACTGCCGGTCTCCGGGCAGCCCGCTTCCCGTTCCCGCCATCACTGACAGGATGTCGTCATGCCGAAGAAAAAAGCCTCCCCCGCCCTGACCAAACTGTTTGTGCTCGATACCAATGTTTTGATGCACGATCCCACCTCGTTGTTCCGGTTTGACGAGCATGATCTGTTCATCCCCATCATCACGCTCGAAGAGCTGGACGCACACAAAAAAGGCATGAGCGAGGTCGCCCGCAATGCCCGGCAGGCCAGCCGTTTCCTGGATGAACTGGTAGCAGGATTCCAGGGCGACATCGAGTCCGGCATCTCTCTGGCCGAGAAAAGCATGGGTGCTTCGACCGGCAAACTGGTGCTGCAAACCCAAGCCATTGCGGCCGAGCTGCCGCAAAGCCTGCCCATGGGCAAGGCGGACAACCAGATCCTCGGCATCGTGATGGCACTCCAGCACCGCGAGCCGCAGCGTCAAGTCATCCTGGTGTCCAAAGACATCAACATGCGCATCAAGGCGCGGGCACTGGGACTGGCTGCCGAAGACTACTTCAACGACAAGGTGCTGGAAGATACCGACCTCCTGTACGCCGGTACGCTGGAACTGGACGCTGCCTTCTGGGAACGCAACGGTACCGATCTGGCCAGCTGGCCGGACGGCAACCGGGTACGCTACCGCATGACCGGCCCAGATGTTCCCAGGCTGTACCTGAACCAGATCCTCTGGCAGGAAGGCGACAACCCGTTTGCTGCCCGCGTGGTGGACATTGCCGGCAAGACAGCCGAACTGGTCACGTTGCGCGACTACAGCCACCACAAGAACAGCGTCTGGGGCATCACCGCCCGCAACCGCGAGCAGAATTTCGCCCTCAACCTGCTGATGGATCCGGAAATCGATTTCGTGACGCTGCTGGGCCAGGCCGGCACCGGCAAGACCCTGCTGACGCTGGCCGCGGGGCTGGCACTGGTGCTGGAGCAGAAGCTGTACACCGAAATCATCATGACCCGGGTTACCGTCCCGGTCGGTGAAGACATCGGCTTCCTGCCCGGCACCGAGGAAGAAAAAATGTTGCCGTGGATGGGCGCACTGGAGGACAACCTGGACGTGCTGACCCAGCCCTCTCACGAAACCGGAGACTGGGGCCGGGCCGCCACCCGCGATCTGGTCCGCAGCCGGATCAAGATCAAGAGCCTCAACTTCATGCGCGGCCGCACTTTTCTCAACAAGCTGATCCTGATTGACGAAGCCCAGAACCTGACGCCCAAGCAGATGAAAACGCTGATTACCCGCGCAGGACCAGGCACCAAGGTGGTGTGCCTGGGCAACATCAGCCAGATCGATACGCCGTACCTGACCGAAGGCAGCTCGGGCCTGACCTATGTGGTCGACCGCTTCAAGGGCTGGGACCACAGCGGTCACGTAACGCTGGCACGTGGCGAGCGTTCGCGGCTGGCCGAATACGCATCCGAGGTACTGTAGCGAGCAGCAAGCCGGCAGGCTCCGCTGGTCGGAACCGGCTTTAGTTGAGAAATACTCTCAACAATAATGGGCGACATCCGTGTTGCCCGTTTTCTTTTTCCATGTACGTCTGCCTGTGCTTCCCCACTACCGAACAAGACATCCGTCACGCTGCCCGCCAGGGCGCCAGCAAACTGCGTGACCTGTATCCGGTCGCCACCCGTTGCGGCAAGTGCGGCCGCTGCGCCCACCAGCTGCTGCAACAGAACCAGCCGGAAACCGGAACAGCCTCCGTCAATACCGCCTTGTGAAGCAGGCATCCCTTGCCATACTCCGATGAGCAGAAACGGCTCCGGAGACAACACCATGCAAGGCGACAATCAGGTCATCGCGCACCTCAACCACATCCTCAAAAACGAACTTACCGCCATCAACCAGTATTTCCTGCACGCCCGCATGTGTCGCAACTGGGGCCTGGCGAAGCTTGACCGGCATGAATACCAGGAATCCATCGAGGAAATGAAGCATGCCGACCGGCTGGTCGAGCGCATCCTGTTCCTGGAAGGACTGCCGAACCTGCAGGATCTTGGCAAGCTTTACATCGGCGAAACCCCCGAAGAGATCCTCGCCTGTGACCTGCGCCTGGAAATGGAGGGATTGCCCGCCTTGCGCGAGGCAATTCAACACTGTGAAACCATCCGCGACTATGTCAGCCGTGAGCTGCTGGCCGACATCCTTGCAGATGAGGAAGAACACGTGGACTGGCTGGAAACCCAGCGGGACCTGCTGCACCGCATCGGACGGGAAAACTGGCTGCAAAGCCAGATGCAGGCAACTGACTAGTCCGCCGCACCGACAACTCTCCCGAATAAACCCGGCCTCCGGAACATGCCAGGGCCGGGACATCATCTCCGGACCGGGTCATCCGGTGCCTGTAACCGACGGCTTCAGGCACCCGTATCCCCAAGACTGCCTCACCGCCCGGAAGCATCCGGGCCGGCATCGAATGCGCCGCTTTCCGCCAGCTCGCGCAGCTTCTGCATGGCTTCGGTATCCGACTGCTGCCAGGCCGAACGCAGATAACTGCCCACATCCACACCGTCCTCGACCCGCTCGGCCAGCGGTGTCTCATAGCAAAAACGGACAAACAGCTCACCGGCATCCGGCTCTTCGATACTGACCGTCAGGTGACCGCCTGCATGCGCTTCACTTGCCAGCGTGTGGTAATGAAACCTGACACCATCATCAAAAGCGATGCGGTCACGTACCTCCATGTCACCGAACCACATCACCCGCTCGATGAAATCCTCGCCGCGATCCAGTATTTCCACCCGGTCGATATGCGGCAAAAACACATGCGGCTGCTCGACGCGATGCATCAGCCCGCGCCACAGCTGGTCACGGGTCAGGGATTTAACGTGGGGTGCATTGATGCGCACCAGATGTTCATACTTCATGCAAAGGTTCCGATCCTGAAAACACACGGGGCAACAAGCAGGAAATGGAGGCGGAATGCCTCCGGCCCAAGTCTGGTCCGCCAAATAAAAGAGCCGGTCTGACGACCGGCTCTGGCACTGGGAGCTGAAGATCAGCCCAGCCACTTGCGGGCATTGGCAAACATGCGGAACCAGGCTCCGTTTTCCGTCCAGCCGGCCGGATGCCAGGAATTCTGCACCGCCCGGAACACCCGCTCCGGATGCGGCATCATGATGGTAAAGCGGCCGTCTGCCGTCGTGACCCCGGTAATGCCGCGCGGCGAACCGTTGGGGTTGAGCGGATAGGTTTCGGTGGGCTGGCCCAGACCATCCACATAGAGCAAGGCTGTCTGCACCTGGTCCATGGCACCGGCGGCAAACACGGCCCGGCCTTCACCGTGGCTCACCACCACCGGCAGACGGCTGCCGGCCATGTCAGCCAGCAGGATCGACGGGCTGTCGGTGATTTCCACCATGCTGAAGCGCGCCTCGAACTGCTCGGAAGCATTGCGCTTGAACTTCGGCCATGCCGCAGCACCCGGGATGATTTCCGACAGGTTGGACATCATCTGGCAGCCGTTGCACACCCCGAGGGCAAACACGTCGGTGCGGGCAAAGAAGGCCTCAAACTCGGCGCGTGCCTGCGGGTTGAACAGGATCGACTTGGCCCAGCCTTCGCCGGCACCCAGCACGTCGCCGTAGCTGAAGCCACCGCAGGCAGCCAGACCCTTGAAGTCGGCCAGTTGCACGCGTCCGGCGATGATGTCGCTCATGTGCACGTCGACAGTGTCAAAACCGGCACGGTCAAAGGCAGCCGCCATTTCCAGCTGACCGTTCACGCCCTGCTCGCGCAGGACGGCCAGACGCGGACGGGCGGTATTCACAAACGGCGCAGCCGGATTTTCATCGACGTCAAAGCTCGGGCAAGCGTCAAGACGCGTCAGCTGGTCCTGTTCCAGCAGGGCAAACTCGCTGTCGGCGCAGGCCGGATTGTCGCGCAGGCGCTGCATCTGCCAGCTGGTTTCGCTCCAGGCCTTTTGCAGGTCCAGACGCGTCTCGTCGAACACGACCTCGCCCTGACGGCGCACCACCATGCGGTCTTCAGTATTGAGGTGGCCGATCACGAACAGCGTGCGTCCCAGCCCGGCCCGGGTAAAGCGGGCAATCACCTCGGCCGTGTCCTGCTTCTTGACCTGCAGCACGGCACCAAGCTCTTCATTGAACAGCACGCGCATCAGGCGGCCATGATCAGCCATGTCCTGATGGGGTTGTACGAAATCGTCAATGGCGCGCTGGGTATTGCGCCGCTCGATCACCATCTCGTCAACGTCGACCGTCACCCCGTGGCGGCTGGCAAACATCATTTCGGCCAGCGTGGCAAAGAGGCCGCCGTCCGAGCGGTCGTGATAGGCCAGCAGGATGTCGTCACGCAGCAGCGACTGGATGGTATTGAACATGCCGACCAGCAGTTCCGGGTGCTGAAGGTCGGGCGAACGGCCCACCATGTGCTTGTGCACCTGGCCGTAGGCCGAGCCACCGAGGAAGCAGTGGCCGTAACCCAGGTCGATCATCAGGAGATCGGTATCGGCATCATCGACCAGCGCCGGCGTAACGGTCTTGCGGATGTCTTCAACCGGAGCGAATGCCGTCACGATCAGCGAGGGCGGTGCCACCACGGCTTTTTTGTCGCCGGCCGATTCCCATACGGTCTTCATCGACAGCGAATCCTTGCCCACCGGGATGGACACGCCAAGGCTCTGGCACAGGTTGCTGACGGCCTCGACGGCATCGTACAGCGCGGCATCTTCGCCCGGATGGCCGGCAGCGGCCATCCAGTTGGCGGACAGCTTGATGTTGTCGATGGTGCCCACGTAGGCAGCGGCCATATTGGTAATCGATTCGGCCACGGCCAGACGGGCAGCAGCAGCCGGATCAAACAGGGCAGCCGGCGTACGCTCGCCCATGGCCATGGCTTCGCCACGATAGCTCTGGAAACCCATGGCCGTAACGGCTACATCGGCCACCGGCACTTGCCAGCGCCCCACCATCTGGTCGCGCACGGTCATGCCGCCCACCGAGCGGTCACCGATGGTGATGAGGAAGTTCTTGCATGCCACGGCAGGCAGCCGCAACACGCGATACGCCGTGTCCTTGAGCTCGAAGCGCGAGGCATCAAACACGCGGAACGGGCGCTCAATGCGGGTGACGTCGCGGGTCATGCGCGGCGGCTTGCCCAGCAGCACGTCCAGCGGCATGTCGACCGGACGGTTGCCCATCAGCTCGTCACGCAGGATCAACTGGTTGTCGGCACTGGCGGTTCCAACGATGGCAAACGGGCAGCGCTCGCGCTCGCAAATGGCCCGGAAGGCTTCCACGGCCTGCGGCACCAGCGCCAGCACGTAGCGCTCCTGTGATTCGTTGCACCAGATCTGCAACGGCGACATGCCGGTTTCCTCGATCGGCACCCGGCGCAGTTCCAGACGGCCGCCGCGGCCGCCGCCGTGGATCAGTTCCGGCAGGGCATTGGACAGGCCACCGGCACCAACGTCGTGAATCGACAGGACCGGGTTGTCTTCACCCAGCTGCCAGCAGCGGTCGATGACTTCTTGTGCCCGGCGTTCGATTTCCGGGTTGCCGCGCTGCACCGAGTCAAAGTCGAGGTCGGCGGCATTGGCACCGGTATCCATCGACGAGGCGGCACCACCACCGAGGCCGATCAGGAATCCGGGGCCACCGAGCACGACGATCAGTGCACCTTCGGGCAAAGGCTGCTTTTCGATCTGCTGGCGCTGGATGTTGCCCATGCCACCGGCGATCATGATCGGCTTGTGGTAGCCGCGCATTTCGCCGTTCAGCTCTTCTTCGAAAGTACGGAAATAGCCGCACAGGTTCGGACGGCCGAATTCATTGTTGAAGGCTGCACCACCGATGGGGCCGTCAAGCATGATTTCCAGCGCGCTGGCGATGCGGTCGGGACGGCCGTATTCGCTGCAGTCTTCCTCGTAGCATTCCCACGGTTGCTTGAAGCCGGGAATGTTGAGGTTGGAAGTGGAGAAGCCGGTCAGGCCGGCCTTGGGACGCGAACCGCGGCCGGTGGCACCTTCATCACGGATTTCGCCACCGGAACCGGTTGCAGCCCCTGGGAACGGCGAAATGGCCGTCGGGTGGTTGTGGGTTTCCACCTTCATCAGGATGTCGGTCGGCTCTGCGTGGTAGCCATAGCCATGGCCTTGCGGTGCCGGGTAGAAGCGGTCAATGAAACCGCCTTCGATCACGGAGGAGTTGTCGCTGTAGGCAACCAGTGTGCCTTCCGGATGGGCTTCGTGGGTATCACGGATCATGCGGAACAGCGACTTGGACTTGGCCTCGCCGTCCACGATGAAATCGGCATTGAAAATCTTGTGCCGGCAGTGCTCGCTGTTGGCCTGAGCGAACATCATCAGTTCGACATCGGTCGGATTGCGCTGCATGTCGGCAAAACTGGCAACCAGATAGTCGATTTCGTCATCCGACAGTGCCAGACCCATGCTGCGGTTGGCGTCTTCCAGTGCGGGACGGCCACCGGCCAGGATGTCCACGGTTTGCAGCGGCTGCGGCGGCACGTGGTCGAAAAGGCGATCGGCAGCATCGAGGCTGTCCCAGACCTGTTCGGTCATGCGGTCGTGCAGCATGGCAGCCAGGGTGGCACGCTCTTCGGCACGCAGTTCACGCTCGGCCTTCACGTGATACATCACCCCGCGCTCGATACGGCGCACTTTGGAAAGACCGCAGTGGCTGGCAATGTCGCTGGCCTTGGACGACCACGGCGAAACGGTTCCGCAGCGCGGCAACACGACAAACACCATGCCTTCAACTGCGGGTGTTGCCAGCTCGCCATAGGTCAGCAGTTTGTCGAGCGTGGCCTGCTCGTCGGCGCAGAGCGCCGACTCTGCTTCGACAAAGTGCCAGAAGGAGGCCGAAACCTGCACTGATGGCAGACCGGCATCAGCAGCCTGACGCACCAGTTTGTCGAGACGGAAAGAAGACAGGGCTGAACCGCCCTGAAGCTTGATGATGACCGGCATCGCACGCTCGCAACGTAATTCAATCAAGCCCGGCATGATACAGTATTCGCATGTATGCCATCTAACGAGTGGCATTTAACCTTTTTGACATTCATCAAACAGGAGCACACCGTGAAGAAAATCGAAGCCATCATCAAACCGTTCAAGCTCGACGAAGTGCGCGAGGCTCTTTCCGAGCTGGGCGTCAACGGCCTGACCGTTACCGAGGTAAAGGGCTTTGGACGGCAAAAGGGGCATACCGAGCTGTATCGCGGTGCGGAATACGTGGTGGATTTTCTGCCCAAGGTCAAGGTCGAACTGGTGCTGGCTGACGATCTGGTTGACCGTGCAATTGACGTGATTGCCCAGGCTGCCCGCACCGGCAAGATCGGTGATGGCAAGATTTTCGTGTTTCCGGTCGAGCAAGTGGTGCGCATCCGCACCGGAGAAACCGGGGAAAGCGCAGTCTGATTTTCGCCAACGGCAAACCGGCTCCTGCTTTGCTGCTTCAAAAACAACGGGCACCTTCACGAAGGTGCCCGTTGTTGCATCCCGGTCACGGCCTCAGGGCTTCACCGGTTTTCCTGCCACGGCCTTGGTCGCAGCAACCGGACGATTGCCGATACTCAGTTCGGCTCGGAGCTTGTCGATACTCTTCCGCCCAAACCCTTCCACCTTGTCCAGATCATCCAGGGTTTTGAACGGCCCGTTTTTCTGGCGATAGTCAATAATCGCCTTGGCCTTGACCGGCCCCAGCCCTTTCACATCTTCAAGCTGCGCCTGCGTCGCACTGTTGACATCAACAGCAGCCATTGCCGCGGTATTGATCAGTACTGCAACCAGACCCATCATAAAGCGTTTCATTCTGGACTCCGTTTCTCAATAAGGACATGCGGACCTCCAGTTTATCGCAAATCATGACAAATGAATAAAAATTCAAAAATAATCACGTAACCATGCAACAGAAACGTCTTCGTGCATTTGCAATGCCCGCCACAGGCACACAGAAATTCACCCCGATAGCCCGAACCGGCAAACCGCACTTGAAAAGCATGTCCGGCACCTTTAAAATGCGCAGCTCGGTTTGCGGGTGTAGTTCAATGGCAGAACGGCAGCTTCCCAAGCTGCATACGAGGGTTCGATTCCCTTCACCCGCTCCAGTCACCATCGGCAACGGCCGATTCATGTTTCCAGCCTCCGGCCCGCAGCGGTTCTTCCAAACACGTGGACGATCCCGATGAAATTCAATTCCGGTCGATTCTGGCTTCAATTTGCAGTTTTCGGCATGGCATCGGTTGCGGTGTTCATCGCCGCATTCCTGTCCCTGCTGTACTGGCAGTTTGACAGTCATTCGGCTCGCCAGAAACTGGAAGCTGCCTTTTCTGCACACGGGCGCATCCTGCACGTCAACGGCGGTATTTCCCCGGTGTTCTGGCCAAAACCCGGCATTGCGGCCAATGATGTCACCCTGACCGAAGCAGACGGCTCCTCTCCCTTTGCCCGCATGCGGCGCATCGAATTGCGCTTTGCCTGGTTTCCCCTGCTACAGAAGCACTACACCATCGAGCGTTTGCGACTGACGGGCCTGGATGCAACCATTACCCGGCAAGTTGATGGCAGCCTCAATATTGCCGACCTGCTGCAACCGCAACCAGACCAAGAAGTTGATGTCCGTCTTGACCGGCTGGAACTTTACGATGGCACCCTGGCTTTGCGTGACATTGCACAACAAGCCCGGATCGGACTGTCCGCCCTGCGCATTGATGCCACCGACCTGCAATCCGATGGCGACATCGAATTTTCCGCCACAACGGAATGGGGCAAATACCGCTTCCCCGTCGAAGGCGAAACCCCGATCCGGATTGCCGATGACCAGATCGAACTGGCGGGACTGCGTCTGCAGACCACGGGAAAACTGCCTCCAGTCCAGTCATTCCAGGCACAGCTGACGGCCAACACCCGCATCAACCTGGCCAAAAGCCTGATTGCTGCCGACAAGGTCGGCTTCACGCTCAAAACCTCATCACCCGAAGCCGGACTGACCCTCAACGCTCCTTCACTGGAAATCAGTCAGGACGGTCTCAGGATCCCCTCACTGCAATACGCTGGAAACCTTATCGGCAGCGAGGGGAAACACAGCCTGCACGGCACCGCCAGCGAGTTCATCCTGACCGGCCAGCATGCCAGCGCAGCCCTAACCCGCGGCAATTACATCCAAAGCTCAGGCCCCCATGCCCTGACCCTTGATTTCGAGTCTCCGCTGGAGCTGACCACCGATCACCTGCTCCGGGCCCAACCGGCCAAAATCCAGGCACTGATCACCACCCCCTTCCTGCCTCGCGGAGCACTCCAGAGCCAGCTGACCGGCACGGTCGATCTCTCCCTCGACAGCAGCACCCTAGACACTACACTGGCTGGACTGTTCGACGGGGCCGAACTGAGCTTCAGCGGCCGCCAGGAAGGATTTCTCAAGCCCAAGCGTACTGCATCCCTAGCCCTGGCACGCCTCGACCTGAACCGCTACCTGCCCGAACCGGACGGCCCATTGGCCCCGCTGCTCAACTCGCGCCAGAAAATCAGCCTTGGCTGGCTTGCCCGACAGGATTTCAGCGGCCGCTTCGTCATCGGCGAGCTGCGCGTCGGCCGCATGACAGCCCAGCAAATCGACGCCGACATCACCGCCAACCGCAACGGAATCGACATTCCGCGCCTCAGCGCAGCCATTTACCAAGGGCAGCTCGAGGGCTCGGCCAAAATCAGCAACGACCAGGTGCCGACCCTCAGCATCAACCAGTCGATCCGCCACATGAACATCCAGCCCCTGCTGGTCGACCTTTTCGACTTCAGCCGGATCGAAGGCAGCGGCAATGGCCACGCCACACTCAGCGCCCAGGGACGTACTTTTGACGAGTGGCGGCAGACCATGAACGGCACACTGGAAATCGGACTGCAACGCGGCGCCCTGACGGGTATCAACCTTGTCGAGGCCCTGAAAAACCTGCCTGCGGAACTGTCGCAGTGGGGCACACGGACCTACACCAGCGACACCCAGCAAAAAACCCCGTTCCAGAACTTGTCAGCCACGTTTGCCTTTGAGTCCGGCGTAGGCCGCAACCAGAACCTCAAGCTCACCTCGCCGCTGATTGACCTAGCAGGCGGAGGCAAGATCGACATCGGCCGCAACATCATCGACTACTCGCTCGATGTACGTGCCAATGCACGCGAGTTTCCGCGACTGAAGGACATGAACGTGCCGATCAAGATCACCGGCGCCATGGCCAGCCCGACTTATGCGCTGGATTTCAATGCCATGATCAAGGACAAGAAGACCGAAAGCGAAAAGCAGCAGGCACTCAAGGAGCAGCTGACCCGCCCGCTTCAGGCGCTCAGGCAATAACGCCTAACTGCGAAACATGAAATACACCGCACCCACCATGCACAGGGCAGCCCACAGGTAGTCCCACTTGAAGGGCTGCTGCATGTAGAACACCACGAACGGCACGAAAACCGACAGTGAAATCACCTCCTGGATGATTTTCAGCTGCGACAGCGTCAGGCTCTGGACGCCGATCCGGTTGGCAGGAACCTGCAGCATGTATTCGAACAAGGCAATACCCCAACTGATCACGGCCGCCACATACCATGGCGAGGCGGACAGGTTTTTCAGGTGCCCGTACCACGCAAAGGTCATGAAGCAGTTGGACAGGATCAGAAGCAGAATCGTTTGCAGGAGCGGCGACATGGGGAAAATCGGCCTGTGCTAAAATCGGGCCAGAGTATAAACCGGGTCCCTCCCATGAAGAAAACCTTTGCCTGCCTGGCTTTCAGCCTGCTCACACCCTTGGCGCTGGCCGCCAATCCACAAGTGGAATTCAAGACCAACCAGGGCAATATCGTTCTGGAGCTGTACCCGGAAAAAGCCCCCAAAACGGTTGCCAACTTCACCCAGTACGTCAAGGACGGTCACTATAACGGCACCGTCTTTCACCGGGTCATCGACGGCTTCATGATCCAGGGCGGCGGCATGGACAGCCAGCTCAACGAAAAACCGACCCGCGCCCCCATTTCCAACGAGGCCGGCAACGGACTGAAAAACGAGCTAGGCACCATCGCCATGGCCCGTACGTCCGACCCTCACTCAGCCAGTGCCCAGTTCTTCATCAATGTTGCTGACAACAATTTCCTCAATTACCGCGCCCCGAGCGGGCAAGGCTGGGGCTACGCCGTATTTGGCCGGGTGACACGCGGCATGGATGTCGTCAACCGCATCGCCAAGGCCAAGACCACCAGTCGCGGCATGAACCAGGACGTACCCGTTACGCCGGTCGTCATTGAAAAAGCCACCCTGCTCCCCAACTAAACCAGACTGCGTTTTGCTTCCGTTTTCGACTGCGAGAATTTCATGATCAAGTTCACCACCAACTTCGGCACCATCACCCTGCAACTGTTTGCAGACAAGGCTCCGAAAACCGTCGCCAACTTCGAACAGTACGTACGTGACGGCCACTACGACGGCACGGTGTTCCACCGGGTCATCAACGGCTTCATGATCCAGGGTGGCGGTTTTGCACCGGGCATGATCCAGAAACCGACCCGCGACACGATTGAAAACGAAGCCGGCAACGGCCTTTCCAACAAGGCCTACACCGTTGCCATGGCACGCACCATGGCCCCGCATTCGGCCAGCGCCCAGTTTTTCATCAATGTGGTGGACAACGACTTCCTCGACTTCAAGAGTGCGGATGCCCAGGGATTCGGCTACTGCGTGTTCGGTGAAGTAGTGGAAGGCCGCGAAGTGATCGACAACATCAAGACCGTGAAAACCGGCCGTCGCGGCATGCACCAGGATGTGCCGATGGAAGATGTCATCATCGAAAAAGCAGAAATCATCTGATCCTGCCCCGTCATCTGCCGCCGGCCCCTGCCGGCGGCTTTTTCATGCCGAGTCATCGTGGCCACCCTCATCCTTGCCGACCTGCATCTCTCTGCTGATACACCTGCATTCAACGATGCCTTCCTGAGACTGTTGAACGCGGCGGCCGGACAGATCGATGCGCTTTACTTGCTGGGCGACATTTTCGAGGTCTGGCTGGGCGACGACGACCCGGCTCCTTTCCCGCGCAGCATCATCAGTGCATTGCACCGGTTTGCGACCAGCACGCCGGTTTACGTCATGCATGGCAACCGCGATTTTCTGCTGGGTCCGCGCTTTGCCCGGGAAAGCGGGGCAACCCTGCTGGCAGACCCGACTCTGGTTGAGCTCCATGGCCACCGCTATCTCCTGAGTCACGGAGACCTGCTGTGCACTGACGATATTGCCTATCAGCGCTTTCGCCGGACCATCCGGCAGCCGTGGCGGCAATGGTTGCTCCGGCACCTGCCACTGGCCTTGCGCCAGCGCATTGGCCAGCGTCTGCGCCAGCAAAGCCGGACGGCCAAGAACGACAAGCCTCTTTACATCATGGACGCCAGTACCGAGGAAGTTGGCCGGTGGTTGCTGGAGCATGCCGGCAGCACGCTGATACACGGACACACCCATCGCCCCGGCCATCACCGGCATGTGCTCACCAACGGCACCCTGGCCGAGCGCTGGGTATTGCCGGACTGGCGCCCCGGCCAGACGGGCGGACTGTGGATTGACCAGAACGGTGTCCACCCGGCCCCCGACCCGCTGTATGACCTGCAAACGCATACCGGCAACCAGACCCGCTAGGCGAACCGCCTCAGCATGAGCCGGACGGCTCCTCCAGCGGCACGTGCCATTCCGCCTGCAACTCGGACAACAGGATATTGATGATCGCGTCGCCGGCCCGTTCGGCCGGATAGATGAACTGCAACTCGGCCTGCTTGACCACGTCCGGCACCACATGCACACGACCAGCGGCTTCGCAGCGCAAGGCATCGTCTTCACGCATCAACACAATCCCGATTCCGCAACACACCAGCGCCTCCATGACCGGAACATGGTCAATGTCACAGATGCGCTTGGGGGCGATGTTCAGTTCCCGCCACAGTTCGCTGGTCAGTTTGCTGAAACTGGAATGCTGGGACATGCCGAGCCATGGCAACTTGCCCAGTTCCTTGACGCCGCCGGCCTCCACCCGGTCGCGCCACGCAACCGGCACGACAATCCGCATCGGGATTTCCTTCAGCTTGACGGAGTTGACGTTTACGTAATGGTTCTTGCCCAAATAGAACCCGACATCGATTTCCTTCTTGCGGACCTGGTTGAGAATCTCGCCGGTCACGCCATGACGGATCTGGATGTCGATCAGGGGATAGCGATTGATCAGGGAAGCAACCCACGGCCCGATATGCACGATTTCCGGCGTAGTAATCGTTCCAATCACGATCCTGCCGGCAAACTGGCCTTTAAGTGATTTGGCATGATTGAGCATGTCGCGGCTGGCCGACAGGATGTCTTGTGCTCGTGGCAGCAAATCCTCCCCCAGCCGGGTCAGACGGATACCACTGGCACTGCGCTCGAACAACGGCATGCCCACATCTTCTTCCAGCGCCTTGATTTGCGCCGTTACTGCCGGCTGGCTCAGATGCAGCAGCTCGGCCGCCTGCGTCAGGTGCCCCTGCTGGGCGACCGTGACAAACGTGCGCAGCTGGTAGATTTCCATTCTGTTTTCCCCTCGTATTTACAGCCGATTGTAAGAGCTGACTAGAAATTTGACACCGGATTTGTAGAGCATTTACACCACATCAAAATTTTGTCGGACAGCAGAACAACGTGCACAAGCATATGTTTTTATTAGTTTTTTGCATTGCATCATCAGCCAGACTGATTTTCTGCATCAAAATTTGCGATTGGAGCATTACGTTTGCGTCAACGTAGATTTCCCCGAGCAGACCGGTACCGGCCTGCGATACACAGGAGGAAACCATGAACGACGACGTATTAAAACGGGTGCAACAAAACCCGAAGTTCGCCGAACTCGTGCACAAGAAAACAAGCCTGGGCTGGACTTTGTCAATCGTAATGTTGGCAATCTACTACGGCTTTGTCCTGGTGCTCGCTTTCGCTCCCCATTCCCTTGGTGCCCGCATCGGCGATGGCGTGATCACGCTCGGCATTCCGGTCGGGGTGGCAATCATCGTCTCGGCTTTTGTGCTGACCGGCATTTACGTTCGCAAGGCGAACACCGAGTTCGACCAACTCAACCAACAAGTGATCGAAGAGGCCAAGGCATGAGCAAGAAATGGCTAACCGCACTGGGCGGAGCGGCACTTGCGCTGCTCCCCTACGCCGCAATGGCCGCAGGTGCGATCGAGGGCGAAGTCAAAAAAGCCCCGATCAACATCCCGGCCATTGTGATGTTCTTCCTGTTTGTGGGCTTTACCCTGTTCATCACCTACTGGGCCGCCCGCCGCACCAAATCTGCCTCAGACTTTTACACCGCCGGTGGCGGCATCACCGGTTTCCAGAATGGCCTCGCCATTGCCGGTGACTACATGTCCGCAGCATCCTTTCTCGGGATCTCGGCCATGGTGTTCTCCAAGGGCTACGACGGCCTGATCTACTCGATCGGCTTTCTGGTCGGCTGGCCGGTGATCCTGTTCCTGATCGCCGAACGTCTGCGCAACCTCGGCAAGTTCACCTTTGCCGACGTGATCTCCTATCGCCTCAGCGCCACTCCGGTCCGCCTGCTGGCCGCAACCGGCACGCTGGTCGTGGTCGCACTCTACCTGATCGCCCAGATGGTTGGTGCCGGCAAGCTGATCCAGCTGCTGTTCGGCCTCGACTACATGTACGCCGTGGTGCTGGTCGGCGTGCTGATGGTGATGTACGTGATGTTCGGCGGGATGCTGGCCACAACCTGGGTGCAGATCATCAAGGCCATCATCCTGCTGGCCGGCGCTTCGTTCATGGCACTCATGGTGCTGGCTTCGGTCGGTTTCAGTCCGGAAGCCATGTTCGCCAAGGCCGTCGAAGTTCACGACAAGCACATGGCCATCATGGAGCCGGGGCAACTGGTGTCCAACCCGATTGATGCCGTATCGCTGGGTCTGGCCCTGATGTTCGGTACTGCCGGCCTGCCGCACATCCTGATGCGCTTCTTTACCGTCGGCAACGCCAAGGAAGCCCGCAAGTCGGTGTTCTTTGCCACGGGTTTCATCGGTTACTTCTATATCCTGACCTTCGTGATCGGTTTTGGCGCCATCTTCCTTGTCGGCACCAATCCGCAGTTCCTGACTCCGGACGGCAAGATCATCGGTGGTGACAACATGGTGGCCGTGCATCTGGCCAACGCCGTGGGTGGCAACCTGTTCCTCGGCTTCATCTCCGCGGTGGCCTTTGCAACCATCCTGGCAGTGGTGGCTGGTCTGGCCCTCTCGGGTGCCTCGGCGGTATCGCACGACATCTACGCCTCGGTCATCAAGAAGGGCAAGGCCGTTGAAGCCGATGAAATGCGCGTTTCCAAGCTGACCACGCTGGCCCTCGGCATCATCGCCATCGTTCTGGGCATTGCCTTCGAAAAGCAGAACATCGCCTTCATGGTCGGCCTTGCCTTCTCGATCGCAGCCTCGGCCAACTTCCCGGTGCTGTTCCTTGCCATGTTCTGGAAAGGCCTGTCGACCCGCGGCGCCGTCATCGGCGGCTACCTTGGCCTGATCTCGGCAGTTGCCCTGATCGTACTCGGCCCGACCGTATGGGTGGATGTACTGGGTCACGAAAAAGGCACGGAACTCTTCCCGTACAAGAACCCCGCCATCTTCTCCATGACGATCGCCTTTGTTGCCACCTGGCTGTTCTCGGTGATGGACAAATCTCGCTCCGCCATCGAAGAACGTGCCAAATTTGACGGTCAATTCGTACGTTCCATGACCGGCATCGGGGCAGCCTCGGCCTCCAAGCACTAATCTCTGCCACTTTTCCCCGCCGCAACAGCGGCGGGGAAATTCCGGCGACCTGTCATGAGCCGGTTCGTTCCGAGCCGATTGATCACAGGATCACCATCCAGCCCTGCCGCGGCCAGCGGCTTCACGATGACTATGGGAGAAAAAGCAATGTCCACCATCGAGTCCGTCCTCAAGGAAACCCGCAGCTTCCCGCCGAGCGAAGCCTTCCGCCAGCAAGCCACCGTTTCCGGCATGCAGGCCTACAACGACTTGTGCGAAAAAGCCAACGCCGACTACGAGGGATTCTGGGCCGATCTGGCGCGCGAACTGCTGAGCTGGAAAAAGCCGTTTACCCAGGTATTCGACGGCTCCCAGGCACCGTTCTTCAAGTGGTTTGCCGACGGCCAGCTCAACGTGTCCTACAACTGCCTTGACCGGCACCTGGAACACAACGCCAACAAGACCGCCATCATTTATGAAACCGACGATGGCCAGGTCACCCCGATCAGCTACCGCTCGCTGTACGAGCAGGTATGCCAGTTTGCCAACGGCCTCAAGAGCCTTGGCGTTGGCAAAGGCGACCGCGTCGTGATCTACATGCCGATGGTGCCGCAGGCCATCGTGGCCATGCAGGCCTGCGCCCGCATCGGTGCCATCCATTCGGTCGTGTTCGGCGGCTTTTCTGCCGGCGCCCTGCGCGACCGCATCCAGGATGCAGCCGCCAAGGTCGTGATCACGGCCAACGAAAGCGTGCGCGGCGGCAAGCTCGTTCCGCTCAAGGCCACGGTGGACGAGGCACTGGCCATGGACGGCTGCGACAGCATCGAAAAAGTGGTGGTGCTCCAGCGCACCGATACCCCTTGCAGCATGGGTGCCAGGGACATCACCTGGGACGCACTGGCTGACGGCCAGCCGCTGGAATGCGAACCGGAATGGATGAGTGCCGAAGATCCGCTGTTCATCCTGTATACCTCCGGCTCCACCGGCAAACCCAAAGGCATCCAGCACAGCTCGGCCGGTTACCTGCTCGGTGCCGCCAACAGCTTCCGCTGGGCCTTTGACTACAAGCCCAACGACATTTACTGGTGCACGGCCGACGTGGGCTGGATTACCGGTCACTCCTACATCTGCTATGGCCCGCTGGCCATGGGTGCCACCCAGGTCGTGTTCGAAGGCATCCCGACCTATCCGGATGCCGGTCGCTTCTGGCGCATGATCGAGCAGCACAAGGTCAACATTTTCTACACCGCACCGACCGCCATCCGCTCGCTGATCAAGCTCGGCGCCGACCTGCCCAAACAGTTCGACCTCTCCAGCTTGCGCGTGCTTGGTACCGTCGGCGAACCGATCAACCCGGAAGCCTGGATGTGGTACTACGAAGTGGTCGGCGGCGGCCGCTGCCCGATCGTGGACACCTGGTGGCAAACCGAAACCGGCTCGGCCATGATTGCCCCGATGCCGGGTGCCGTTGCCACCAAGCCGGGCAGTTGCACCCTGCCGCTGCCGGGCATCATGGCCGACATCGTTGACGAATCCGGTGCCCAGGTCGAACCGGGACGCGGTGGCTTCCTCGTCATCAAAAAGCCGTTCCCGAGCCTTGTCCGCACTATCTGGAACGATCCGGACCGCTTCAAGAAAACCTACTTCCCGGAAGAGTTCAACGGCCAGTACTACCTGGCGGGTGACTCGGCCAACCGTGACGAAAGCGGTTATTTCTGGATCATGGGCCGCATTGACGACGTCCTGAACGTGTCCGGCCACCGTCTGGGCACCATGGAAATCGAATCGGCACTGGTCGCCAACCCGCTGGTCGCCGAAGCAGCTGTCGTCGGCAAGCCTCACGACGTCAAGGGTGAGGCCGTGGTGGCCTTCGTGGTACTCAAGGGCATCCGTCCGGAAGGCGACGAAGCCAAGAAGGTGGCGGCCGAACTCAAGAGCTGGGTAGCCCACGAAATCGGCAAGATCGCCCAGCCGGACGACATCCGCTTTGGCGAAAACCTGCCCAAGACCCGTTCCGGCAAGATCATGCGCCGCCTGTTGCGCTCGATCGCCAAGGGCGAGGAAATCACCCAGGATACCTCGACGCTGGAAAACCCGCAGATCCTTGACCAGCTTCAGGAAATTGCCTGACCAGACCACCCGCATGATGTGACATAACAAGGGTGGAGGAGACAGCCGCGGCCAGCAATGGTCGCGGTTTTTTCGTTTGCGTCCGCATGGAAAATTCCCTGTCGCCATCAGCTACGTCCGGCCCGGCGGCTTGTCCCGCCCTGGCGATGCACGCATAATTTGCCGCTTTGCCAACCTGCGCGCTCATGTCATGGATTTTGGTCATTACCTGCTGATTCTGGTCGCGACGGTGCTCGTCAACAACGTCGTACTGGTGCGCATCCTCGGCCTGTGCCCGTTCATGGGGGTTTCCAAAAAGCTGGAAGCCGCCATCGGCATGGGTGCGGCAACGACCTTCGTCCTGACCCTCGCCTCCGGCACCAGCCACCTGATCAACGAGCTGCTGGTCGCCGCCGGGGTCGATTACCTGCGCACCCTGGCCTTCATTGTCGTCATTGCCGCCATCGTGCAGTTCACCGAAATGGTGATCCAGAAAACCAGCCCGGTGCTGTACCAGGTATTGGGCATTTACCTGCCCCTGATCACCACCAACTGCGCCGTACTCGGTGTCCCGCTGCTCAACGTGCAGGAACGGCACAGCTTTGCCGAGTCACTGGTCTTCGGCTTTGGCAGCGCCGTCGGCTTCAGCCTGATCCTGATCCTGTTTGCTGCCCTGCGCGAACGGCTTGAAGGTGCAGACGTGCCCGCGCCGTTCCGCGGCTCGGCCATTGCTTTTGTCACCGCCGGCCTGATGAGCCTGGCGTTCATGGGCTTCGGGGGGCTGGTGAAATGAGCGGCTTCCTGATTGCCGTCGCCGTCATGGCCGGACTGGCCCTGGTGCTGGGCGCAGTCCTGGGCGCCGCATCGGTCCGCTTCCGCGTCGAGGGCGATCCGCTGGTCGACAAGATCGACGCCGTCCTACCGCAAACACAATGCGGCCAGTGTGGTTTTCCGGGCTGCAAGCCCTACGCCACCGCGATTGCCGGCGGTGAAGCAGACATCAACCTGTGCCCGCCGGGTGGCGAAGACGGCATCCGCAAGCTCGCCGACCTGCTGGGCGTGGAATTCAAGCCGTTTGCCGAAGGCATGGCCCAGCCCAAGCCCAGATCCGTGGCGGTCATTGACGAAACCACCTGCATCGGCTGCACCCTGTGCATCCAGGCCTGCCCGGTTGATGCCATCCTCGGATCGGCCAAGCAGATGCACACCATCCTCAGTAGCGAATGCACCGGCTGCGAGCTGTGCCTTGAGCCTTGCCCGGTCGACTGCATCCGCATGGAACCCATCCCGACCACGGTGCAAAACTGGAAATGGCAATATCCGGTTTACGCACTCAAGGTCATGAATCCTGACGCGCCCACTGCATGAGAACGCTGTATTCCTTTCATGGCGGCGTCCATCCGCCCGAACACAAGGCCGAATCCTGCCATGTGCCACTGCGGCATGCCGGCATCCCGCCGTTGCTGGTCGTCCCGCTGAACCAGAGCATCGGCAACCCGGCCAAGCCTTGCGTGCATGTCGGTGCCAGCGTGCTGGCCCACCAGCGCATTGCTGATGCCGACGGCCGGATTTCCGTCGCTGTCCACGCGCCCACATCCGGCCGCGTGCTGGCCATCGAGCCGCGCCCGTTTGCCCATCCGTCCGGACTGGCGGACCTGTGCATCGTGATCGAACCGGACGGGCTGGACCGCAGCGTCGATCCGTCCCCGGTTGCATGGCAGCAGATGCCGGCTGCCACCCTGCAAAACGCGCTGGCCGACCAGGGTGTGGTCGGCCTCGGGGGGGCAGTTTTCCCCACTGGCCTGAAAGTCGCAGCAGAAGGCCTGGAAACCCTGGTCATCAACGGCGCCGAATGCGAGCCCTACATCACCTGCGACGACCGCCTGATGCGCGAACGTGCAGCCGATATCGTCAAGGGCATCCGGCTCCTGGCCGAACGCATGCAGCCGCGCGAAGTGCTGGTCGGCATCGAGGACAACAAACCCGAAGCCATTGCCGCCATGATGGCCGCCGTTGCCGGCACCGGCATCGAAGTGGTACCCGTGCCGACGCGCTATCCCGGCGGAGGCGCCAAGCAGCTCATCCGCGTGCTCACCGGCAAGGAAGTCCCGCACGGTCGCCGCTCGACCGAATTCGGCGTGCAGTGCTTCAACGTCGCTACCGCCTATACGGTGTGGCAGGCACTGGAGCGCGGCGTCCCCATCGTGTCGCGTCTCGTCACCCTGACCGGCGCCGTCACCCGCCCCGGCAATGTCGAAGCCCTGATCGGCACACCGGCCGACTGGTTGATGCAGTCTGCCGGCCTGCTGGCCGGACACGACGGCATCATCATGGGTGGCCCGATGATGGGCTTCGTATTGCCTGATGCCGGTGCCGGCATCACCAAGGCCACCAACTGCCTGATCGGCAAGACCCGCCAGCTGTTCCCGCCCCGGCCGGCCGCCCTGCCCTGCATCCGCTGCGGTGAATGTGCCAAAGCCTGCCCGACCGACCTGCAGCCGATGGACCTGTACTGGTTTGCCAAAAGCCGCCAGACCGGACGGGCCCAGGAACACCACCTGTTCGACTGCATCGAATGCGGTGCCTGCAGCTACGTCTGCCCGAGCCAGATTCCGCTGGTGGACTATTACCGCTTTGCCAAAAGCGACATCTGGGCAGCCGAACGTGACAAAAAAGCCGCAGAGATAGCCCGCACCCGGCATGAATTCCGGGAATTCCGCATCGAGCGCGAAAAAGAGGAAAAAGCCGCCCGGCTGGCTGCCAAGGCCGCAGCCTCGATTGCCGCAGCCCAGAGTGTCCAGCCCGCTTCACAGCCCGTCGCACCAACCGGCACCATGCAGGATGACAGCAAACGTGCTGCCATCGAAGCTGCCATGGCACGGGCCGCTGCCCGCAAGGCTGCCAA
>NZ_KE383997.1:123710-170194 GCF_000423285.1 Laribacter hongkongensis DSM 14985
GCCGAAGCGGCACCGGCTGCCACTGCCCTGTCCGACGACAAGCAGGCCGCCATCCGTGCTGCCATGGAACGGGCCGCCGCCCGCAAGGCTGCCAAAGCCGCAGAAGGCGGCCAGCCCGCTACCGCGACCCCTGACAGCACACCCGCCGAAGCGGCACCGGCTGCCACGGCCCTGTCCGACGACAAGCAGGCGGCTATCCGTGCCGCCATGGAACGGGCTGCCGCCCGCAAGGCTGCCAAAGCCGCAGAAGGCAGCCAGCCCGCTACCGCGCCCCCTGACAGCAAACCCGCCGAAGTGGCACCGGCTGCCACGGCCCTGTCCGAAGACAAGCAGGCCGCCATCCGTGCTGCCATGGAACGGGCCGCTGCCCGCAAGGCTGCCAGGGCAGCAGCCGACAAACCTGACGAAAACTCCTGACGCTTATGCGCTTTTCTCCGTTTCTTGCCCGTCCTGCCAGCGTCAGCCGCATCATGCTTTACGTGCTGGGGGCCTTGCTGCCAGGACTTGCGGTCTATGTCCACTTTTACGGGGCCGGCATCCTGTTGCAGATCGGGCTGGCGACCGCAGCCTGCTATCTTTTTGAAGCAACCTGCCTGCACTTGCGCCGGGTGGCCTTGCGTCCCTTCCTGCTGGACGGCTCGGCACTGGTAACCGCCTGGCTGATCGCCCTGTCGCTGCCTTCGCTGGCACCGTGGTGGCTGGTCGTCGTGGCCAGTTTCTTTGCCATTGTGGTGGCCAAGCACCTGTACGGCGGACTGGGCAACAATGTGTTCAACCCGGCCATGGTCGGCTTTGCCGTGGTGATCGTGTCATTCCCGGCCCAGTTGTCGCAGTGGGCGGCACCACACGGACCACTGTCGGCGATGGAACAGTTCCGCTACATCCTGACCCGCGAGCTGCCCGGCGGGATGAGCTTTGACGCCATTGCCCAGGCGACCCCGCTGGACTTCCTGAAAACCCAGCTGGCGGCCGGGCATGACCTGCTGGTTTCCGGCACCAGTCCGATTTTCGGCCTGCTGGCCGGCGTGGGCAGCGAGTGGGTGGCGCTGGCCTGGCTGGCCGGCGGACTGGCCCTGCTGGCCGCCCGGGTGATCAGCTGGCAGGCGCCGGTGGCATTGCTGGCCACGCTGGGCCTGTTGTCCGGCCTTTTTCACCAGATTGATCCTGCCCGCTATGCCAGCCCGGTGCTGCACCTGTTTGCCGGCGCCACCATGCTGGGCGCCTGGTTCATCGCCACTGATCCGGTCAGCGGCTCGACCACGCCACGCGGCAAACTGGTGTTCGGAGCCGGCACCGGGCTGTGCCTGTGGGTAATCCGGACCTTCGGCAGCTTTCCTGATGCCATGGCCTTTTCGGTCCTGATGATGAACATGGCCGTTCCGCTGATCGACCGCTACACCCAGCCGCCGGTGTTCGGCCACAAGACGGCAAGGGGGTGCCCGTGAACGATACCCTGCGCGAAGCCCGCAACAGTGCGCTGACCCTCCTGGCGTTCGCCGTCATTGCCACGGCGCTGATGGCCGGAGTGTATGCCCTGACCTACAAGACCGTGCGCGCCAACGAAGAGCGCGCCAAGCTCGCCGTAGTGGCGCAGACCCTGGTTCCTGGCAGCTACGACAACAATCCGGCACAGGATGCGCTGCTGTTGTCGGCCGAACAGGCCGCCCGGCTGGACAACGACGGCCCGAGCCAGGTGTTTGTCGCCAAACAGGCCGGCAAAGCTGTCGGCTGGGTATTCGAATCGACCGCCCCCAACGGTTATGGCGGCAAGATCCGCCTGCTGGTCGGCATTGACCGTGACGGACGCGTGACCGGCGTGCGGGTGGTCAGCCACAAGGAAACCCCCGGACTGGGCGACTACATCGATATCGGCAAGAGCGACTGGATCAAGGGGTTCGACGGGCAAAGCCTTGAGCGGCCGGATGCCTGGCGAGTCAGGAAGGACGGCGGCCAGTTCGACTACATGGCCGGCGCCACCATCACGCCCCGGGCCGTGGTGGCGGCAGTCGCCAGAACCCTGGCCTTTTTCCACGACTACCGCGCCGAACTGGCCGGCAGCACGAGGTAAGCATCATGCAACACGGACAACCGGCGCCCGATCTGCCGGCCGCTGAATCCTCTCCCTGGAAAAGCATCGCCTTCAACGGCATCTGGAAGCAGAACGCCGGCGTCGTACAGTTGCTGGGGCTGTGCCCGGTGCTGGCGGTCAGCACCAGCATCGTCAACGGCGTGTCGCTGGGGCTGGCCACCGCGCTGGTGACGGCCCTGTCCGGCGCGGCGGTGGCAGCCGTGCGCCAGTGGGTGCCAAGCGAAATCCGCAATCCGATTTTCATCACCATCATCGCCGCACTGGTCACCATGGTCGATCTGGCCATGAATGCCTGGGTCCACGGGCTTTACAACGTGCTGGGCATTTTCATTCCGCTGATCACGACCAACTGCATCGTGCTGGCCCGGGCCGAGGCATTTGCCTCGAAAAACCCGGTACGCGAGTCGGCCTGGGACGGCCTGATGATGGGACTGGGCCTGACCGGCGTGCTGGGCTTGCTGGGCGCCATGCGCGAACTCTTCGGCAAGGGCACGCTGTTCTCAGGCATCGATCTGGTCTTTGGCCCGGCAGCCGGTGCGCTGACCCTGCATCTGGCACCGGAGAATTACCAGTTTCTGCTGGCGCTGCTGCCTCCCGGTGCCTTTCTGGGGCTGGCCTGCCTGATCGCCGGCAAAAACTGGCTGGAAAGCCGCCGGCGGGCACAATCCCGCCCGGCCACTGTCAACGGAGCCGCTTCGGCATGAACGACCACAAACGCCGCCAGCTGATCGCAAGGCTGGCCGAAGCCAATCCCAGCCCGCGCACCGAGCTGGTGTATTCCACGCCGTTCGAGCTGCTGATCGCCGTGATGCTGTCGGCCCAGGCGACCGACAAGAGTGTCAACGCCGCCACCGCCAGGCTGTTTCCGGTCGCCAATACACCCGAAGCACTGCTGATGCTGGGCGAGGACGGCCTGATTCCCTACATCCAGACCATCGGCCTCTTTCGCAGCAAGGCGCGGCACGCCATCGACACCTGCCGCCTGTTGCTGGAGCGGCACGCGGGCGAGGTGCCATCCACGCGCGAAGCGCTCGAAGCCTTGCCGGGCGTTGGGCGCAAGACAGCCAATGTCGTACTGAATGTTGCCTTCAACCAGCCGACCATCGCGGTGGATACGCACATTTTCCGTGTCTGCAACCGCACCCGGCTGGCACCGGGCAGCACACCGCTGGCGGTCGAACTCAAGCTCGAAAAAATCACGCCAAAAGAATACAAGCTCGACCTGCATCACTGGCTGATCCTGTTTGGCCGCTATACCTGTACTGCCCGCAAGCCGCACTGCCAGCAGTGCGTCATCAATGACCTGTGCGAATGGCCGGACAAAACCGTTGCCTAAGCCGTTTTTCATTCAAAAAGGTGAAAATCCGCCATTTCGTGCATGACTTCATGCAAGTGGATTGCCAGTCCTTCCGCATCGCACTAGGCTTAGGACACACCATGCGGGCCAACAGCCCGAATGCGCTCTTATTTTCACGAGGTTGACCCATGCCTGCCGTATTACGTCCCGCTGCCCTGCTCCTGACCCTGACACTCCCGCTGACCATGCTGACCGGCTGCGACAAGGCCCGCGAACTCTACCAGAGCTGGAGCGGTGGCAACGAGGCCAAGCCCGTCGTGCAACAGACACCGGCCCCGGGCATGCTGCTGGCCGACTTCACCTCGCTGGTGGAGCAGGAAGGCCCGGCCGTGGTCAACATTGCCGCCACTCGCCCGGAATCGGCCGGGAATCCGTCACCGCTGCCTTTCCCGATCCCGGAAGACGACCCCCTGTTCGAATTCTTCAAGCGCTTCATGCCGCCAGGCGGCGGCAACCAGGAGCCGGAAGAAAGCGACTCCATCAGCTACGGCTCGGGTTTCATCGTGTCGCCGGACGGTTTCGTACTGACCAATGCCCACGTGGTACAGGGCGCCCAGCAGATCCAAGTCAAGCTGACCGACAAGCGCGAAGTCCGCGCCAAGCTGGTCGGGCTGGACCGCCGGACCGACGTGGCCCTGCTCAAGATCGATGCAGCCAGCCTGCCGACCGTGAAGATCGGCGACCCCAACACCCTGAAAGTGGGCGAGTGGGTGGCCGCCATCGGCGCACCGTTCGGCTTTGACAATACCGTGACCGCCGGCATCGTGTCGGCCAAGGGCCGCAGCCTGCCGGACGATACCTTCGTACCCTTCATCCAGACCGACGTGGCCATCAACCCGGGCAACTCGGGCGGACCGCTGTTCAACCTCAAGGGGCAGGTGGTCGGCATCAACTCGCAGATTTACAGCCGTTCCGGCGGCTTCATGGGCATCAGCTTTGCCATACCGATCGACATTGCCATGAGCGTGGCCGAACAGCTGAAGGCCAATGGCCGCGTCAGCCGGGGCCAGCTGGGCGTGCACATCCAGGAGCTGAGCCAGGAGCTGGCCCGCTCGTTCGGCCTGAGCACGGCCGCCGGTGCCCTGGTGGTCAGGGTGGAGCCCGGCAGCCCGGCAGCCAAGGCCGGCCTGCAACCGGGCGACATCATCCTGAACCTGGACGGCCGCAAGGTGCAAAGCTCGACTGACCTGCCGATGATGGTGGGGCAGATGAAACCGGGCACGACCGTCAAGCTGGGCGTCTGGCGCAAGGGCAAGGAAGTGACGCTGGACGCCACGCTGGCCGAAATGCGCAATCCCGGCACGGAGGAGGCCCCGCAGCAGAAGGCTCCGTCACAAATACCGTCCACCACGTTCGACAAACTGGGCCTGACCCTGAGCGAGCTGTCGGCCAGCCAGCGCAAGGAGCTAGGTGTGCAAAGCGGCCTGCTGGTCGACAAGGTCGGCGGCCCGGCAGCCAAGTCCGGCCTGATGCACGGCGACATCATCCTTGGCGTCAACCAGTCGCCGGTCAGCAACATCGAAGAGTTCCGCAAGCTGATCGACGCGGCCGGCAGCAATGTCGCCTTGCTGGTCAAGCGCATGGACAACACCCTGTACGTTCCGCTGCGACTGGGCAACTGACACTGACCGCCCTGACACCCTCAGGCCAACGGCCCGTTCCTTCCGGACGGGCCGTTTTTCTTCACCCGGGCAGGCCTGTGTCCTTATCCCTGAAAGCAGGGCAGGACACTGCCCTCCGGCTTGCCCGGACAGCCGCCTGCCTGTGATGCAGCCGGGCCTCTCCGGCTAGCTCAGTCCTGCTTACACGCTGCTTTCCAGCCAGCGGATATAGACCCGGTCGGCTTCGTCCAGCAGTGCCTGCTTGCGGGCTTCATCGAGCCAGCTGGCGCGGATGCTGTTCTTGGCCAGCCGCAGGACTTCGTCGGCGCTCAGGTCCAGTGCCTTGATGCAGGCCTCGAAATTGTCGTTGACGTAGCCGCCGAAATAGGCCGGATCATCCGAGTTGATGCAGACATTCAGGCCCAGCGACAGCATCTGCCGCAGGTTGTGCTGCGACAGGTCGTCCACTACCTTGAGCCGCAGGTTGGACAACGGACAGACCGTCAGCGGCGTCTGGCTGGCAACCAGTCGCTGTACCAGCGCCGGATCATCGGTGGAGCGTACGCCATGGTCGATGCGCGACACCTGCAACAGGTCAAGCGCCTCATGCACATAGGCCGCCGGGCCTTCTTCACCGGCATGCGCCACGACCGGCAGCCCCAGCTCACGGCAGTACGAAAACACGCGGGCGAACTTGGAAGGCGGATGCCCCACTTCACTGGAATCCAGCCCGACGCCGTCAATGCGATGCAGGAACGGCTTGGCCGCTTCCAGCGTGGCGATGGCCTCGCCTTCGGACAGGTGGCGCAAAAAACACATGATCAGGCGGAAAGTGATGCCGTGCTGTGCCTCGGCTTCCAGCAGGGCCCGGCGCAGGCCGCCGAGCATGGTTTCAAAGCTGATGCCGCGCGCAGTGTGGGTCTGCGGATCAAAGAAGATTTCCACATGGCGCACGTTGTCTGTGTGTGCGTGTTGCAGGTACGCCCGCGCCAGCAGGTAAAAATCCTCTTCGTCCCGCAATACGCTGGCTCCGGCATAGTACAGGTCAAGGAACGATTGCAGGTTGTCAAACCGGTACGCAGCGGCCAGGGCTGCCTCGTCGGGATACGGCAGGGTCACGCCATGCTTGCGGGCCAGCGCAAAGGTCAGGCCGGGCTCGAGCGTACCTTCGATGTGCAGGTGCAATTCCGCCTTGGGAAGCGCGCGCGCGAGGCCAATAATGTTCAGCATTGAGAAGTTCCTTTGCACAAAACCGGATTTTGACAAAAGGCGTCGCTTTGACGAAGTGCAATGTCGGGCAGAAAGCCGATCATGCCGCGTTTTCGACGACCGTCCACCCAGTCAGGACAGCTGAATGACCCTTGCATCACTTTTTTCCCAGTATTTCCTCGGTGCCATGCTGAGCTTTGTGGTCATCACCAATCCACTGTCGAAAATTCCGATGTTCCTGTCACTCACGCCCGGACAGACGCCGGTACAAAAGAACCGGGTGGCGTTTACCGCCTGTGCCTACGCCGGGGCCATCATGGTGGTGTCGCTGATCGGCGGCAACCTTGTACTGTCGATGTTCGGGATTTCGTACGGAGCATTGCGGGTGGCCGGCGGGCTGGTGGTGGCCGGTGTCGGCTACAAGATGCTTTATCAGGCTCATGATTCGACCAGCCACGCGCACCGCGAATCCGTGGACGTGTCGTTTTTCCCGCTGGCCATGCCCGGCATCAGCGGACCAGGCACCATCGCCGTGGTCATCGGCTTTTCCACCGAGATAGCCGAAATCACCGACTGGCGCTGGAAAATCGCCGCCATCCTGATCACGCTGGCCGCCATCGGCGGCACCATGCTGGTGGTCTGGCTGTCGCTCAAGCTGTCGGCCAAGATTGCCGAGAGGATCGGCCCGAGCGCACTGGACGTACTGACCCGGCTGATGGGATTCCTGCTGATCTGCATCGGCGTGCAGTTCGTGGGATCAGGCATCCGCACCTTCTATTCCACCCTGTCCTGACTCCAGGCAGGGCAATCATGCCAGCGGCCGGGACATGCCCGGCCGTCTGTCAGCCTCCGGTCATTGCCATCAGGCGCACGACCTGCCGTGGTGCCTCCTTGAATTCGTGCCGCTCCGGCTTCAGTTCGATCGCCGCACGAATGGCGGCCTCCAGCCCTGCGTCGTCAATGCCGCTGCGCAACAGCGGTCGCAGCGGCAGGCTGGCTTCCTGCCCCAGACACAGGTACAGCGTGCCGTCGACCGACAGCCGGACCCGGTTGCAACTGGCACAGAAATGCTGCGACATGGGCGTGATCAGCCCCAGGGTAAAGCGCGCATCAGCACTCTGCCAATAGCGGGCCGGCCCGCCGCCCATCGATACCGACAGGGGAAGCAGGGCAAATTCGTGCGCCAGCTGCTCCAGCAACGGAGCCAGCTCGGCACCGCGCACGCTGCGGCCGCTGTCGCCCATCGGCATGGCTTCGATCAGGCGCAGGATGAAACCGTGCCCGATGCAAAAGCGCACCATGTCGCCAACGTCGCCTTCGTTGACGCCGGCCAGCGGCACCATGTTGATCTTGATCTGTTCAAAACCGGCAGCCTTGGCTGCCATCAGCCCGGCCATCACATCGGCGTGACAGTCACGGCCGGTAATGTCGTGCAGGCAGTCTCCCCGCAGCGAATCCAGACTGACGTTCAGCCGCCGCACGCCGGCCTGCCGGAGGGCCGTAGCCTGCCGGGCCAGCTGGGTGGCGTTGGTCGTCAGCGACAGGTCGGCAATGCCGGGCAGCCGGGCCAGATCAGCCGCCAGGCCGGCAATGCCGCGGCGCAGGAGCGGCTCGCCTCCGGTCAGGCGGATGCGCCGGGTGCCCATGCGGCCAAAGGCCGCCACTACCCGGCTGATTTCGTCAAAGGTGAGCCAGTTGCGCGGCTCCTCGAATCCCTTGAATCCCTTGGGCAGGCAATAGGTACAGCGCAGGTCGCAGCGGTCAGTCACCGACACCCGCAGATAGTCGACCGTCCGGCCAAAGCGATCGGTGAGCATAGCCTCGTCCTTCCCATGCAGTCATTGCCGTACAGCCTTTGATCATCCTCTTGCATCGGGCATTTTTCCATTCTCCAAGCGCGTCAGACGGCCTAGTTATTTCGGCCGAAGCCCATGCCATGACAAAAGGATTTCATGTGCTTGCACTTTATCCAAACATCCGTTTGAATGACGTCACCCGGCAGATGCTCATGACATCAAAAACGTACGGACCCGATCCGGCCACTGCCAGGTACGGAGGCATGCGCGCTCTGGTGACCGACATGCCTCCGGTACATCACCAACGAGAGGACAAACACATGGCATTCAGCGACTGGTTCATTCCCGAACGGATCAGGCAACGGCAGGATCAGCTGATCCAGGCACGCACCACCGTCAATGTGGCAATGCTTGCCGCACTGCTGACCCCGCTCTTTTCCGTTTCCTATTTCAAGCTCGGCCACAGTGCCATGGGCTTCGGCATCCTGGCCGGCGGAGCCGGCATGGCCCTCAGTGTCCTGCTGATGCGGCTGACCGGCCTGATGCAGCTGGCCGCCAATGTCGCCATCACCTCCATGTACACCATGGTGTGCTGGATGGCCTGGGTAAACGGCGGGCTGATGGGCACCAGCATCGTCTGGTTTGCCACCGTACCGTTTGCCGCCATATTCATTGCCGGACGACGGGCCGGTTATGTCTGGGCCGTACTCACCCTGCTGGCACTGGTGCTGTTCATGCTGCTGCACAACGACCCCGGTGCCCTGCCCGACATCCCGATTCCCGCCACCGAATTCCCGTTCATGCAGCTCAAGTCGCTGGTCGGCCTGACCCTGGTGGTCCTGGCGCTGGCACTGGCCTTTGACTCCGCCAAGGCCAAAGGCTTCAACAGCCTCGAAACCGCACGCGAACAGGCCGAAAGCTCGCGCCACGCCATCGCTGCCATGCTGGACCAGATCGCCCGTTCGGTGCGGGCTGCCAGCCAGGAAAGCAAGGACATCGCCGATTCGGCCCACCTGATGGTCGACACCATGCAAAAGCAGAGCGCCCGCACCCAGGAGATGGTTGTCACCGTACAGCAGATGAGCGACCTGACCAGCCACAACGCCGACCAGACCGTGCATGCCGCCGAAGTCGCCGGCAACGCCCGCCAGCACGCCAGCGCCGGTGGCCAGGTGATGGACGAGGCGGTGCGCCGGCTGGACGAAGCCGGCCAGGCCATGAGCCGCTCGGCCGCTGCCATCGAATCGCTCGAGCGCCGCTCCAACGAAGTCAACGGCATCGCCCAGCTGATCGGCGAGATTGCCAACCAGACCAACCTGCTGGCGCTGAATGCCGCCATCGAAGCAGCCCGCGCCGGTGAAATGGGCCGCGGCTTTGCCGTGGTGGCCGACGAAGTCCGCAAGCTTGCCGAGCGCACGCAATCGGCCACCAAGGACATCGAAGCCAAGATCGGCCTGATTGTTGACGGTACCCAGGAAGCCCTGATCGCCATCCGCGACGGCAGCAGCCGCATGCAGAGCGGCGCCGGCAACGCACGCGCCGCCCAGGAAAGCCTGTCCGGCATCATCTCCAATGCCCACGAGCTGGCCAATGTGCTTGAAGCCGTTTCCAGCGCCGGATCAACCCAGTCGCAGGGCTTCAAGACCTTTGCCGGCAACGTCACGGCCATCGGCCGCGCGACACAGACGTTGTCGGACGAGACAGGCTCGATTGCCGGATCAACCCGTCGGCTGGACGCACTGATGGCCGAGCTGCAAGACTTTACCCGCCGCTACGAAGCCGCCCAGTCGCAGCCGGCGTAATGCAGCCCGTTTTGCATGTACCGCGCCCCGGTGATTAAATTGGCTCCATGAACTGGTTATTCAAGAAAATCGGCCTGGTGGCGCGGCAGTCCAAACCCGAAGTGGTCGAGTCGCTGCTGCTGCTCTCGCACCACCTCGAGTCGCAGGGACTGCACGTCTTTATCGACCGCGACAGCGTCACCCGCTCACAGGCACAGGGGCTGACGCTGATCGACCGCAGCGACTTCGGCAAGATCGTCGACGTGGCCATCGTCCTTGGCGGCGACGGCACCATGCTGTCGGTGGCCCGCCTGCTCGCCCCCTACCGCGTGCCGCTGATCGGCATCAACCAGGGGCGGCTGGGCTTCATGACCGACATCCCGCTGCACCAGATGCTCGATTCGGTCAGCGCCATCCTGTCGGGCGAGTTCCTGCCCGAAGAGCGCATGCTGCTGCAATCAACCGTGGTGCGCGACGGCGTCGAAATCGCCCATCACCTCGCCTTCAACGACATCGTGATCAACCGCGGTGCCATGGGCCAGATGATCGAATTCGAGGTGTTTGTCGACAACCAGTTTGTCTACAGCCAGCGCTCGGACGGCCTGATCATCAGCACCCCCACCGGCTCCACGGCCTACTCGCTCGCCAGCGGCGGACCGATCCTGCACCCCACCGTGCCGGCCATCAGCCTTGTGCCGATCTGCCCGCAGTCGCTCAACAACCGCCCGATCGCCATCAACGATTCCAGCGAAGTCGAATTCATGCTCACCCGCGGCATCGACGCCCGGGTGCATTTTGACGGCCAGGCGCACTGCGACCTGATGGAACTCGACCGCGTCCTCGTGCGCCGCTACCGCAACTCGCTGAAAATCCTGCACCCGCTGGGCTACAGCTATTTCGACATGCTGCGCCAGAAGCTCCACTGGGGCGAACGCCTGCTGTAACCGACTGCCGACCGAACCCTGCCCGACTGCCCTCCATGCTGCTCTCGCTCTCGATCCGCCACTTTGTCATCGTCGACACGCTCGAACTCGATTTTTGCTCCGGCTTCACCGTCCTCACCGGCGAAACCGGGGCCGGCAAATCCATCATCCTCGACGCACTCGGGCTGCTGCTCGGCGGCCGCGGCGACGGCTCGCTGGTCCGACACGGCGAAGAACGCGCCGAACTGGCGGCCACGTTCGACCTGCAAGCCCTGCCCGAACTGGCCCGCCAGCTGGCCGACGACGCCCTCGTTGAAGCCGGTGACACCGAACTGCTGATCCGGCGCGTGATCGACGCTTCCGGGCGCTCGCGCTGTTGGCTCAACGGCCGCAGCGCCACGCTGGCGCAACTCAAGGACATCGGCGAAGCACTGGTCGACATCCATGGCCAGCATGCCCACCAGTCGCTCAACAAGCCCGACACCCAGCGCCGGCTGCTGGACGCCTACGCCGGCGCCGTCGGACTCGCCACCGAAGTCCGCAGCTGCTTTGACACCTGGCAGACCGTCAAGCACCAGCGCCAGGAAGCCGAGCGGCACGCCGCCGAATTCGAGCGCGAGCGCGAACGGCTGGTGTGGCAGATCAGCGAGCTGGCCGAACTGCAACTGGCTCCGGACGAATGGGAGCAGCTCACCGCCCAGCACAGCCGGCTGGCGCACGCGCAGGAACTGATGGAAGCCGCCCACAGTGCCGTCGAACTGATCAACGAAGCCGATGGCGCCATCCTGTCGCAGCTGGCACAGGTGCAAAGCCGGCTGGGCAAACTCGCTGACGTCGACCCGCAGCTGAAAGACACCGTGGGCCTGCTGGATTCGGTCGAAGCCGAACTGCGCGAAGTAGTGTACGCCCTGCGCGACTACGGCGGCGACATCGAGCAGGACCCGGCCGAGCTGTACCGGGTGGAAAACCGCATCGATACCCTGTATTCGATGGCACGCAAGTTCCGGGTCCGCCCGGAAGAACTGCCGGAAAAACTGGCCGGCTGGCAGGCCGAACTCGCCCGCCTGTCCGAGTCCACCGACATCGACGCCCTGATCGAGGCCGAAACCCGGGCCGAGCGGGCCTACTGCGAAGTGGCCGAGCAGCTGTCGCTGGCGCGCCAGCACGCTGCCATCGAGCTTTCCGGCCGCATCAGCGACGAAATGCAGAATCTGGCCATGCAGGGCGCGCGCTTTGCCATCGAACTGGCCCCGCTGGCGGCACCGGCAGCCAGCGGCATGGAATCGGTCGAATACCTGGTAGCGGCCAACGCCGGCACCACCCTGCGCCCCCTGTCCAAGGTGGCTTCCGGCGGTGAACTGTCGCGCATCAGCCTGGCGTTCCAGGTGGTGGCCAGCGAAGTGGCACGGGTACCGACACTGATTTTCGACGAAGTGGATGTCGGTATCGGCGGCCGGGTGGCCGAGGTGGTCGGCCGGCTGCTGCGCCGGCTGGGCGAACGCTATCAGGTACTGTGCATCACCCACCTGCCGCAGGTGGCCGCCTGCGGCAACAGCCACTGGCAGGTGGCCAAGCGGCTGGAAGGCGGTCGCACGGTCAGCAGCATCCAGCCGCTGAGCGAGGCCGAACGGGTGGAAGAAGTCGCCCGCATGCTGGGTGGCGAGCAGATCACCGACACGACCCGCCAGCACGCCGCCGAGCTGCTGACCCTCGCCCACTGAGCCTGGCCCGGACGGAAGATGCCGGGCACACCGCACACGGACGGTGAAAGTCTCACGCCGCATGACACACGGCAGCACGACGCCGCCTCCCGGTAACGGGATGCGGCGTTTTTCATGGGCAAGACAGGAGAGGCGTGCAGGCCGGCAGCGTATGCGCAGCCGGACCGGGCGCTTCAGAAACCGGACACGCACCCGTGGATTTGCAGGGAACAAGCACCGGCACGTCCGGACGCAGTGCGGTTTCGCATCACCCTGCCATGCAGAGCCTCCGGGCCAGTCGCCTGGCGGCCAGTGCCCCGCACCGGTTGCCGGTCGCCACTGCATCACCACAATCCGGGAACGACAGCCGGAACATCACCCGGCTGTATCAGCCAGCCGAAACTACCCGGTGCCGCACACCACCACACGCCGCAGCCACACATGCCAGACCCGCCCCCGGCCACGGAAATGGCTAGGGCAGCATGAGATACATTGACGAGACAAGAGACTGTGCGCGGGTGCTTGCACGCTCCGGGACTCTGGCCGTACAGGCTGCCACGCCAGCCTTGTGGCCTGTTGACACAATGCCATTCCTCACCGCAGCGGCTCTCCCGCCGACATCAGGCCAGTCCGGAAAAACAGGCGGCAAACCACGCCGCATCAGGTGATGCCGGCCAAGCCGCTTGTCCTGTCCCTTGCCGGACGACAAGTCAAAGAATGTTCAGCCCGCCGGCGATGCAGCCTCGCACCAGCGGTCAACCATGGCTTTTGCATTGCACAGGGTTTCAGCTGGCATCAGCGCGGATTGCCCCTGAACGCCCCCAGACAACCGGAGCCGCGTTCAGCGCGGCTGGCGCAACGCTGTGTTGGCCGACTGGATGCGCTCGCAGGCCGTGGCGGCCGATTGCAGGTCGGCGGATTTTTCCAGTACGGCAGGTTCGGCCTGCAAGGCTCGCTGCACGGCAGTCGCCAGCAGCACGGTGATGTCAAAATCGGCACTCGACAGCACGCGCCCGTTGCGCAGCTTCTTGAAATACACCCGCGCCATCTGGGCGTATTGCCAGGCGCGCTCACCCATGCCGCCACTTTCCTCCCACGCATCCAGCATGGCCAGCATGTGGTGGGTGTCGCGCTCGGCTGCCAGCCAGCGTGCTTCGCTGCTGGCCCGCAGGCTGGCAGCGCTGCCGGTCCTGGCGGATTTTCTGGTTTTTTTGTCTGCTGCCATGTCAGTTTTCTTCCGCCGGAGCCGGTTTGTCGATGGTTTCGTAGCCCAGATCACTGACGGCACGACGCAGTTCGGCAATCGCGATGCGGACCAGTGCCGGTGCTCCGCTAAGGCCGAATTCGATATGCATCATCGGCAGGGCGTCACTGCCAAAGCTCGGCAGGCTGGAAAAACGCAGGGCCGGATAGCGTGCCACCGTGGCCTGCATCAGGTCGATCAGGTCGCCTTCGCGTGCCTTGAGGGCGATGAATCCTTCCTCGGTATCCGGCTCGCGGACCACCAGTTCCGGGTACAGGGTATCGAGCACCCACTCGACCATTGGCCAGGCCATGCTCGGAAAACCCGGCACGCAGTGCAGGTGGCCAAAGCTGAAACCCGGCATCTGGTTGACCGGGTTGGGCACCAGCCGGCTGCCGGCCGGCAGGTTGACCATGTTGATGCGGTGCGGATAGGCCTCGGCCCCGAAGCGCCCTTCGACAATGGCCTGTCCCTCGGGATGAATGGCCAGCGGCACGCCGGCCGCTTCGGCCACGCACTGGCGGGTGTAGTCGTCCGGGGTGGCGCCGATGCCGCCAAAGCTGAACACCACTTCACCGCTGGCCAGTGCCCGGCGAAAGGTCGCCGTCAGGCGTTCCGGGTCGTCCCCCAGATATTCCACGCCAGCCAGCCGCTGGCCGCGGGCAGCCAGAATGCGGACAAGTGCCGCAAGATGTTTGTCCTGTCTCTTGCCGGACAACAGTTCGTCGCCGATGATGATGGCCGAAATTTTCATGTCTTGATGGCTTGGCGGATCAGTGAAAACCGGCATCTTGCAACCTGCCGTCCGCTCATGCAATGCTCAGACGACCGCTTGTCCCCTGCCTCGCGTAAAATACCTGCCATGCTGAATGATCGTGCCCAACGCCTGCTCAAAACCCTGGTCGAACGCTATATCGCCGACGGCCAGCCTGTCGGCTCGCGCACCCTGACCCAGCTGTCAGGCCTCGACATCAGCCCGGCCTCGGTCCGCAACGTCATGGCCGAGCTGGAAGACATGGGGCTGGTGGCCAGTCCGCACACCTCGGCCGGCCGGGTGCCCACCGCGCGCGGCTACCGGGTGTTCGTGGACAAGCTCCTCACCATGCACCCGCTGGAACAGCAGGCGCTGCGCCAGGTCGAAAGCGGCATCCATCCGGACAGTCCGCTGCGCATGGCTGCGGCTGCCTCGCAGCTTTTGTCCGACCTCACCCACTTTGCCGGCGTGGTCATCACGCCGCAGCGGGCCGATGCCGCGTTCCGGCAGATCGAATTCCTGCGCCTGTCGGAAAAGCGCATCCTGCTGATCCTGGTCACGCCGCTGGGCGACGTGCAGAACCACCTGCTGGTCACCGACCGCGACTACACGCCGGGCGAGCTGATCGAAACCGCCAACTACCTCAACCACCACTACGCCGGCCAGTCACTTGAGCACATCACCCGCGACCTCGAGCAGGAACTGGCCAGCCTGCAAGGCCACATTGCCCGCCTGATGACGGCCGCCATCCACGCCAGCAAGGAAGCCACCTCGCAGGACGACATCGTGGTCAGCGGCGAAAAGCGCCTGCTGTCGGTGGAAGAACTGTCGTCCGACCTGGCCTCGCTGCGGCGGCTGTTCGACATGTTCGAACACAAGACCGAGCTGCTGCACCTGCTCAACATCAGCCGCCAGGCACAGGGCGTGAGCCTGTTCATCGGTGAAGAATCCGGCCTGTCGCCACTGGACGGCTGTACCGTCGTCACCGCGCCCTATACCTTCGACGGCACCCGCGTCGGCACGCTTGGCGTGGTCGGTCCCACGCGCATGAACTACGAGCGCGTCATCCCGATCGTCGACATCACCGCCCGGCTGGTATCCAGCGCCCTGTCCAGCCCGCTGTCGGGCTCCGACGCTCCCTCATCCCATTGACCGGTCCGTTTCCCGTGAAAACACTGCTGCCCATGAAATCCCTGTTCTCCGGCCTGCTGCTGGCCTGTTCCCTGCCGGCACTGGCCGACGATGCCCTGATCGCCCGCCCGGACGTCCAGGCATTCATCAACAAGGTCGTGGCCGAACACGGCCTGTCGCGCGAAGCGGTGACCGCATCGCTGCAAGCCGCCGAAAAAAAGCCCAACATCCTGACCATCCTTGACCGTCCCTCGACCGCGCGGCCGTGGTACCAGTTCCGCCCGGCCCACGTGAACAGCCGGCTGGAAACCGAAGGTGCAGCCTTCTGGCGCCAGCACGCTGCGGCACTGGCCGACGCCGAAGCACGCTACGGCGTGGATCCGGAAGCCATCGTGGCCATCCTTGGCATTGAAAGCGGCTACGGCCGCAACATGGGCAGCTTCCGGGTACTGGACGCTCTCTCCACCATCGGCTTTGACTATCCGCGCCGGGCCGCGTTTTTCCAAAACGAGCTGGCTGAGTTCCTGACGCTGGCACGCGAGGAAAAAGCCGATCCGCAAAGCTTCAAGGGCAGCTACGCCGGTGCCATGGGCATGGCGCAGTTCATGCCGTCGAGCTTCCGCCAGTGGGCAGTGGACGGCAACGGCGACGGCCGCCGCGACATCTGGGGCACGCCGGCTGACGCCATCGCCTCGGTCGCCAATTACCTCAAGCAGCATGGCTGGCAGCACGGTGCCGACATCATCCTGCCGGTCAGCGTCAACCCGGCCATGGGTGAAAAACTGGCTGCCGAGAAATTCAACCTGCACTACAGCGCAGCCGAACTGCGCGGGCTGGGTGTCGACATGCCGGCCGGCGTACCGGACCAGGTGCAGGCAGTGGTTTACCCGCTGGAAATGCAGGCCGGCGTGACCGAGTACTGGATGGGGTTGCAGAATTTCTACACCATCACCCGCTACAACAAGAGCACGCTTTACGCCACCGCTGTCGCCCAGCTGGCCAACAACATCAAGCTGCGCTGGGCCATGCAGGAAGCCTACAGCGGCCTTTGATCCACCCGTATCCGGCCGGACAGCCCGGGCGCTGGCCGGCTGGCTACCGTCCTGATTTCCCGGGCCTAGGCCGGCACGATTCCGGCAGTTGCCGTACCCTGCGGCCAACGGACTCCCCCTGTGATTGCCGGCACAGGCACGCCCCTGTTGCCATCCCGGCCCGGATCACCAACCGGCCCGTGGCTGCCTGCTTTTACGCCAGCCTGCCATCGTTTCCTCCCGGAATCCGCCCTGACGAACTCACCAGCCGGACAAGCCACCAGCATCAGGGCGGCCCGGCCCTGCTGACGCCGGCAGCCTCATCTTCCGCCCGCAGCTACCTGGCGCCAGTGGTTTTCCGTGACCTTTGTCGCGCTCGCGCCGCCCCACTCCCCCGCGAGCGGCGCGCCAGCCAAACCTGCCAGCGGACACCGGCTGCCGCGGCGTTTATCATCGGCAGTTTGTCCTTGCCCGCCCGCTGCCCATGACTGCCCTGACCGGCTTTACCATCCTGCATGCCAACCGCGCCGAAATGCTGCGCGACGTGATCCTGGCCTGGCTGGCCCGCGATCCCCTGTCCAGCCCGCTGGACGACGAGGTCTTTCTGGTACAGAGCCAGGGCATGGCGCAGTGGCTCAAGCACGCACTGGCCGAATCCCCGGCCGGCATTGCCGCCGCGCTGGATTTCCAGCTGCCGCAAGGCTTCCTGTGGCGCTGCTACCGGGCCGTGCTGGGCGAAGACAGCGTGCCGGCCCAGTCACCGTTCGACAAGGCGCCGCTCAGCTGGCGCCTGTACCGGGAGCTGCCGGCCTGGCTGCACGAGCCGGTATTCGCGCCGCTGGCACGTTTTGTCGAAGCCGATGCCGACCCGCGGCGCCTGTACCAGCTGGCCCACCAGCTGGCCGACCTCTACGACCAGTACCAGTCCTACCGGGCCGACTGGCTGACCGGCTGGGAAAACGGCCACGACGACATCACCCGCCACGGCCGTCCTGCCCCCCTGCCCGAAGGTGAACGCTGGCAGGCCGAGCTGTGGCGCCGGCTGGCCGGGCAGCTGGCCAGCGCCCGCCATACCCACCGGGCGGCAGTCCACCAGCGGTTTGTCGCGGCACTGCGCGAAGGCACGCCACCGCCGGGCAGCCTGCCGGAACGGGTGGTGGTGTTCGGCCTGTCGGCGCTGCCGCAGCAGACGCTGGAGGCACTGGACGCCATCAGCCGCCACAGTCACGTCCTGATGGCGGTCAACAATCCCTGCCGTTACTACTGGGGCGACATCGTCGAAGGCCGCGAATGGCTGCGCCGCCAGGCCGAACAGCGCCACCGCCGCCGCAGCGGCATGCCGGCCGCCCTCGACGACAGCACCCTGCACCTGCACGCCCATCCCCTGCTGGCATCGTGGGGGCGGCAGGGGCGCGACTTCATCGCCCTGCTGGCTGACTACGACCGCTGGCAAAGCGCGGCCGCCACGCATGCGCAGGACATCGACCTGTTCGACGAGGCCGTGCCCGCCGGGACCCTGCCGCTGCTGCAACAGGTCCAGCAGGCCGTGCTGGAACTGGAGCCCCTGCCGGCTGAACCGCACCGCCTGCCGCTGCCGGACCATTCAATTGCCTTTCATGTCGCCCACAGCCCGCTGCGCGAAGTGGAAATCCTGCACGACCAGCTGCTGGCCATGTTCGACGACCCCGAGCTGGCGCTGAAACCGCGCGACGTGATGGTGATGGTGCCGGACATCAGCAGCTACGCGCCCTTCATCCGGGCGGTCTTCGGCAAGCTGCCGCCCGACCATCCGCGCTTCATCCCGTTTGCCCTGTCCGACCAGTCGGCCGTCAGCACCGAACCCTTGCTGCGGGCCCTGCAACAGCTGCTGGACCTGCCCGCGCTGCGGCTGACCGTCAGCGAGGTACTGGAGCTGCTGGACGTGGCCGCCGTACGCCGGCGCTTCCGCCTGCGCGAAACCGACCTGCCGCTGCTGACCCGCTGGATCGAGGGCAGCGGCATCCGCTGGGGGCTGTCTGCCGCCCAGCGCGCCGAACTCGGCATGCCGGACGATTTTGACCAGAACAGCTGGCACTTCGGGCTGGATCGCATGCTGCTGGGCTATGCCTGCGGTGCCGGCGCCAGCTGGCAAGGCATGGCGCCATACGACGAAGTCGGCGGCATGGACGCCGCGCTGGCCGGCCAGCTGGCAGACCTGCTCTCCACGCTGGCGCACTGGCGGCAGTGCCTGCAAGAGCCCGCCACTCCGGCCGGCTGGCAGGCACGCATCGCTGACCTGGTCGAGGCCTGTCTCGACATCAAGGACGAGCACGACCTGCTGCTGTACGCCGGCATTGCCGACACGCTCGACAACTGGGTGGCCACGCTGGACGGCAACGGCCTCGCCGATACCCGCCTGCCGCTGGAGGTGGTCCGCGACGTGCTGCTTGGTCAACTGGCCGACACCAGCGTGTCGATGCGCTTTCTCGGCGGGGCGGTCAACTTCGGCACCCTGATGCCGATGCGCGCCATCCCGTTCAAGGTGATCTGCCTCCTGGGGCTCAACGACGGCGACTACCCGCGCAGCCAGAACCGCGCCGACTTTGACCTGATGGCGCAGGATTACCGCCCCGGCGACCGCTCGCGCCGCGACGACGACCGCTACCTGCTGCTCGAGGCCCTGCTGTCGGCCCGCCGTCGCCTCTATCTGAGCTGGGTGGGCAAAAGCCCGCGTGACAACCGTCCGCGGCCGCCTTCGGTGCTGGTCGAGCAACTGCGCGACTATCTGGCCACCGGCTGGCAGGCGGCGCCACTCGGAACGGAGCCGGCCACCACCGGCCTCCTCGCCGCCCTGACCACCGAACACCCGCTGCAACCGTTCAGCCCGCGCTATTTTTCCCGGGCGCCGGATGCCCGCCCGCAACCGGAGCAGCCGCCGCTCTTTACCTACGACAGCGACTGGCGCGCCATCCACGACGCAACCGATCCACCGGCCGAACCCGCCGCCGCACTGCCCCTGCCGCTGCCCGACTGGGACGGCCGGACCGACGCCGTCACGCTCGCACGCTTCCTGCGCCAGCCGGCCGCCACCTTCCTGCACGGCCGGCTGAAAGTCCGCTTTGGCGAACTCGACGAACTGGCCGAGGACGAACCGTTCGCGCTGGACCCGCTGGCCACGCACCAGCTCAAGTCCCGCCTGCTGGAAGCCGTGCGTGACGTGCCCGAGGCCGAAACCGGCCGGCACTGGCATGCCGCAGCCACCCGCCTGACCGAAGAAGGCGGCCTGCCGTTCGGTGCTGCCGGCGCCCAGCTGTTACAGGCCTGCCATGCGCCGGTCATGGCACTGCGCCAGAACTGGCACCGGCTGGATGACCTGACCGACCTGCCGCCACTGACACTGCCCCCGCTGCTGTTGCCGCTGGCCGGTGACCAGACCGCCACCCTGCTGGCCCACTGCGACGGCTTGCAGGCGGTGGCCGCCGACAGCCCGCCGCTGCGCCGCCGCGTCATGCGCACGGGCCGGCTGGCCGACAGCGCCGGGCGAGGAGCCGATACCCGCTGGATACCGCGCCTGCACACCCTGGTCGGTTTCTGGCCGGCCCACCTGGCCTTGCAGGCAGCCGGCCTCGCCATCCCCACCCTGATCGTCGGCGAAACCGTCACCCTGCAACTGGCACCGCTGCCGGCCGACGAAGCCCGCCACTGCCTCCAGGTGCTGGCCGGATACTGGCGGCAAGCCCACGGCGAGCCGCTGCCGCTGCCCTGCAAGACTGCCGGCGTCTGGCTGCAACAGCAGGACGCATCCGCGGCCCGCCAGGCTTACGAAGGCGGTTATCACAGCACCGGCGAGCGAGCAGAAAGCCCGGCGCTGGCCCGGCTCTTTCCGGCCTTCGAGGACCTGGACCTCGCCCGCCTCGACGCACTCGCCACCGACCTGTATGCCCCGCTGCTGGCCAGCGTCACCGTTCCGGAGTCTGCCGCATGAGCAACCTGATGCAGGCGCTCGACGCGCGCCGCTTTCCCCTGCACGGCCTGCGCCTGATCGAGGCCAGCGCCGGCACCGGCAAGACCTTTACCATCGCTGCCCTCTACCTGCGGCTGGTGCTGGGCGCCCGTTCGGAAGACGACGGGCTGGCTTACAACGCAGGCGGCCTGCTGCCGCCACAGATCCTGGTAGTGACGTTTACCGAAGCCGCCACCGAAGAACTGCGCGAACGCATCCGCAGCCGGCTGGTCGAAGCGGCCCGGGCCTTTCGCCAGAACGACAGTGACGACGCCTTCCTGCGCGGACTGCTGGACGACTATCCGGCCGGGCAGCGCGGCCGCCACGCGCACCAGCTGGAACTGGCCGCACAATGGATGGACGAAGCCGCCATTTTCACCATCCATGCCTACTGCCAGAAGATGCTGCGCACGCACGCCTTCGACAGCGGCAGCCTGTTCGAGCTGACGGTCAACACCGACGAAAGCGCACTGCGCGAGCAGGCCGTCAACGACTACTGGCGCCGGCATTTCTATCCGCTGCCGCGCGCGCGCCTGCTGCCCTTGCAGGCCATTGCCGCCAGCCCGGCCGAGCTGGGCCTCCTGGCCTTGCCGCTTTTGGGGCGGCTGCCGGCCGGACCGGCCGACTGGACGCCGGTCGAGGCCATCCTCGCCGCCCGCCGGGCGGAAAAAGCCGCCTGGCGCCAGCAGGGCTGGCTGGAAGAGCTGGCGCGCACGCTGACCGGCCTGCGCGAGAACAAAACCGTCAACGGCAACAAGGTGCGGGCCGATTCCTGCCAGAAATGGCTGGACGACCTGGCCGACTGGCTGGCACGCGACAGCGACGACCTGCCGCTGGCGGGCAAGCCGTTCGAAACGGCGCGCTGGCGCCTGACGCCGGCCGGTATCCTTGATGTCCTCAAGGCCGGCATGTCGTTCGATCCGCCGGAGCCGTTTTTTGCCGTCGAGCGGCTGTTGCAGCCGGCGCTGGCCGACACCAGCCTGCGCGCCGCCCTGCTGACCCACGCTACCCGCAGCATCGCCGCAGCGCTGGCCGCCGAAAAATCCCGCCGGGCGGAAATCGGCTTTGACGACATGATCCGCGGGCTGGCACAGGCGCTGGCACCGGACAGCCCGAACCGCGAGCGTCTGGCCCAGGCCCTGCGCCAGGCCTACCCGGTTGCCCTGATCGACGAATTCCAGGATACCGACCCGGCCCAGTACGCCATTTTCCGCACGCTGTACGCCGATGCCGGCCCGGAGGCGCGGCTGGGGCTGTTGATGATCGGCGATCCGAAGCAGGCGATCTACGCCTTTCGCGGCGCCGACATCTTCACCTATCTCGCCGCCCGTCACGATACCCGGCCGGAACAGCGCTACACCCTCGACACCAACTGGCGCTCGACCATGGCCATGGTCGGCGTGGTCAACCGGCTGTTCTGCGGTTCGCCCGAAGCCGGCACGGTATCGGAAACGGTATTCGGCCGGCCGGACATTCCCTTCCAGGCCGTGCGGGCCGCCGGCCGGAGCGAGCAGCTGGTGCAGGGCGGCATGCCCGTGCCGCCCCTGACGCTGGCCTGGCGCCAGGAAGCCGGCAACAAGGACGACTACCGCCAGGAGTTTGCCCGCCGGGCCGCCGAAGCCATCACCACCCTGCTCAACGACAGCGAAGCCGGCTTGCTGGCCGACGACGGCGGATTCGAGCCGCTGGCCCCGCGCGATATTGCCGTGCTGGTACGCGACTGGCAGGAAGCCGCCGCCATCCGCCGGGCCCTGGACCTGTGCAGCGTGCGGTCGGTATACCTGTCAGACAAGGATTCGGTCTTCGCCAGCCAGGAAGCGCAGGACCTGGTGCGCTGGCTGGACGCCGTGCTCTACGCCGAAGACAACGCCCGCCTGCGGCTGGCGCTGGCCACCGCCACGCTGGGCCTCGACTATGCCGGGCTGGACCGGCTGTTCAACGACGAACGTGAATGGGAACGCACCAGCGAGCGCTTCCGCAGCTACCGCCAGACCTGGCGCCAGCAGGGCGTGCTGCCGATGCTGCTGGCCCTGCTGCACGACTACCGGCTGCCGGCGCGCCTCCTTGCCCGCCGCGACGAAGACGGCGAACGGCAGCTCACCAACCTGCTGCATCTGGCCGAACGCCTGCAGGCCGACGCCGCCGGCATTGACGGTGAAGTCGGCGTGCTGCGGCACCTGGAGCGGCTGACCGAACAGCCGGATGCCGCGCAGGAAAGCGTGCTGCGGCTGGAAAGCGAAGATGCGCGCGTGCGCGTGGTCACGCTGCACAAGTCCAAAGGGCTGGAATACCCGCTGGTGTTCCTGCCGTTTCTCGCCGGTGGCCGCGCGCTACCGGACGGGCGCAACGGCATTTTCTGGCATGACGGGGACGGCCGGCTGCACGTCGACCTGACCGGCCAGGACGCCGACGGACTGGCCGCCATGCAGCGCGAAAGCGCGCAGGAGGACATGCGGCTTCTGTATGTCGCCCTGACGCGGGCGCGGCATGCGCTGTGGATCGGCCTCTCACCGCTGTCCGGCACCGGCGACCTGCTGGCCGGCAGCGCCATCGGCCGCCTGTTGCAGCTGGACAGCGATCCCGGACGCCTTGCCGGCCGCCTGCACGCGCTGGCGCAGGCGGGCAGCGACATCCGGCTGGATGACACGCCACCGGCTGATCCGCCGCCACGCTACTGCGACAGCACTCCGGCGCCGGTACTGTTTCCGGCCCGCCGGCTGACCCGCCGCATCGCCCGCCGCTGGCGCATCGCCAGTTACAGCGCCCTGCTGACCGGCCCGGCACAGGCCGGCACGCCGGCAGCCGAGGACAGCGCGGCAGCCAACCGCATCGACGACACGGCCATGCCCGACAGCCCGGTGCTGCCGATTGCCGGCCGCACCCTGGCCGGATTCTGGCGTGGTCCGCAGGCGGGGATTTTCCTGCACGGCCTGTTCGAATGGGCGGCACAGCAGGGCTTTGGCCGCACCTGCGAGCTGGCTGCCGAACGCCGCGACCTGCTGGCACGCCGCTGCCAGCGCCGGGAACTGGCAGGCTGGATCGACTTTTTTGACGGCTGGCTGCCGTGGGTGCTGACCCGGCCGCTGCCGCTGAATGATGCTTCGCCGGTGACGCTGGCGGCCCTGCCGCCCCGGTCGGCACGGGCCGAAACCGAATTCTGGCTCGGCAACCCGCAACTGGCGACCACGGCACTGGATGCGGCCGTGTCTGTCGCCGTCTGGCCCGGTCATGCCCGCCCGGCGCTGCTGCCGCAGTCGCTGCAAGGACTGTTCAAGGGCTTCATCGATCTGGTGTTCGAGCACGAAGGCCGTTTTTACGTGCTCGACTACAAGTCCAACTGGCTGGGCGACACGCCCGGCAGCTACCACCCCGACGCCCTGCGCGACGAGATGCTGGCGCACCGCTACGAGTTGCAGGGCATGCTGTACCTCCTGGCCCTGCACCGCCTGCTGCGCGCGCGACTCGGTGCGGACTACGATCCGGCCACCCGGCTGGGCGGCTTTGTCTGCTGGTTCCTGCGCGGCACCGACGGCCCCGGTGCCGGCATCGTGCACCTGCCCGCCGACCTGGCCCTGCTGGACCGGCTCGACCACCTGTTTGCCTGCGAGACGCCCGATGCTGACGCCTGATTCCCTGTTTGCCGTACTGGACACCCTGGTCGGGACTCGCCGCCTGCGTCCGCTGGACCGGGCGCTGGCCCGCTTTCTGGCCGGACACGTACCGGACACCCCGCCGGCCGTCCTGCTGGCCACCGTACTGGCCAGCCACCAGCTGGGGCGCGGCCATCCGGCGCTGGACCTGGCCGCCGTCCATGCCGACCCGGCCGCCACGCTGGGCTGGGCCGACGATGGCGATACGCCGGACCTGACGGCCTTGCCGGTATTTGCCGGGCCGCTGTCCGGCTGGCTGGCGCAGCTCGAAAGTGCCGCCTGTATCGACCGGCCGCCGGCCGACAGCGGTGCGCCGCTGGTGCTGGCCGGCCACAACCTGTACCTGCGCCGCTACTGGCAGTGCGAGGAAACCGTGGCGGAGGCCATCCGCGCCCGCCTGCCGCAGCGCCTGGCGGTGCCGGACGACCTGTCCGTCCGGCTGGACCGGCTGCTGGCCGACATGCGTGATGCCGACGAAGCGGCCCGCCGCCAGACCCACTGGCAGTCGGTGGCGGTGGCACTGGCGGCCCGGCTGGGGTTCTGCATCATTTCCGGCGGTCCGGGCACCGGCAAGACCACCACGGTGGTCCGCCTGCTGGGCCTGTTGCAGGGACTGACGCTGGATGCCGGCAGGACGCCGCTCGCAATCCGGCTGGCTGCCCCCACCGGCAAGGCGGCGGCCCGCTTGCAGGATTCGATCCGCCAGGCGGTGGCCCGGCTTGACCCGGCCGTCCGCGAGCATGTCCCCGCCGAGGTGTCGACCCTGCACCGGCTGCTGGGCCCGCTGCCGGACAGCCGGCATTTCCGTCACCATGCCGGCCAGCCGCTGCCGCTGGACGTGCTGGTGATCGACGAAGCCTCGATGATCGACCTTGAAATGATGGCCGCGGTGCTCTCGGCCCTGCCGGCCCATGCCCGGCTGATCCTGCTGGGCGACAAGGACCAGCTGGCTTCGGTCGAGGCCGGTGCCGTGCTGGGCAGCCTGTGCGCCGGCAGCCGGGTGGATGTGCAGGATCCGGCGCAATGGGCCGGCAGCCACGAAATGGCAGCCTGGCTGGGCGCGGCCAGCGGCTATGCGGTCAAGGCCGACGGCCTGCCAGCCGGAGCGCTGACCGACCATGTGGTGGTATTGAAAAAGAGCCACCGCTTCGGGGACGACAGCGGCATCGGCGAGCTGGCCCGCGCGGTGAACGACGGCGATGCCTCGCGGGCGGCCACCGTGTGGCCGCGTCACGCCGACAGCATCGCCCGGCTGGAGCCGGCTTCCCGCTGCATCGAACAGCTGGCGCTACAGGGCCGCAGCAGTGGCAGCCCGGCAGGCTGGCAGGCCGCCAGTTACCGCGCCTATCTGGAAATCATGGCCGCCGGCGACCAGGGCGATCCCGACGGCTGGGCGCGCCAGGTGCTGGAGGCGTTCAACCGCTTCCGGGTGCTGTGTGCCCTGCGCCAGGGCGAGGAAGGCGTCAGCGGCGTCAATGCCGCCATCGAGGCCAGCCTGCGCACAGCCGGGCTGCTGCCGGCCGGTCGCAGCGAATGGTATGCCGGCCGCCCGGTGATGGTGCTGAAAAACGATTACGGACTCGGGCTGATGAACGGCGACACCGGCATTGCCCTGCCGATGCCCGACGCCACGCTGCGCGTGTGCTTTGCCCTGCCCGACGGCCGGGTACGCCAGGTATTGCCCAGCCGGCTGACCGACGTGGAAAGCGCGTTTGCCATGACGGTCCACAAGTCACAGGGATCGGAATTCAGCCACACCGTCTTGCTGCTGCCGCAGCACGACAGCCCGATCCTGACCCGCGAGCTGGTGTATACCGGCATCACCCGCGCCCGTGACCGGCTGACACTGGTGGGCAGTGCCGACATTTTCCGGCGTGCCGTCAGCCGCCGCACCGTCCGCCACAGCGGACTGGCCCAGCGGCTGGGCTAGAGCATCCGCAGGATGCCGGCTCCGGGTTCCCCCGGCCGGCATCGGCCGAAACGGCCCGTATTGCCTGCCGGGGCCAGGCGCACCGGCCTGATGAAGTCCGGACTCCTGTTGCGGACAGTTCAGCCGGCAAACGCCGGATCGCCCTGCTGGGTGCGCTCGCCCGGACGCCGGGGCCAGGCCTCCCACTTGAGGTTGCAGCGCGGCAGGCTGTCCATGTCGAGGCTGGCGGCCAGTTCGCCGAGACTGACAAGCTGCCAGCCCTGCTCTTGCCAGCCGGCCAGCAGGGCTTCAAACACGGCGGCAAACGCACCGCCTTCGCGCTCGGCCGCCAGGGTGTAGACGTGGCAGCCGCCGGCCGGCACGCGCGCACTGAGGCCGAGCAGGCGCTCGGCAGCATGGGCTTCGTCATTGCCGATGTCGGCCAGCACTTCGTCCAGCGTCGGCAGCGTGGTCGGCAACTGCGGCACGGCCACGATTTCGGCGTGATGCACCGGGATGAACGGCCGTGAGCCACGGGTATCACTGGCCCAGGCAAAGCCCTGCTGTTGCAGTTCGCGCATGGCCGGCCAGTTGATGCGCCAGCCCGGCGAGGCAATGCCGGCTGCCGGCTGGCCGGTCAGCTGGCTGAAAGCCGTGCGGGCGTGTTCCAGCGTCTTGCGCGACCACTCGGCCTCGCCGGTCAGGGCTTCCTGCCGCCAGGCGGCCTGATCCCAGGCAGCCAGCGCCAGCTCGAAACCGGCAGCCTGCAACTGCTGGCAGACCTGGCGCCCGGCGCGGCCGGGCTGGCGGCCGAGCCACCAGCGACCCGCCATCCGGGTGCTCCACGGCAGCTGGCGGCGCAGCTTGAAGCTGTCCTTGGCCAGCCATTCGGCCGCCGGCACCCGGCCGGCCCGGTCCGGGCCGACATTGAGGCAGAACGTGGCACTGGCGCCGGCAGCGGCCAGCAGTTCCGCCAGCTTCGGCACGCCATGCAGCAGTCCGTGGCGGGTATGGACGTCGACCTTGAGGGCAAGGAGCGGCATCGGCGGGATTCCTTCAGGCAACCTGGGCCAGTTCGGCGCGCATGGCATCGATCACGGCGCGGTAGTCGGGTTGTCCGTAGATGGCCGAACCGGCCACGAAGGTATCGGCACCGGCTTCGGCCACGGCACGGATGTTGCCGGCCTTGATGCCGCCGTCGACTTCCAGCCAGATTTCGCCACCGTGTACGGCAGTCCAGGCATCAATGCGCTGGCGCGCGGCCCGGATCTTGTTGAGTGCTTCGGGGATGAACGACTGGCCGCCGAAACCGGGGTTGACCGACATGATCAAGATCATGTCGATCTTGTCCATGACGTGATCCAGATAACTCAGCGACGTGGCCGGGTTGAACACCAGGCCGGCCTTGCAGCCGTGTTCCTTGATCAGCCCGAGGCTGCGGTCGATGTGCTCGCTGGCTTCCGGGTGAAAGGTGATCAGGTTGGCCCCGGCCTTGGCAAACATCGGAATCAGGCTGTCGACCGGCTTGACCATCAGGTGCACGTCGATCGGCGCGCTGGTATGCGGCCGGATGGCCTCGCACACCATCGGTCCGATGGTCAGGTTGGGAACGTAGTGGTTGTCCATGACATCGAAGTGGATGATGTCGGCGCCGGCGGCGACCACATCACGGACTTCTTCGCCCAGACGGGCAAAATCGGCAGACAGGATACTGGGGGCAATACGGAAGTTGCGCATGGCAAAACGCGGCCGGAGTTTCACGAAGGCGGCGATTTTACGCCAAGCCCGCGGCACGGGCTTGGCATTTTGGTGGCAATGGCCGGCTCAGGCCGCCGAGATGCAACGCACTTGGCGCACGCCTTCACCAGTCAGCAGCAAATCGAGCAGTGCCGCAGCCAGGTCGGCCCGCGCCAGATAGCTGCCGCTGCCGTCCGCACCGTCATGCCAGCGCCAGCTGCCAGTGGCTGCGGCATGGCTGAGTCCGCCCGGACGCAGCAGCGTCCAGGCCAGCGGCGACGCCTGCCAGCGGGTTTCGGCCAGGTTCTTGGCGCGGATAGCGTCCCCCAGCGCGGCCCGGGCAGCAGGCGACAGCTGCGGATACAGCTCGCCGCAGCCAAAGCTCGTCACCAGCAGCGCGCGCTCGATGCCAGGCACGGCTTCGGCCGCCCCGATCACGTTCAGGTTGCCGGCGGCATCGATGCGCCGGCCATCGGCCGACTTGCCGCCCAGCGTACTGACCAGCCAGCGCGGGCGGGCGGCTTCGATGGCCGCGCAGCAGTCGGCCTCCGAAAACGCATCGCCCGACAGCACGGTGACGCCCAGCTCGCGCAGGGCTTCGGCCGGGCTGTCGGGCCGCACCATGGCGGCCACCGACAGGCCGTGGCGACGGGCCACCCCGGCCAGCAACCAGCCGCTGTTGCGGGTGGCGCCGAAGATCAGCAGGTCGTGCATGGCGGCTCCGTGGCAGCGGCCATCCGGGCCGGCAGGGCGCGCAGGGCTGCGAGCTGGTCAGCGCGCAACTGACCTTCGGCATCCCGGCCGACAAAAATCTTGAACATGATGTCGCCGGCGTGATTGGCGAACAGCAGGCTGGCCGTGGCCTTGTTCATGAACGGCCGCTCGACGGCGTAAACGGCAGCGCAGCGCTCGGGACGCAGGTGGCCGTGCAGGCCGCCGGTGCTCTTGAGGTTGTAAAAGCCGTGGCCGCTTTCGCCGGCCGGAAAGGCACCGCCGATCTCGAAAATGCCGTCGGCGGTATGGATGATGGTGGTGACCTCGCCCCAGCCGGCCACCAGCTGCAACACGTCGGTCATCCGCTCGCCGGCCATCTTGTGCCAGCAGCCGGCGGGCAGGCATTCAATCAGTTCGGCCAGCGTGGCTTCACCGGCTTCGGCCAGGGTTTCCAGGATGATGCCGGGGTTTCTGGCCAGGCGTTCTTGCAGGGCGGAACGGTGTTCGGGAGTCATGCAGCTTCCTTTCTTTTCATCATGTGCATCATGGCATGCGGGGGCATGGTGTCTGCGGAGGGCGGAATCATGGTGTCCACCACGGCGCGGGTCAGGGTCGGCCCCCAGAAGCGGCCGGCCGGTGTCAGTTGCCAGCCGGTGCCGGCTGGCTCCGGAGTGACGAGGCCGGCGTCCTGCCAGCGCGCCAGCGATCCGGCCAGCTGCTCGGGGTGCGGCAGTACGGCCGGATCAAGCCGGCCGGCTTCCACGTCGCCTTGCAGGCGGCTGACCCAGCCGTGGTGTTCGCCCAGCCGGGCCAGCCGGGCCAGCGGCTTGCTGCCGGTGCTACCGATATAGCCCGCCACGTCCGGCTCGACGGCATAGCTCAGTCCGGCATGGTTGCCGCCGGCACCGGCGCCGAACGCCAGGCAGGTGGCACCGGACTTGATCGCCCGGTTGTAGTGGTTGCGCTCGCCCCGTCCCGGTGCGCCAAAGTGGCTGTTGGACAACTGTTCCCAACCGGCGGCAGTGAAAGCCTGATGAGCGAGGCCGTACTGGGCAGCCACCTCGGCTAGGCCCGGTGCCGGCGGCAAGGCGCCTTTTTCGATCATGCGGTTGACCGGCAGGTGCGGATAGAGGTTGAAGGCGTAGACATCGATGCCGGACAGGCCCAGCGACAGGGCGGTATCGAGGTCTTGCTGCCAGACGGCCTCCGTCTGGCCGGGCAAACCGAAAATCAGGTCGGTCACCACCACGGCCTGGCTATGGCGGGCCAGCCACGCCAGATAAGCGGCCGCCTCGTCTCCGGCGTGCTTGCGCCCGAGACGGTGCCGGATGGCGCTGTCGAAGGTCTGCACACCGATGGAAAACCGGTTGGCGCCTGCCGCCAGGCAGGCATCCACCTTGCCGGCGTCAAAATGCGACATGCGCCCTTCGACGGTGATTTCACAATCCGGCGACAGCGGCAGGCAGCGGCGCAGGGTCTGCAACAGGCGCGTCAGCTGGCCGGCCGGCAGCAAGGTGGGCGTACCGCCGCCCAGATACACTGCCGCGATGCTGCCGCCGGCCGGCCGGCGGGCGGCTTCGGCTTCGATGTCGGCCACCAGCCGGTCCACATACTGCTCCGCCAGGCCGGCATTCCAGCCGTTGCGGTAAAAGCCGCAAAAGACGCAGTGGTTGGCGCAAAAGGGGATGTGGACATACACCAGCGCCCGCTCGGGCAGCGGGGTGGCGGCAATCGTGTTCCAGGCTGCGGGCCAGGATTCGGGCGGCAGCACGGCCTGCCCCCACATGGGCATCAGGGCCCGGCGGCTGGCAAACGGCAGGGGGGCAGCGGCAGGCGGGCCGGCATGGCAGGCCGGGGATGAAGCAGCCATCGCATCTCCAGAAAAAACAGGTCAGTCGGATGGCTGGCGATGGCTGGCTGAGGCAAAAGATAGTCGAGAACCGATCTCATCTGCAACAAAAATCGTTTCATGACAAAGAGTTGAAAAATTCACAACCTGATCTCTTGTCGAGCAAGTTGAGAACCATTATCATCTTTTCGCATGAATACCGCGCCCTTTCCATCCCTCATGCCGCCACAGCTTCCCGTGGTCCTGCACAGCCAGCAGCTGTTCCGTGACCGGCGGGAAATCCTGATCGAACACGCCGGAGAAACCTACCGCCTGCGCCTGACCAGCAACAACAAACTCATCCTGACCAAGTAATCCCCGCCAGCCAGCCTCATGCCAGCCAGCGAAAACCCGATTCCCGTGGAGTTTTCATGGCTGTTCCCCGTCTTGCCCCGCTTGTCCTGAGTCTTGCCGCCGCTTTCCCGGCACTTGCAGAAGAACTGCCCAGCCTCGAGGCCGTCGAAGTCACCGCCCACCGCACCGACAAAAGCCTCGCCCAGACCGCACCCAACGCCGTGGTCATCTCGCGCCACAAGCTTGACGCCACCCTGGCCGAAGACATGGCCGATGCCGTCAAGTACGAGCCCGGCGTCGACGTTGCCAGTGACCCGGCCCGGCGCGGCAATGCCGGCTATACCATCCGTGGCATCGACGGCAACCGCATCCTGATGCTGGTTGACGGCATCCGCCTGCCCGATGCCTACGCCGGCGGCGGCAACACCAACGGCTTTGTCTCCGGCCGCGACTACATCGACCTCGACAGCCTGCGCGCCATCGACATCGTCAAGGGGCCGTTTTCCAGCCTGTACGGCTCGGACGCCATCGGCGGCGTGGTGGGCTACCGCACGCTGGAAGTCGACGACATCGTCATGCCGGACGAGCGCTTTGGCGGCGGCATCAAGGTTTTCGGTGCCAGCGCCGACCAGTCGGCCGGCCTGACTGCCAGGCTCGGCGTCAAGGGCGACACGGCCGATGCCATGCTGCTGGTAACCCGGCGGAACGGCCATGAAACCGGCAACCAGGGTCACAACGACACCCGGGACACCAGCCGTACCACGCCCAACCCGCAGGACTGGAGCAGCGACAACGTGCTGGCAAAGGTCGGCTTTGCCCCGGCTGCCAACCAGCGGCTGGAACTGGTGTTCGACCACTACCGCCGCCAGACCGACACCGACGTGATCAGCTCGCAAAGCAGCAGCATCACCCGGATGCTGGCCAACGACACCGTCCGGCGCGACCGCCTGTCGCTCGGCTGGCAGGCCCGCGAGCTGGGCATCTTCGACAAGGTGGCACTCAAGCTCTACACCCAGAAACTCGACAACAGCGATGACAGCACCGAATGGCGCAGCAACGGCGCCCGCCGCCTGTCCGACTACGGTTTCAGGCAGACCAGCCACGGGCTGACCTTCGACGCCCGCCACCAGCTCGACCGGGGCGGACTGGTCCACCAGCTGGTCTGGGGCGTGGATGCCAGCCGCACCGACACCAGCCGGCCACGCGACAAGGTGGAAATCCGTGCCAACGGCAGCACCAGCCATGTCGTGGCCGGCGAAACCTATCCGAGCAAGACCTTCCCCGACAACACCTCGGACCGGCTGGGCCTGTTCGTGCAGGACGAAATCCGGTTCGCCAACGGCATCGTCGCCTCGCCGAGCCTGCGCTGGGACTACTACCGGATGCGTGCAGAAGTCGACCAGGCCTATCTCAACGCCAATCCGGCCGGCGGCGTGCCTTCGTTCAGCGATAGCGCCTTCTCGCCCAAATTCGGTCTGTCCATCCCGTTTGCCGGTCACTACACCGGTTTCGTACAGCTTTCCACCGGCTTCCGGGCACCACCGTTTGACGACGCCAACATGGTCTACGCCAACCAGACCTACGGTTACGAAGTCATCGCCAACCCCAACCTCAGGTCAGAAACCAGCCAGGGCATCGAGCTGGGCCTGAAGGGCGCGTGGGACCACCTTGATTTCGGCATCACGGCCTACGCCAACCGCTACCGCGACTTCATCGAGCTGGTCGAACTGACCGGCGACAGCAACGGCAACGGCATCGGCAGTCCGGCCCGTCCCGGCAGCTTCGAGTCGCAATACCAGAACATCGGCCGCGTCACCATCCACGGGCTGGAAGCCAAAAGCACCTGGAGGCTGGCACCGGGCTGGCGCCTGACGGGCTCGCTGGCATGGGCCCAGGGCAACAACCAGACCGATGACCGGCCGCTGGATTCGGTAGCCCCGTTCACCGCCGTCGCCGGCCTGCGTTACGACAGCCAGGACTGGGGGGCCGAAGCCTTCGTCAAGGCCGTGTCGCAAAAGAAACGCGTCAGCAACGACAGCACCTTCAAGGTACCCGGCTACGCCACGCTGGACCTGACCGCCTACTGGAGCCCGGTCCGCAACCACATGCTGCGTGTCGGCGTCTTCAACGTCTTCGACCGCACCTACTGGAACGCCGCCGACGTACGCGGCCTCGCCACCACCGATCGCGTCCTGGCGCGCTTTACCCGGCCCGGGCGCAACGTCAGCGCCAGTTACGAACTAACGTTCTGATCAGCACCCGGCCGGCGTGCACGGCCCCGCGGCCACCCGGCGCATGCCGGTGCAGGTCACCCCGCACAGGTGCCATGCACCGGCAGCAAACCCGCTTTCCGACCATCACCACAACAATGCCAAGGATGAACTGCATGGACCAACCCACCCTCGCCCTGCTCGACCGGTTTCGCGCCTTGCAGGCCGGCACGCCCGGCCTGCGCGCCCGCGATGCGGCCCGCCAGCTCGGGGTCAGCGAATGCGAACTCGTGTTTGCCAATCCGGCCGCCCGGCGCCTGGCCGACGATAACTGGAGCACCCTGCTCCAGTCCGTCGCCAGTCTGGGCCCGGTCATGGCACTGGCCCGCAACGAGGCCTGCGTGCACGAACTCACCGGCGACTACCGCCACGTCCAGATCGAAGGCAAGGTCGGACTCGCCATCAACCCGATCGTCGACCTGCGCTTTTTCCTGTTCCACTGGCGCTACGCCTTTGCGCTGGAAGAATCCACCCCGCGCGGCACCCGGCGCTCGCTACAGTTCTTCGACCGCTACGGACAGGCCATCCAGAAGGTGTACCTGACCGCCGAAAGCGACGTGGCGGCATTTGAAGCCCTGCGCGACCGCTTCGCCATCGACAAGGGCGAAGCGGCATTCGACACCCGCCCGGCGCCGGAACCCGAACAACCCGACAGCGCCATCGACGCCGCCGCCTTCCAGGCTGACTGGCTGGCCCTCAAGGACGTGCACGAATTCCACCCGCTGCTCAAGCAGTACGGGCTGACCCGCCCGCAGGCCTTCCGGCTGGCGCCGGCCGGCCAGGCCTGGCGCGTGCGGGCCGACGCGGTGGAAACCCTGCTGCGCCGTGCGGCCGCCACCGGCCTGCCGGTCATGGTGTTTGCCGGCAACGGCAGCATCATCCAGATTCACACCGGCCCGGTGAAAGAGATCAGGACCGTCGGCGACTGGCTCAACGTCCTCGACCCGCAGTTCAACCTGCACCTGCGTACCAATGACATCGCCGAAGCCTGGGTTACGCACAAGCCCGGCGACAACGGCGTGGTGACGTCGCTCGAGCTTTTCAACGATGCCGGCGAATCCATCGTCACCTTCTTTGGCGAACGCAAGCCCGGCCGGCCCGAACGCCCCGAGTGGCGCCAGCTGGTGTGCGAACTGGCCCCCGAGGAGGCGGACCATGCCTAAGTCCGGCTGGCTCGGCCTCCTTGCCCTGACACTGGCCGCCCCGCTGTGGGCTGCCGAACGGGTGGTGGTGGTCACGTCCGACGTGTCCGACATCGTGGTGGCACTGGGTGCGGCAGGTGAAGTGGTCGGCCGCGACCGCTCCAGCCGCGCACCGGAGCTGGCCCACGCGCCGGAAATCGGGTTTTCGCGCTCGCTGTCGGCCGAAACCATCGCCCGCCGCCAGCCCACGCTGGTACTCGGTAGCGCAGCCGCCCAGCCGCCAACGGTCTGGGAACAGCTGGAACGGCTGCGCGTGCGCGCCGTGGAAGTCTCGGTGCGCGAGGATGGCAGCGACTTTGGCTCCGCCATCCGCAAGGTCGGCGAGCTGGTCGGCCGTCCGGCCGCCGCCGAGGCGCTGGCCCGCGACTGGCAGACCCGCATGGCACCGCGGCCGGCCACCGGCAAACGCTATCTGGTCAGCTACGACGGCACGCTGGTCTCCGGCGCCGGCACGCCGGCCGATACGCTGATCCGCGCTGCCGGCGGCATCAATGCCGCAGCCGGACTCAACGGCAACAAACCGTTATCACGCGAGGCATGGCAGGCGCTGCGGCCGGACGTGATCATCCTCGCCAGCCACAATGCCGCCGTGCATGGCGGTGCCAAAGCGTTTGCCCGACGCCCGGACATCCAGGCCACACCGGCCGGCCGCAACGGCCGGGTGATCGAAATGACGGCCAGGGACGCCATGATGATCGGCCTGCACAGCCCGGCCGTGGTCGAGACCTTGCGGGGGTTGTAAATGCGGGATGTTTCCGTTTCCGGCCGCCGCCCGGTGCTGCCGGGCCTCCTGGTGGTCAGTGTGGTGCTGCCCCTGCTGGCGCTGGCCGCCGGTGGCGATGCGCTGCGCTGGCCGGACTTTTCCGATCCGCTGGTCAGCAGCCTGCGCGTACCGCGCATTCTGGCTGCACTGGCCGTCGGGGCGGCGCTGGCCGCCAGCGGCGCGGCCTTGCAGGCACTGTTCCGCAATCCGCTGGCCGACCCGGGCCTGATCGGCACCTCCAGCGGTGCCGCCCTCGCCGTGGTCACGGTACTGGCCATCGGGGCCGGTGGCTGGTCGCTGCCGCTGGCCGCCTTTGCCGGTGGCCTGCTGGCTACGTGGCTGATCCTGCTGCTGGCCCGGCTGGTGCGTGGCGGGCTGGCGGGGCTGTTGCTGATGGGGCTGGTGGCGGGAGCGTTCTGCGGCGCCATCATGAGCCTCGTCATGTTCCTGTCCGACGACCTGACGCTGCGCTCGGCCACCTCGTGGCTGGCCGGCAACCTGTCTTCGGCCACGCCGGAGCGGCTGGCGATGTGCCTGACGGTGATGGCCGCCGGCATCCTGCTGCTGCTGGGCATCGGCCGTGACCTCGACTGCCTGCTGCTGGGCGAGGATGCCGCCCGTTCGCTGGGCATTGACGTCCGCCGTACCCGCAGGCTGGCCGCCATTGGCGCGGCACTGGCCACCGGCGGCGCCGTGACGCTGTCAGGGGTGATCGGCTTTGTCGGCATGATGATTCCCAACATGCTGGCGGTGCTGGTCGGGGGCTGCCGCCGCCGGCTGATCGCCCTGTCGGCCTGGGCCGGCGCACTGTTCTTGCTGGCGGTGGACACGCTGGCACGCAACCTGGTGTGGCCGCTGGACCTGCCGGTGGGGCTGATGGCGGCCTTTGCCGGCCCGCCGTTTTTTATCTGGCTGTATCGCCGCCAGCAAAGGAACCTGATCGATGGCTGACATTCCGGCATTTGCGGTCAGCAACCTGACCGTCGCCATCGGACGCAAGACTGTCCTGCACGATGTCTCGCTGACACTGCCGGCCGGCCGCCTGTCGGCCCTGCTCGGCCCCAACGGCGCGGGCAAGACCACGCTGCTGCGCCAGCTGGCCGGCCTGTCGCCCGCCCGCTCGGGCACGGTGCACTGCCAAGGCCGGCCGCTGGCCGGACTCAGCGGCTGCCAGCGCGCCCGGCAGGTGGCCTATGTGCCGCAGCATGTTCCGGCCGGCCTGCCGCTGACCGTGCGCGAATTCGTCGCCCTCGGCCGGGTGCCGCATCTGGGGCCGTTTTCCCGCCTGACCGGCAGCGACCGGCAAGCGGTGGAAACCGCCATCGAAACCGTGGAACTGGTGTCCGATGCCGGCAAGCGGCTGGATGCCCTGTCGGGCGGCGAACGCCAGCGGGCGGCGATTGCCCGGGCGCTGGCGCAGGAAGCGCCGGTGCTGCTGCTGGACGAACCGACCAATCACCTGGACCTGCGCCACCAGCACCGCTTGCAGACCCTGCTGGCCAGCCTGTGCCGGCAGGGCAAGACCGTGGTGGAGGTGCTGCACGACCTGACGCTGGCCGCCAATTACGCCGACCACGCGGCCCTGTTTGCCGACGGCCGGCTAGTGGCAGCCGGTGCACCGCCCGCAGTGCTGCAAGCCGACACGCTGTCGCAGGTCTACCGCTGGCCTGTCCGCCTGCATGCCCACGAAGGACGCTGGCTGGTGGATACACCGGCCGCCCTGCCCGCCTGATGGCCTGCTGTGCCGGTGTGGCCCGGGCTCCGTACACGACCGGCCTTGTCACCCTGAACGGAACCGGCACGACCCGGTGTACGGTGCCGGCAGCCAGTCCGGGAGCGCCAGCGAAGCCGGGCCGGGATGGCCCGGCTGACCGGGCAGGCTCGCCGGGATGCCCGCAAGGCTGCCGTACCGGGCCGCAAAGCCCGCAGCGCAGGGACCACACCGGACAGGATCAGCGCCGGAACGATTCCGGCACGATGCCCAGCCGCGTCATCTTGTCGTACAGGGTCTTGCGCGGCACGTTCAGCTGCTGCGCCGTCTGGCTGACCTGTCCGCCACAGCGGTCCAGGGTGGCCCTGATCAGTTCGCGCTCGAAATCGTCCACGCGCTCGGCCAGCGAGCGCTCGCCGTTTTCGCCGGCAGACGACCCGCCGGCCGGACCGGGCGGACACAACCCCAGCACGAAGCGCTCGGCCGTGTGCTTGAGTTCGCGCACATTGCCCGGCCAGTCGTGCGCCAGCCAGCCCTGCCAGTCGGCCGCCGTACACGGTGGCGGCTGGCGGCCGAAGCGCCCGGCGGCGTCCTGGATGAAAGCGGTCATCAGCGCCTCGATGTCGTCCTTGCGCTCGCGCAGCGGCGGCAGCGTCAGCATGGCCACGTGCAGGCGGTAATACAGGTCGGCACGGAAGCCGCCACGGGCGGCAAGCTCCGCCAGATCGCACTTGGTGGCAGCCACCACCCGCAGGTCCAGCTGCCGGCTTTCGTTGCTGCCCAGCCGCTCGACCGTGCGTTCCTGGAGGACACGCAAGAGCTTGGCCTGCAGGTTCAGGGGCAGGCTTTCGATTTCATCGAGGAACAGCGTGCCGCCGTCAGCGTATTCGATCTTGCCGATACGCCGCTTGCCGGCACCGGTAAAGGCCCCGGCCTCGTGGCCGAACATCTCACTTTCAAACATGCTCTCGGGCAGCGCGGCGCAGTTGAGTGCCACGAACGGCCCGCGGCAGCCGCTGGCCTGGTGCAGGGCACGCGCCACCACTTCCTTGCCGGTGCCGGTTTCGCCCATCACCAGCACGTCCACCCGGCTGGGCGCCAGCGAGGCAATCAGCTGGCGCAGGGTTTCGATGGCAGCGGACTGGCCGGTCAGGGGCTGGGTGACGCTGGCGACCAGGGCCGAGCGCAGGGCGTGGTTTTCCCGGCTCAGGCGGGTTTTTTCCAGTGCCCGCCGGGTGGCGTCGACCAGCCGGTCGGCGGCAAAGGGCTTTTCGATGAAGTCGTACGCCCCGTCCTGCATGGCTTCGACCGCCAGGGAAATCTCTCCGTGACCGGTCATCAGGATGACCGGCAGGGCTGCATCACGCTGCAACAGGCTGCGCAGGAAAACGAGGCCGTCCACGCCGGGCAGGCGCACGTCGCTGACCACCACGGCCGGCGGCCCGGCGGCAAACGCTGCCAGTGCCGATTCGGCATCGGCAAATGCCGCAACCTGCCAGCCTGCCAGTGTCAGCGTCTGGGCACAGGCCTTGCGTACGATCGGGTCGTCTTCGACCAGCCAGATGCGCGCGTCAGGCATGCTGCACAGCCTTGGCATAGGTGGCGCGCTCCATCTCGGCCACGTCCACGCTCAGTTGCAGTTCCGTGCCGGCCGGCGCGATAGAGCCGGCTTCCAGCACGGCCAGCGCCTGCCGGGCCAGCGCTGCGCGCTCGTCCGCGCTGCGACCGGAGAGGACCGACAGCGTCAGGTGGACAAAGGCCCGCGGCGCCGGGACGACGCCGACGGCAAACTGCTCCAGCCGGATGGCGCGGCTTTTGATGTCGGCTTCGGCAAACAGGCCGCTGGCCAGCAGTTCGGCATTCAGGGCGGCCAGCATCCGGCCGGCGGCAAAGTCCGTCAGGTTAGCGCTGTATTCAAGAGTGCAGTGCGGCACGGTCATTCCTCTGGCGGTACGGCATTCAGGATCAGGGTAAACACGGCGCCGCCTTCGGGGCGGTTGCCTGCCTCCAGCCGCCCGCCCAGGCTTTCGGCAATGGCCTGCGACAGGGCAAGCCCGAGCCCCAGCCCCTGCCCGGCCGGCTTGGTGGTGACGAAAGGTTCGAACAGCAACGGCAGTACGTCTTCGGACAGGCCCGGTCCGCTGTCGCTGACCGACAGCAGGACATTGCCGTCCACCAGTGCGCCGTGCAGGATGATCTGTCGTGTGCCGGCCACTTCGGCCAGCGCATCCAGCGCATTGCTGAGGAGATTGATCAGGATCTGCCCCAGCCGGATCGGCTCGGCCTGCACCAGCAGGGTGACCGGTTGCAGGTCGATGTCGACCTGTGCGCCCAGCCGGTGCGCCCGGGTGCCGACCAGGCACATGGCCTGGGCGATGGCCTCGGACAGGCGCACCGGGGCCAGTTCGGCCGGTGCCTTGCGGGCAAACGCCTTGAGCTGGGTGATGATCTGCCCCATGCGCTGCGCGGTCTGCTCGATCAGGTCGAGGTTTTCCCGTGCCTCGCCGATCTGGTCGCGCGCCAGCAGCACGCGGGCGTTGGCCGACAGGGTGGTCAGTGCCGCCAGCGGCTGGTTGAGTTCGTGCGTCAGCCCGGCGGCCATCTGCCCCAGCGCTGCCAGCTTGCCGGCCTGGATGGCGTCGTCGCGGGTTTCGCGCAGGATGCGCTCGGTGGTTTCCAGCTGTGCCAGCCGCTGCTGGAGCTCGGCCGTACGCTCGATCACCTTGGATTCGAGCCGGGCATGGGTGGCCCGCAGTTCATCGGCAGCCAGCAGGCGTTCGGCCTTGCGCCGGTGGCGCTGCCAGAACAGGTAGGCCACGGCCGCCATCAGGGCGCTGGCGAGGCCGGCCAGTGAGGCTTCAAGGCCGGCGGTCTGGCGGGCCTGCCACGGGTCGGTGAACAACAGCATTTTCCAGTTCAGGGGGCCGATATGGCGGGCCTGCAACAGGACGCGGGAATCCTGGACGGCCGGAAACGACACCAGCTGCGGCCGGGACAGGTCGGCTGGCAGGCTACTGGCCAGCGGCTCCAGCGGATGTCCGCCGTACTGGCGGGTGCTGCTGAGCCGCATGGCCACGTCGGCAGGCACCGGTTGCAGGGTGCGGTAGCGCCATTCAGGCACGGCCGAGAGGAAAACCACGCCGGCAGCGTCAGCCAGCGCCAGCTGTTTGCCACTGCGGTTCAGGGCTGACTCAAATGAATCCAGCACCATCTTGACGACGACCACACCGGCAATCCGGCTGTCTTTCCAGACCGGGGACGAGATGAAATAACCAGGCTCGCCGGTGGTGGCACCGACGGCATAAAAGTGTCCGGTCCGGCCCATCATGGCTTCCTGGTAGTAGGGCCGGAAGGTATACAGGTGTCCGACAAAGCTCTGCGGCGTACCGGCATTGCTGGCAGCCAGCGTCAGCCCCCTGCTGTCGAGCAGGAAGGCGGTGCCGATGTGGGCCGAACGGGCCACCACCGACAGATAGCGGTTGGCTGCGGCCTGGCGCTCCGGGCTGTCCGGCTGCATCAGCACTTCGGTCAGGCGGGCTTCCTGAGCCAGTATTTCGGGCAGGTGCTCGTGCCGCCCAAGCGTGCTGCTGAGGCTGGCGGCATAAAAGTCGAGTTGCTGGGCCGATTCTTTGTGCAGGCGTTCCAGCGATGCCTGGAATGACCAGTAATAGGTAAACAGCACCAGGGCCAGCCAGCAGGCAGGCAACAGCAGCAGGAATGCATGGCGCCAGCGACACGTGACGGGTAAAGGAAGCATCTGCACCTGACGGACGGGGCCGGAAGCAAGGCCGGCAACCCCGACATCATAAGCAAGCCGGGGCGCCGCATCCATATGCCTTGTTGACCTTTTTTGGCTCAGTCCACCACAGCCAGGCGAAGCTCGGCGGCGGCATGGCGCTCCTGCTCTTCCATCACCAGCCGCCCCAGTTCGCGCTTGAGCTCGTTGAATTCGGCCGATGCCGGGTCGCGCGGGCGCGGCATGGTCACCCGCTGGTCGCGCTTGACCGTGCCGGGGCGATAGGTCATCACCACGATACGGTCTGCCAGGTAGATCGACTCTTCGATCGAGTGCGTCACGAACAGGATGGTCTTGCCGGTTTCCTTCCAGATGCGCAGCACCTCGTCCTGCAGGTTGCGGCGGGTCAGCGCGTCCAGCGCCCCGAAAGGCTCGTCCATCAGCATGATGGGCGAATCCAGTGCCAGCACCCGCGCGATGGCCACGCGCTGGCGCATGCCGCCGGACAGGTCTTTCGGGAAACGGTCACGGAAATCGCGAAGCTTCAGCATGTCGAGCAGCCGGTCGACAGTGGCGTTGATCCTGGCGCGTGGCTGCCCCTGCACTTCGAGGCCGAAGGCAATGTTCTGCGCCACGGTCATCCACGGAAACAGGGCGTATTCCTGGAACACCATGCCCCGCTCCGGCCCGGGGCTGCGGACTTCGGCACCGGCAACGGTGATGCTGCCGCTGCTGGGCGGGGAAAACCCGGCCACGGCATTGAGCAGGGTGGACTTGCCGCAGCCTGACGGCCCCAGCAGGCAGACGAATTCGCCGGGTTCGATGACGAGATTGATGTCCTTGAGCGCGTGCACGTCGCGGTCGCGGGTGCTGAACACTTTCTGGACGTTGTTGACAATGATCTGGGTCATTCTGGATTCCATTAATGCTCAAGGCCACGGTGCCAGCGCAACAGGTGGTTGTTCAGACGGCTGATGGCGGTATCGATCGCCAGGCCCAGGAGGCCGATGGTCAGCATGCCGGCGATGATCTTGTCCGACCACATGAACTCGCGGGCCTCGAGGATGCGGAAGCCCAGCCCGTCGTTGACGGCGATCATTTCCGACACGATCACCACGATGAAGGCCGTGCCGATGCCGATGCGCACCCCCGCCAGGATGTAGGGGGTGGCGGCCGGCAGGATGACGCGGGTGAACATGGTCCACGACCCCACGCCGAGGTTGCGCGCGGCCCGCAGGTAAATGCCGTCAACATGATTGACGCCTGCGATGGTGTTCATCAGCACCGGGAAAAACGCGCCGATCGAGATCAGGAAAAACGATGGCGGGTTGCCCAGGCCAAACCACAGGATGGCCAGCGGAATGTAGGCAATCGGCGGGATCGGACGCAGCACCTGCAACAGCGGGTTGAACAGTGCATACAGGCGCGGATTGGCCCCCATGACCAGACCCAGCGGCAGGGCGAGACCGGCTCCGACGAGGAAACCGACCACCACGCGGTACATGCTGGAAATGGCGTCATGGATCATCTCGCCGGAAAACAGCCAGGCGAGATAGCCCATCTGCGCCGGGTCGTGCGGCTGCATCGGCAGCAGGGAGGCCCACCACTTGGCAGCCACGGCACTGGGTGCCGGCAACACGACCGCGCTCATCAGGCCTGCGCGGGCGCAGGCCTCCCACACCACCAGTGCCAGCAGCGGCACGATGGCGCCTTCAACAACGGACTTCAGCTTCAGCGACATGGGCGGCTCACTTCACCTTCAGATCGGCTTTGGCCTTTTGCAGCAGGTCGAGCTTGACCCACTCGGCGGCCTTGGGCGGCTTTTGCATGCGGCCGACACCGTATTTCTGCATGAAGCCGGTCGTGACATCGACGTGCTGGAGGGTCACGTCATAGGTGTAGTCGGCGTTGTCCATCGCATCCTTGAAGTCGTCCGAGGTGATCTGCCCCTTGAACATCTTGTCGCGTACGTAGGTTTCGGCGAGCTTCATGTCCTTGTTGAACGTGGCGGTCGACTCGACAAAGCATTTCATCACGCGCTGGGACAGGTCCTTGTTGGCGTAGAGCTTTTCGGTCATCACCAGCAGGCGGTACGGTTCGCCCATGGCGGTGGTGTAGGGCTTCATCACTTCCACGCCGAACTTCTTGTTGATGGCCTGCGAGGATTGCGGCTCGGACTGGCACATGGCATCGATCTGCCGGGCCACCAGCGCCTGGTTCAGGTCGGCAAACGACAGGAACACGATCTGGACGTCCTTGCCCGGCTTGTCCGACCAGGTGAGGCCGGCCTTTTCCAGCTCGGCGTACAGCAGCAGTTCATGCGCGCCACCACGGGTCACGCCGACTTTCTTGCCCTTGAGTCCCTTGATGTCCTTGATGCCGCTGTCCACACCCGCCACGATGCGCGCACCGCCCTTGGCAAAACCGGCCACGGTATAGATCGGCACACCATTGGCACGTCCGGAAATGGCGCCATCCGAAGCCAGGGCAGCCAGATCGACCTCGCCTGCCACGATGGCCGGCATGATGTCCGGTCCCTTGGGAAACATGCGCTCTTCCACCTTGATGCCGTATTTGGGACACACCTCCTTCATGTATGACACGGCGCCGTAGTGGGCAAACTTCAGGTTGCCAAGGCGGATGATGTCTTCAGCCTGGGCCGATACGGCAAACGCGGCAGCCAGACCGGCAACCAGCATCTTGATAGAGGTCATGATTTCTCCTGGATATTGTTGTAAGTGCCATTTGCATGGCGCACGCCATCAAATGCACATCGCATGCCAGAAAACAAAAACCATAACCAGCTGATTTACATGAAATTCAATACTCACCACCAGCCACATCACGGCGAAATACCGCATGCACACCCGCTGGCGCGGGCGACATTCCGCACACCGATCCGGCAATCACAGCGACAGTACAGCAGGACTTATCCCGCACAAGAATCCTGCTGACCGGAAAAAATTCATCTCAGCCCTTGCCAACACCGGTGTTCATACATAGAATGCGCGACTCATCTCAGCGGAGAGATGGATGAGTGGTTTAAGTCGCACGCCTGGAAAGCGTGTTCAGGGTAATACCCTGACGGGGGTTCGAATCCCCCTCTCTCCGCCAGAACACCAAGTCAAAGCCCTGATTATTCAGGGCTTTTTCTTTTAGAGCTGTTTTCGGTACGCCAGTCAGTATGCCATTTCGCATCGGTTTGTAACGCGGCGCGGCTTTTGTCCCTTTTTCGCGGGACATTTGGCATCGTGCTGGAGCCGGCCAGTTCCAAGGTTTTGCGCTACCTTTGTCACATTTTTAGCCGCATGAATTCTCGTCCGGTTGGATGCTCATGACACCCGCCCGGACGCTACCCTTCCTTATGCTTGGGCTGGCTCTGGCCAGCCCGGCTGGAAGGCCTCCAGCTCAGCGCGGCTCATGCCCGCGATTTGCTGCTCCATTTCCAGCCAGCGCTGATAGATCGCCGCGTGCAGTGATGGCCTGCCACAGCGATTGCAACTCAGTGAACGTCAGCGGCACGATCTGGCGGTCTGCCGTCAGCCATCGCTGGCCAGCGTGTTCGATACCGGCAGCGCGCTCGGATTTTTCCCAGGCGGGGAGCCGCTCTAGCAGGGCGTCATCCGTAGACTCGTCTGCAGGCAGCGGAGTATTTCCCGCAGCCAGCCAAACCTTGTACTCACGCCAGTCGCGGTTCCGGTCATCATCCGGAATCATCGCACTGTCGAATAGGCGCTCGACCCCACCCGTGCCAATGAGTTTGTAGCCTTCCATGATTTCTCCTTACAGTTCAGCGTCAGCTGACTAGGTTGTCGAAAATGCGTTCTGACTAGTCGGTGTCTGCCCTGTGTAGTTCGGAGAGTTCATGAGAGTCACTGCGTCGGCATCAATCATGTAGTTGACGTAGGGTACGTACGGATTTGCAGGCGGTGTTGTTTTGGTGAATGTAGGTGTAGCGCGCTTTTTCACTTTGAAAGAAATCTGGTGAGACCAGTAGCAGTACGTGTTGCCGCTGGTAGTGCTGTTGCCGATCTGGATCATCCAGTTAGCAACGCCACTCTCGTAGTAGCGCTGGCACAATGACAACTCGAGTCCGGGCGGACGCTCTTCGTAGCGTGTCGCAACGGGAGACTTTTCGAGCTGTGGGCGAGATACAGTTCCAGCTGTAAATTTTACGGCCACGTTGACTCCGCCAGGCAACGCGATGGCCTCACCATTTGAAACGGAAGTGCCGCCAACGCTCGCTGATGCCGTTCCCGTCCATGACAAGCGGTAGATGCCACCAGAAATAGCGGCACCCTCGATGACTTGCTCCATGCCACCAGCCGGTGCTGTGACCGTGAGAGTGTTGCCATCGGTCGCCCAAGTCAGACGCTGCCCGCTGATCACGACTCGCCATCGATCGACCGTGTATTGATTTGCTGTGCTGGTCGGTGTTCCAGACACATAACCGCGCTGATTGATGCTGAAATTGCTGTTGATCAGCAGCTTCTTGAAGCCGCCGACAGTGAGCAGGTCATCCGCTCTGGCGAAATAGCTGGCCGGGTGTCCTTCCAGTTTTGCCGAGCCCCCGGCGCAGCGGGTAGACAAAGGTATTCGACACGCCGGGCACTTCCATGACCTGCGTCGAGCCCGTTTCCGGGTTGATCACCTTGGCCTTGAGGCCATGGCCGTCACCGACCCACACGTCACCCGGCTGCAACTGGCTCCAGTCGCGGCGAACGAACGGCAGCTTGGCCTTGAGGGCCGCGCCGGTATACCGGCCGACATACAGGGCTGCCGGCGGCAGCTTTTTAAGGATGCGGCGGACCGCATGCACGCTCGGGACGATTTCGCCGGCAGGGAATGCCTTGGCAAAATCCCGATAGGCTTCCGACAGGGAGGGCTTTCCCGGACGGCGGTACGCCGCTAGAAACCCACCCAGCCACCACGGCATGGCCTGATCGGCCTCACGGACTTGAGGGGCCAGACGGCGCAGGCGTTCGGACGGGCTTTCAGTTGAATCAAAGGCGCTTTCCCAGCGACGCAGCGTTCTCACGCAAACCGTCCGCTCGGCATTACCACGTGCGTTGGCACAATCGACCAGACGCTGGAGTAGTTCTGGCAGAGCACGCTGGCTGGCGGGCAGCCTTGATCCCCATGACGCGGGAGAACTTTTTGACTTCGCCCACCAGGGCGCAGCGGGCTTCGGCGACAGCGCGTTGTTTGCTGGTCAGCCGCTCGACCGTGGTCAGCGTCAGGCTCAGTTGCTCCTCGCGCCGGGCCAGACGTACCTCGCTGGGCAGAATGACGCAGGTCGTGGCTGATTCCTGCAGTTCCTGAGCCTGACGGCGGCGGATTTCGGCCTGGGCTTCTTGAGGAAGGCTGGTGATGGCGTATGTCCGAGCAATGCCGGCCCGGCCTCGACTAGGAAGCTCCCTTACCCCCCATTGCTCTCGGCGAGCGAGATGGTCAACACCTTGCCTGCTTGTTGGCAAACAAGGCAATTGCATGTCCGCCAGCTCGGCTGCGCTGAAATGGGTTTTACTGGCTACGGTCATCACTCGCCCCCTTGGAACAGGTCCAGCTCGGGTTAGCCCGTCTTGCGGACGTTCTCGCGGTGGTAGGCGAACTCGGACAGGGTCAGGTTCACGGCTGCAACGGTTTCATCCAGCGAACCATTGCCGGTGTAAAAACGGGACAGCAGAGCCATGGCTGTGCTGCGTTGGCCTGGGTATCTGCCAGCTCCGGTACACCGGCTTTCTTGCCGGAAGGGATGTCGATGACCACCCGGTTGCCGGGAGCCATGCACAGGTACTCGCTGACATGGGTGGCCCGGCACACTGCCGGATACGGTTCAGCGGCATGGATGATTCGGCACGCCAGCGGTACAGGGTCTTGAGGTCGACCCCCATCAGGTCGGCCAGTACCTTCATGGGACGGCGACTGTGTTCGGCCGCTTCGAAGTTCATCTCGATGGCTTCATCAAGCGAGCCCGGCAGGCGCTTTCTGTTTCGCATCTCGGTTTACCTCT
>NZ_KE383998.1:0-38454 GCF_000423285.1 Laribacter hongkongensis DSM 14985
TAGCACACCTTTCGATGCGTTATCCCCCATTACTCGGTACGTTCCGATGCATTACTCACCCGTTCGCCACTCGTCAGCAGACCGAAGTCCCTGTTACCGTTCGACTTGCATGTGTAAAGCATGCCGCCAGCGTTCAATCTGAGCCAGGATCAAACTCTTTCGTTCAATCTCAGCTAAGTACTTGGCTTGCTCAAAGAAACGACAAGAAAATGTTTTTCCTTGCGTCTATTTGAAGTGCGAGCCTGTGGGTTTCCACAAGCGCTCACACTTATCGGTTGTTCGTTTGTTAAAGAGCTTCCCGGACCAGCCGGCGCTGCGTCGTGCAGCGAGGTGGCGAACTATACCCACCTCTCCACAACCCGTCAACACCCAACCCCGCAAAAAATACAGTTTTCTGAAAACCGAGAAAAATCCTGCTCGGGCTGTCCACATGCCACAGGACCAAAATGATTTCCTGAGACATTCAAACACTACCAAATACTGCAAGTTTTCCCCAGACAATGGGGGGCAAGCTGTGAAAAACCTGTGGATAACCATAAAAAGCCCTGCCTAATCCACAGCCATTCTGGTACTGCCCATTTTTTACACAGCCATAACCAGCCTGACACAAACAAACAGCCGCCTGTTGAAAACAGGCGGCTGTAGCTGTTGTTGAGTGCTTTATCCGGTCAGACAACCGCAACCGGAATCTTTCCGATCCTGGCTTGCCAGACCTTTGGTCCGGTCTGATGAACGGACTCGCCCGAACTGTCCACGGCAACAGTTACCGGCATGTCCACTACGTCAAACTCGTAAATGGCCTCCATGCCCAGATCGGCAAAGGCCAGCACACGCGAAGACTTGATGGCCTTGCTGACCAAGTAAGCCGCCCCGCCCACAGCCATCAGGTAAGCCGCCTTGTTGTCACGGATGGCATCAATGGCCACTGGGCCACGCTCAGACTTGCCGACCATGGAAATCAGCCCGGTCTGCTCCAGCATCATGCGGGTGAACTTGTCCATCCGTGTAGCTGTAGTCGGACCAGCCGGACCGACCACCTCGTTACCGACCGGGTCCACCGGGCCAACGTAATAAATCACCCGGTTCTTGAAGTCGACAGGCAACGACTCGCCCTTGGCCAGCATGTCGGCAATACGCTTGTGAGCCGCATCGCGCCCGGTCAGCATCTTGCCGTTCAGCAGCAGGGTCTGCCCCGGTTTCCAGCTTGCAACTTCTTCCGGTGTCAGCGTATCCAGATTCACCCGGGTGGCCACCTCGGTATCAGGCTGCCAGCTGACTGCAGGCCAGTCTTCCAGCTTCGGGGTTTCCAGTGTCGCCGGCCCGGAACCATCCAGATGGAAATGCACGTGACGGGTTGCAGCACAGTTGGGAACCATTGCCACCGGCAGACTGGCCGCGTGCGTCGGGTAATCAAGGATCTTGACGTCCAGAACGGTGGTCAGTCCGCCCAGCCCCTGCGCACCGATACCCAGCGCATTGACCTTCTCGTACAGCTCGATACGCAGTTCTTCGGCGCGATTCTGCGGCCCACGGGCAATCAGCTCATCGATATCGACCGGAGCCATCAGGGATTCCTTGGCCATCAGCAGCGCCTTTTCCGGCGTGCCGCCGATGCCGATCCCCAGAATCCCCGGCGGACACCATCCCGCGCCCATGGTCGGCACGGTTTTCAGCACCCACTCGACAATGCTGTCCGACGGATTGAGCATGGCCATTTTCGACTTGTTTTCCGAGCCGCCACCCTTGGCAGCACAGATCACCTCGACACCATCGCCCGGCACGACCTCGAAATGCACGACGGCGGGTGTATTGTCACGCGAGTTCTGCCGTTTGCCGGCAGGATCCAGCAGCACTGAAGCACGAAGCTTGTTGTCCGGGTGGGTGTAGGCCCGGCGCACGCCTTCGTTGACCATGTCCTGCACGCTCATGCTCGCGTCCCACTGGACGTTCATGCCGATTTTCAGGAAAACAAGGGCAATCCCCGTGTCCTGACAGATCGGGCGATGTCCCTCGGCACACATGCGGCTGTTGGTGAGAATCTGTGCAATGGCATCCCTGGCTGCCGGACTGGCCTCGCGCTCGTACGCCCGGCCCAGTGCCTGGATATAGTCTTTGGGGTGGTAATAGCTGATGTACTGGAAAGCATCAGCGATGCTGGCAATAAAGTCTTCCTGACGGATGACGGTCATGGTGTTCTCCGAATGGCCCGATGCAGTAAGGGTAAGGCTGATTGTAACGGCAACGCAGCCGCAGAAGACAGTGACATGCCCGGACAAAACAGGAACGCCCCGCACGGGCGGGGCGTTTCATTGCCGGGCAGGTCAGTTGTTTCCGACAGCAAAGCGGGCAAACTGGGTCGTGACCCGCCACCAGGCCGCCATGTCGGCCTCACCCAGCTCATGAGTCACGGCTGCCATCATGCGCAGCTGGTTTTCCGACAGCTGTTGCAGGAGGACCTGGCCGGACTCGGTCAGGCGCAGCTCCTTGACCCGGCGGTCATGCCGCGCGAGCGTGGCAACAATCAGGCCTTGCTCCTGCAAGTGCCGCAGCGGCGCATTTACCGCCTGCTTACTGACATCCAGAATCCGCAGCAGCGCGTTGACGCTCAGGCCGGGATTCTTGCCGACAAAATGCAGGATGCGGTGGTGAACACGGGCCAGCCCACGTTCGGCCAGCAGCTCGTCAGGTTTGCCGGTAAAGGCGCGATAGGCGAAATACATCAGGGAGATCGGATCGTTGAGTGCGTTGGGAGGAAGAGCGGCGGGCATGATCGGTTATCTTTCGGACATGGACAACATCAATTTGTCATTAATAGGTCAGTTTCTCTATCCATTCAAGAAAAATTTGCAGTCGGGTTTATGCTTGAGCAACAAAGCGTGGCGCCCGGCCAACGATTCATGAATCAGTCGGAATCAAACCCCAATATTTGCCTGAATTTTGCACACACCTCGCCAATCGGCCAATGCAGGCACAAATCAAACCGGCTATCGAGGGCGGTAGGCTGCAAATTGACCAGTGCGCTTGGCATGCGCCAGTGCCGTGCCAGCGCCGGCAGCTGGTTGACCGGGCCCGCTTCCAGCGATGATCCCATCACCCACAGGCAGTCTGCCTCGGCCAATGCTGCCAGTGCAGCATCCATGGCCTCGACCGGCTCGCCATGCAACACGACATCCGGTTTGAGCACTTCCCCGCAACAGTGACAGTGCGGTACCGGCTGGACCTGGCAAGTGGCGTCATGATCACGGCACAGGCAGGCCGGACACACTAGGCGCTCCACACTGCCATGCGCTTCGATGACGTGCGGGCTGCCTGCCCGCTGGTGCAGGCCGTCAATGTTCTGGGTCACCACCGTGACGGTCTTGTCCGTTGCAGCCAGCTGAGCCAGCAGACGATGCCCGATATCCGGGCATGCGCTTCCGGTCGTGCCGAACGGAAAAAGCGTGCGGAAAGCAGACCAGAATGCCGCAGGGTCCTGCTGGAAAAAACGGAGGGAGAGCGCATCGGCACAGCCTGGTTGCCGGACCTGGCCTGTGGTGGCCGAACGAACATCGGGAATACCCGATTCAGTACTGAGACCTGCGCCGGTGAGCACCAGCAGGTGCCGGCAAGCACGCCACTGCGCGGCCAACTCGTCAATGACATCAGACAAGGCAATTGCTTTGACTATGAAAGGGCGCGCATCTTACCTTGAGACAATTTCGGGCGGGGAAGCCCCCCGCCCGTCAGTGCACAATCACACTCGCGGCAAACGCGCCAGTGCCGCACGGATGGCCTCTTCCGGATAGACATAGTCTTCCAGATCGCCCGCCAGATACTTGTCGTAGCTGGCCATGTCGAAATGCCCATGGCCGGACAGGTTGAAGAACAGCGCTTTGGACTCGCCGCTTTCGGTACAGCGCCGGGCCTCGTCGATGACGGCACGGATACCGTGGCAGCTTTCCGGTGCCGGCACGATGCCCTCGGTCCGGGCAAACGTCACCCCGGCCTCGAACGTTGCCAGCTGCGGCACGGCAACTGCCTCGACCAGTCCTTCGTGCACCAGCTGGCTGACCAGCGTCGAGGCGCCGTGATAGCGCAAACCTCCGGCATGAATGGACGGCGGCATGAAGTCGTGTCCGAGCGTGTACTGCTTCATCAGCGGCGTCAGGCCTGCAGTATCGCCATAGTCGTAGGAATAATGCCCGCGGGTCAGGCTCGGACACGATGCCGGCTCCACAGCCACCAGCCGCACGTTGCGCCCGGCCGCCTTGTCGGCAAAGAACGGAAATGCCACGCCGCCGAAGTTGGAGCCGCCGCCGCACGGCGCAAAAATCATGTCGGGATAATCACCAGCCAGCTCGAACTGCTTTTTCGCCTCCAGACCGATCACGGTCTGGTGCAGCAGCACGTGGTTGAGCACCGACCCCAGGCCATACGTCGTGTCGCTGCGGCTGGCCGCTTCTTCCACCGCCTCGGCGATCGCCAGTCCCAGCGAACCTGGATTATTGTCGTCGGCCTCCAGCGCAGCCCGGCCGGCTGCCGTCAGCGGCGACGGACTGGCCAGAACCTCGGCCCCCCAAGTCTGCATCATGGAGCGGCGGAAAGGCTTTTGCTGGTAACTCACCTTCACCATGAACACCCGGATGTCGATGCCGAACATCTGGCCGGCCAGCGCCAGCGAACAACCCCACTGGCCGGCACCGGTTTCGGTCGTCATGCGGCGGATACCGGCTTCACGGTTGTAGTACGCCTGGGCAATGGCCGAATTGAGCTTGTGGCTGCCGGCCGGACTGACGCCTTCGTACTTGTAGTAGATCCGCGCAGGAGTACCCAGTTCGGCTTCGAGCCGGTGGGCCCGGAACAGAGGAGCCGGCCGCCAGAGCCGGTAGATTTCCCGCACCGGTTCCGGAATCGGAATCCAGCGCTCCGTCGAGACTTCCTGTTCGATCAGGCTGTCGACGAAGATGGCCGACAAGGCGTCGGGAGAAATCGGCTGGCCATCGGGTCCGAGTACCGGTGCGGGCTTGTTGGGCATGTCCGCCACCACGTTGTACCAGTGGGTCGGGATCTCGGATTCGGGCAACAGGAATTTGGTCTGGTTCATGGCAGTCCTCTGCGGGTAATGGCTGATGGTCTAAAAGCGGTGCAGGCACACGATGTCGTGTGCAAATCGGCAGAACAGCATTTGGGTACGCCTCCGATGCCTAGGGCATAAGCCCGCTACGCTAAAGCAGGACACCGCTTCGGTCAAACCCCCTGTCACACCCGTCAGGACAACAAAAAGCCCGATCCTGAAGGACCGGGCCTGGTTCAGCGGCAAGTCGGCTCAACTGCGCTTGTAACGCGGCGGCATCAGCAGTGCCGGCACTTCGACCGGTTCACGCAGATAACTGGGCAGGATCACCCGCCGGCGCGGCTTGGCCAACAGCTCGTCATCGTCGGTCGCCGCTGCATTGCTGCTGTCGCGGCTGTCTTCACTGGCCGGAGCAATACGACGCTTTTGTGCCAGTGCCGGGCGCTCTTCGGCAGCAGCGGCCGGACGCGGCACCCAGCTTGGCCAGGCGGCGGCATGATGCTGGGGAGTCAGCGTCTGGCGTGTCAGCTTTTCAATCGCTTCCAGCAGTTTCTGTTCTTCGGCATCCATCAGCGAAATGGCCACGCCGCTCTGACCGGCACGACCGGTACGGCCGATCCGGTGCACATAGTCTTCCGGCGAATTCGGCAGGTCGAAGTTGACCACGAACGGCAGATCGCTGACATCCAGCCCCCGGGCAGCCACGTCGGTAGCCACCAGTATGCGCAGTTTGCCGTCCTTGAATGCCGCCAGCGTGTCCAGGCGGGCTTGCTGGGCCTTGTCGCCATGGATGGCTTCGGCATCCAGCCGGTCGAAATTGCGCAGCTCGCGCGCCAGCCGGTCGGCGCCCTGCTTGGTACGACAGAACACGATCACCTGCGACATGGCACGCTCATTGATCAGCCGGGCCAGCAGGCGGCGTTTCTGTCCGGCATCCACGGCATAAACGGCCTGCTCGACCGTGGCGGCCGTGGTGTTTTGCCGGGCCACTTCGATGGTGACCGGATCACGCTGGAATTCGGCTGCCAGCTTTTTGATCTCGGGTGAGAAGGTGGCCGAGAACAGCAGGGTCTGCCGGGTTTTTGGCAACTGGGCCAGGATGCGGCGGATGTCCAGGATGAAACCCATGTCGAGCATGCGGTCCGCTTCGTCCAGCACCAGCATCTCCACCCGGTTGAGCTGGATGGTTTTCTGTTCCAGATGGTCCAGCAGGCGTCCGGGCGTGGCCACGACAATGTCCATGCCGCGCATCAGGTCGGCTTTTTGCGGGTCCATGTTGACGCCGCCGAACACGCAGGTATGCCGCAGCGGCAGGTACTTGGTGTAGCTCTGGACCGAAGCGGCGATCTGGTCGGCCAGTTCGCGCGTGGGCGTCAGGATCAGGCAGCGCACCGGGTGCATGGCCGGCGACACGCTATGCGTCGCGTAGTGCCTCAGGCGGGCAATGATGGGCAGGGTAAACGCGGCCGTCTTGCCGGTACCGGTCTGCGCGGCAGCCAGCACGTCCCGTCCCGTCAGTACTTCAGGAATGGCACGCGCCTGAATCGGCGTCGGCTCGGCATAGCCAAGTTCATCAACCGCACGCTGCACTTCTGCGGGCAAACCCAGCTCGGCAAACGTCATCACAAACACACTCCCAGACAACACAAAAAGCGAAGGCGCGAACTATACGCGCCAACGCCATGAAATTCCAAAGTTTTCCCGTCAGGCACCGTCTGCGCCGGCAGCAGGCACCATCAGGCCAGGATCCGGGCCACGGAAAACAGCAGGATGACGAAGAGCCAGATCACCAGAGCCCGCCACACCAGTCCGATGGCGCGCTTGAGGTAATCGGGATCGGCCTCGTCTCCAACCCCCAGTTCCGGCCGGTACTTGACAGTGTAATCCTGCCGCAGCGGGTCGCCCAGACGCACACCGATGGCACCGGCGGCACTGGCCAGCAGGATGCCCCAGCTGCGGTTGCCCCAGGCCTGCGCCTGCGCCCGCCAGCAATAGATGGCATCCTCGAAATCCCCCATCACGGCAAAGCTGATGCTGGTCAGCCGCACCGGAATCCAGTCCAGCCACTCGCACAGCTTGCGGGCCGGCAGTCCGAACTGGTCGCCCGGCTGGCCTTCGCGCAGACCCCACTTCTGGTACAGCATGCACGACAGCCGGTACAGCACGGCACCGGCCGGGCCGGGCAACACCACAAACCAGAAGAGCGTGGCAAACACATGGCGATAGGCATCGGTCACGCCCTGCTCGATGGTCAGGCGGGAAATCTCGTTGACCTCCAGTTCGGAGGTCGACTGGCCGGACCAGCGCCCCAGCGCCGCCCTGGCATCGTGCACCCGGCCGTCGGCCAGCGCCTTGCTGATGTCAGTGATGGCACCGGAAAAATGCCGGAACCCCATCGTCAGGTACAGCACTGCCACGTTCCACAGCAGGGCCAGGACCGGCGTGACCTGGTAGAGCGCGGCGTAAATGCCGTAGGCCAGCGCCACGAACGGCACCACGGCCAGCAGCCATGCCAGCAGGCCGTGCCGGGATTCGCCGGCATTCAGGTTGCGTTCCAGCCGGTTGGCATAGCGCGTGAAGTGCAACAGCAGGCGGTTGCGGCTGCCAAGCGGGCGCAACTGTTCCAGTGCCAGTGCGATCAGGATGGAAATCAGCGTCATGTCTTGTCATGCGATGGACGGGTCTGGCTCTGACGATACCATAAACCGCATTCACCCCGCTGCCCGCCGGCCGCAAACGACAACGGGATGGCCAGGCCATCCCGTTCCGTCATTCGTGCAAGGTTCCCCGCTTCAGCCACCGGTCCGTTCGATCTGCGCGCCCACGGCCCCGAGCTTGCGCTCGATGTGCTCGTAACCGCGGTCCAGATGGTAGATCCGGTCGACGATGGTGGTGCCGTCTGCCACCAGCCCGGCCAGCACGAGGCTCGCCGAAGCGCGCAGGTCGGTCGCCATCACCGTGGCGCCCGAAAGCTTGTTCACCCCGTGGGTAGTCGCCAGATTGCCTTCCACGTCGATGCGTGCGCCCATGCGGATCAGCTCCGGCACGTGCATGAAGCGGTTTTCAAAAATGGTTTCCTTGATGCTGCCCACACCTTCGGCGATGCAGTTCATTGCCATGAACTGGGCCTGCATGTCGGTCGGAAAGGCCGGATACGGCAGGGTCCGCAGGCTGACTGCCCTGGGACGCTGCGGCATGTCGAGGGCGATCCAGTCGCCCCCCGCCTCGATGACCGCACCGGCTTCGGCCAGCTTGTCAAGGATCGCGCCCATGTCCGCAGCCCGCGCGTTGCGCAGCACCAGCTTGCCCTGCGTCATGGCCCCGGCGACCAGGAAAGTCCCGGCCTCGATGCGGTCCGGCATCACCGCGTGCTCGGCACCATGCAGGCGCTCAACCCCCTCGATCACCAGCCGGTCGGTACCCAAACCGCTGATGCGGGCCCCCATCTTGTTGAGGCACACAGCGAGATCGGTCACCTCCGGTTCGCGGGCAGCGTTTTCCAGCACGGTGGTACCGTCGGCCAGCGTGGCAGCCATCAGCAGGTTTTCCGTTCCGGTCACCGTCACCATGTCCATCACCACCCGGGCGCCCTTGAGGCGGCCACGGGCCTTGACGTAACCGTGTTCGATCACGATGTCGGCGCCCATGGCCGCCAGCCCCTTGATGTGCTGGTCGACCGGGCGCGAGCCGATGGCGCAGCCACCGGGCAGGCTGACCGAAGCCTCGCCGAAGCGGGCCAGTGTCGGGCCCAGCACCAGAATCGAGGCGCGCATGGTTTTCACCAGCTCGTACGGTGCGCAGGTATCGCTGACCTGGGCGGCCGACAGCTCGAATTCGTGCACGTTGTCGGTCATGACCCGCGCGCCCATGCCCTGCAACAGCTTCTGCGTGGTCATGACATCGCGCAGCTGCGGCACGTTGGTCAGCCGCAGCGTGTCTGCGGTCAGCAAAGAGGCGCACAAAATCGGCAGCGCCGCGTTTTTGGCACCGGAAACCGTAATGTCGCCCTTGAGCGGACCATTACCGGTGATCTTGAGTTTTTCCATGCAAATCAGCCTTGGGCGTTACTTGGCGAGTTCTTCGGGAGTCTTGGCCGATTCAATCGACAGCGCATGCAGCGTACCGTCGTCAAACTGGGGCTTGAGGGCCGACTTGACCATCAGGTGCCGTTCGACCAGCCGCTTGCCGGCAAAGGCCGGCGATACGATGCTGGCGTAAAAGTGGTGACCGTCGCCGCGCACGTCAATGGCGGTGCAGTCGAGGGTGGCAGCAATCAGCTGCCGGACTTGGTCAGGAGTCATCATGGTGGATTAGCGTCGCAATTTGTAACCGGAATGCAAAACCTGGAGCACGATGGCGGACACCAGCACGAAGGCTGCGGCCACCACCGCAAAACTGAGCCACGGATCAGCGTCAGATACGCCGAAAAAGCCGTAGCGGAAGCCGTCGATCATATAGAACACCGGATTAAGGTGGCTTACCGCGTACCAGAAAGGTGACAGGCTGTGGACCGAATAGAATACGCCGGACAGGAAAGTCAGCGGCATGATGATGAAATTCTGGAAGGCCGCCAGCTGGTCGAACTTGTCGGCCCATACCCCGGCCAGCACGCCCAGCGCCCCCAGCACGCCGCAGCCCAGCACGGCAAACAGCAGCAGCCACACCGGATGCGCCAGCGGCGGAAAACCGGCCCACAGCGTGACCAGCCACACACCGGCCCCCACCACCAGACCACGTACCACCGCAGCCAGCAGATAAGCGGCAAACACCTCCAGTGCCGACAGGGGCGGCAGCAGGATGAACACGATGTTGCCGGTGATCTTGCTCTGGATCAGGCTGGAACTGCCGTTGGAAAACGCGTTCTGCAACATTGACATCATGATCAGCCCGGGAATCAGGAACAGCACGTAACTGACGCCGGGATACATGTCCACCCGCCCGGACAGGGCATGCGAAAACACCAGCAGGTACAGCAATGCCGTCAGCACCGGTGCGGCCACCGTCTGGAAGGAAACCTTCCAAAACCGCAGGATTTCCTTCTTGAACAGGGTAAAAAATCCGGACATTTCAGCTCCCCTGCCCTTGCATCATGCTCACGAACACATCCTCGAGGTCGGTCTTGACCGTCCGCAATTCCTTCACCCTGACTCCGGCCATGCGCATGCACGCCAGGATGTCCTCCAGCTGGTCATGATCGGCCAGCTTCAGTGTCACCCCTTCGTCGTCGCGGCTGTCCAGCAGCGGCAGCAGCTCTGCCGGCAATTCTGCCGGCTGCACCAGCACGAAGCGGACACGCCGGGCCTCTTCTCCGCGCGACAGCAGGCGTTCCTTGTCCTCCAGCGCGATCAGCCGTCCTTCCTTGAGCATGGCGATGCGGTGGCACAGGGTTTCGGCTTCTTCCAGATAGTGCGTGGTCAGCACGATGGTATGACCGGCCTGGTTGAGTTCCTGCACGAAGGCCCACAGGCTCTGGCGCAGGGCCACGTCCACGCCGGCAGTCGGCTCGTCCAGCACGATGACCGGCGGCCGGTGCACCAGTGCCTGCGCCACCATCACGCGGCGCTTCATGCCACCTGACAGGGCACGCATGTTGGTCCCGGCCTTGTCGGTCAGCCCCAGCCGGGCGAGGATTTCGTCGATCCAGTCGTCGTTGTGGCGCAGACCGAAATAACCTGACTGGAAAACCAGCGTTTCCCGCACGGTAAAAAACGGATCGAACACCAGTTCCTGCGGCACCACGCCAAGGGCGCGCCGGGCGGCCCGGTAATCACGGACCACGTCATGCCCCATGATGCGGATCTGCCCGTCCGTAGGCCGGGCCAGACCGGCCATGCAGGAAATCAGCGTGGTCTTGCCGGCACCGTTGGGGCCCAGCAAGGCAAAGAATTCGCCCTCTTCGACTGCCAGACTGACCCGGTCGAGCGCGGTAAAGTCACCGTAGCGTTTGCTGACGGCATCAATGGCAATCGCCTGCATAGGAAAAGCCGTGACAAAAACCGTAATTGTAGCGGAATCGCCCGCTCCGCATCAGCGCTTGGCCGGGTTTCCTGATCAACGCCGGTTGAAGCGCTCGGCCCAGGCCGTACGGGCCGAACGCGCGCGGGCAAAGCGCGCCTCCAGGGCTCCGGCATCGGCGGCCGCCACCTCTGCCCGCAGCTGGGCCAGCGTGGCGGAAAAGGCGTCCAGCTCGGCCAGCAGGGCCGCCTGGTTGGCCAAGGTAATGTCACGCCACATTTCCGGATGACTGCCGGCGATCCGGGTAAAGTCGCGAAAACCGGTCGAGGCAAAATCAAAGCACTGCCGGGCATCGGGTCTGGCCAGCACGGTGTCCACATAGGCAAAGGCCAGCAGGTGCGGCAGATGGCTGACCGTGGCAAAAATGGCGTCGTGCTGTTCCGGCCGCAGGCTGGCGACACTGGCACCGGTCACCTGCCAGGCGGCCCGCACGCAGGCCACGGCCTCGTCGTCGGTTTCCGGCAGCGGCGCCAGTACCACAGTGCGGTTTTCAAACAGGGCGAACTGGGCTGCGGCAGCGCCGGACAGCTCGGACCCGGCAATCGGATGGGCCGGTACGCAGCGGGACAACTGCCGGGGCAGGTGCTGCCTCATCAGCGCCACGACATCGCACTTGGTGCTGCCGGCATCGGTCACGATGGCTCCGGGCGGCAAGACCGGTGCAATGGCGGCAAATACCTGCGCCATCTGCCCGACCGGAGTAGCCACCAGCACCATGTCGGCGTCCTGCACGGCGACAGCGGCATCCTGGACCCAGGAATCGATCACGCCCAGCTCCAGCGCCCGCTCCAGATTCTCGCGACTGCGACCCACGCCGACAACCTGGCCGACCTGCCCTGCCCGCCGCAGCGACAGCGCAAACGAGCCACCGATCAGGCCCACCCCGATAATCACCAACTTGCCGATCCGCACTGCCGTCCCCTTGGCTGTTGAGCCGGACATCATAGGCGAACTTGCACGCCACGGCACCGGTCCAGCCCGGATGACTGCCGGACCAGCCGCTGCATGACGTGATCAAGACCGGCCCGGATCACTGCAAACAGTCATCCGGCAGGGCGCTTGTCACATCAGCCGGCAAGGCTGCCGCGCAGGGAAAGCAACCGGCCAGATTCCGGCGCAGGCCGCCTCCCGGCCCCGCTCCGTCACCGGAGTCAGGCCGCTGCCAGGATATCTGCCGCCACGCGGGCCGAATCCGGCAACCCGAACGCGAGCGCATCCAGCCGCCGGACCGGCAGCACGCCCACCACGCTGTTGCACAGCCACAGACCTTGCGCCCCCTGTACAGCGGCGCGGGCAATGCGCTCAACCCGCACCGGACGACCAAGGCGGTCTGCCAGGCAGTCCAGCAGGCAGGCGCGGGCAGCCCCGGCGACACCGCAGCGGTCCAGCAAGGGCGTGGCCACATGCGAACCGAAATCGACAAACACATTGCAGGCACAGGCCTCGGTCAGCCAGCCTTCGGCATCGCACAGCAGTCCTTCACGGATGGCAGGATCATCCCATTCGGCCCGCGCCAGCACGTTTTCCAGCCGGTTGAGATGCTTGACTCCGGCCAGCCGCGGCTGGCTGGCCAGCTCCAGCCGGCACCAGCGCACCGTCACGCCGTCCGGGCAGGGCTGCGGTGCAAAACCGGCAACGGATACCAGCCGGGTTGGCACCACGGGCTGCGGCAGGGCATAGCCACGGGCACCGCTGCCACGGGTCAGCACGATCTTGCCGACGGCCAGCGGCAAGGTGGCGGCCAGTTGTGCCAGCTCCGCCAGCAGGACGGATTCGGCCGGCAATGGCAGCCCCAGGGCAGCGCAGTCATGTTGCAGGCATTGCCAGTGCCAGTGCCAGAGCGTGGGCCGGCCCTGCTTGAGCAGCACCGTGCGGAACAGGCCGTCACCGTAGCCAAGCCCACGGTCGGTCACCGGAATCCGGTCGGCCGCTTCGCCATTGAACAGGCAGGCCGGCATGCTCATCCCCGCGGTTCGGCCAGCAGGGTCGAGAGGGCGTCACGGTGTTCGGCATCCAGCCGTCCGCCGGCCAGCCGCACGGCCAGACGCCCGAGCGCCCGGTATGCCTGCTCGTCCAGCGGGTCGGTCAGTTCGTCCAGATGCAGGGCCACGGTGCCGCTGTCTCCACGGACCACGGGCCCGGTCAGGGCCGTAGCCGGCCCGAACTGGAAGGCATTGACCAGCGACTGGCTCGCCAGCGGGCCCAGCACGTCACGCGCGGTTTCCGCATCCAGCCCGGCCTCCTGGGCCACCCGCCACGCCATGTCGGCCAGGGTGACCACGTAATTGGAGGCGATGGTACAGGCGGCGTGGTAGCGCGGCTTGTGTTCGCTGGACAGGAGAAACGGCCGGGCACCGATGGCCGTCAGCAAGGGGTCCAGAACCTGGCAGGCGTCTTCCATGCCTTCCAGTGCCACGGGTGTCCCTTCGAATGTGGCCAGTGCCCGCACCGGCTCGGCAAAACTGAGGGCGGGATGGGCGCTGGCGGTCTGCCAGCCACGTTCGGCCAGTGGCGCCAGCACGGCGGCGGTCAGGGCGCCGCTGGCATGCACGGCCAGCGCCGGTGTCAGGTTGTCGCGGCCGGCCAGTGCCTGGGCCACGCCGGCAATCTGGCTGTCAGGCACGCTGATCAGCCACAGGTCGGCAGCGGGCAGTGTGGCCAGCGAACACACCTGTCCGGCTCCGATGAACGCCACGGCCTCTTCGGCCGAAGACGAGCGCCGGCAGCATACGCCGCCGATTTCGGCCACACCGGCCTGTTGCCAGCGGCGTGCCAGTACCCGGCCGACTTTTCCGGCCCCTGCGACATTCAACTTCAGGGTGGTCATGCCCCCTCCTCGTCATTTTTGACGGGGCAGCTTCTGTGGCTGCCCTCGCATCAACATGCCTGCTGCTGGCAGCCGGCCGGTCTATTGCCGGGCAGCGGCCAGTGCCTGCTCCAAGTCTTCGATCAGGTCGTCCACATGTTCAATGCCGATCGACAGGCGCACCATTTCCGGTCGTACCCCGGCCTTGCGCTGTTCTTCGACCGACAGCTGGCGGTGCGTGGTGCTGGCCGGATGGCAGGCGAGGCTCTTGGCATCGCCGATATTGACCAGCCGGACAAACAGCTGGAGCGCGTCGATGAAGCGGGTGCCGGCTTCCACGCCGCCCTTGACACCGAAGCTCAAGATGCCCGAGGCCCGTCCGCCCATATACTTGTCCACCAGCGGCTTGCTGGGGTTGCCTTCGAGGCCGGCGTATTCGACCCAGTCCACCGCCGGATGGGCCGCAAGAAATTCGGCAACGCGCTGCGTATTGCTGCAAATGCGGTCCATGCGCAGCGGCAAGGTCTCGATTCCTTGTAAAATCTGGAAACTGTTCATCGGACTGATAGCCGCCCCCATGTTGCGAAGCGGCACCACGCGTGCCCTGGCGATGTAGGCAGCTGCACCCATCGCCTCAACATAGTTAACACCGTGGTAGCTGACATCCGGTGTATTCAGACGCACGAATTTCTCTTTATGCTCGCCCCACGGGAAACGACCCGAATCAACGATGATGCCACCGATGCTGGTACCGTGTCCGCCCATGTACTTGGTCAGCGAATGCACGACGATGTCGGCACCATGCTCGAACGGCCGGCACAGATACGGCGACGGCACCGTGTTGTCGACGATCAGCGGCACGCCGCCGGCATGTGCCACTTCGGCAAAAGCGGCGAAGTCAACCACATTGCCCAGAGGGTTGCCGATGGATTCGCAATACACGGCCTTGGTGCGGGCATCCACCAGCCCGGTCACGGCCCGGGGATCACGGTAATCGACAAAACGTACTTCGATTCCCAGCTGTGGCAGGGTGTGCGCCAGCAGGTTGTAGGTGCCGCCGTACAGCGTGCTGGTGGCAATGATGTTGTCGCCGGCTTCGGCAATGGTCTGGATGGCATAGGTCACCGCCGCCATGCCCGACGCCACGGCCAGCGCTCCGACTCCGCCCTCCATCGCGGCAACGCGCTGCTCCAGCACGTCGGTGGTCGGATTCATGATGCGGGTGTAGATGTTGCCGGCCACCTTGAGGTCGAAGAGGTCTGCCCCGTGCTGGGTGCTGTCGAAGGCATAGCTGGTGGTCTGGTAAATCGGCACGGCAGCCGCGCGGGTGGTCGGGTCGGGACGGTAACCGCCATGGACGGCGAGGGTTTCGATACGCATGGAATCTCCTGAAATGATGGTCGGCCAGCCGCCGGATCCGGGATGACGCCAAGATAAACCGCCCGTCTGCCAGCTGCAATCTTCATTCCGTGACAGCCTCCGGCCAATGTCATTTGACATAAAAAACCAGATGCCAAATGGCTATACTTCACCCCCGTCTGACCGTTGCCTGTTCCTTACCGTTGCGGAGTTCCTGTGGGCATTTACTACCAGAAGACCATTGAATCGCTGGTCTCGCCACGCCTAGTCACCTGTGCGCCCGATACCCCGGTGCATGAGGCCGCCCGCCAGATGCGCGAGGCCCTGTGCGGCTCGATCATCGTGCTGGACGGACAAGGCCAGCCGGCAGGCATCTGGACCGAGGCCGATGTCCTCAAGCTGGACCTGCACGATCCAGACGGACTCAGGGTACCGATTTCCAGCGTGATGAGTTCACCGGTCAAGACCCTGCCGGTCGACACGCCTTTTCACGAAGCGGCCATCCGCTTTCGCCACGAAGGCATCCGCCACTATCTGGTCATCGACCAGCAGAACCAGCCGCGCGGCATCCTGTCACAGACCGACATCGTCCTGAACCAGGGGGCCGAATTCTTCATCCGCCTCAAGGAAGTCGGCTCGATCCCCAGCGCCCCGCCAAGGTTCCTGAGAGCCGATGCCTCCTTTGCCGAAGCCGTCGCAGCCATGCGCCAGGTTACCCAGGAGGCGGTCATCATCGAATACCCGGACGGCGGTTACGGCATCCTGACCCAGCGCGACGTGGTGCGCCATCTGGACAGCAACGATCCCGACCAGCCGGTCGGCCGGCTGGCCAGCCGGCCACTGGTGACGGCCAAGGCCAGCGCCAGCCTTTACTATGCCCGCAAGCTCCTCGCCGAAAAGCACATCCGCCATCTGGGCATCACCAGCGAAAACAACCAGTTGACCGGACTGGTCGGCTTTGCCGACATCATGGCGTCGATCGAGCACGAATACGTCCACGAGCTGCAATACGCCCTCAAGGAACGCGACGAAGCCCTCAACCTGTCGCAGCAGAACCTGCGGCTGGCCGACAAGGTGTTTGAAGCCACACTGGAAGGCATCATCATCACCGACGCCGAAGGCATCATCGAAACCGTCAACCCGGCCTTTACCCGCATTACCGGCTGGCGCCGCGAAGAAGTGGTCGGCAAGAACCCGCGCATCCTCAGCTCCAGCCAGCAGCCGCCGGAATTTTACCGCCACCTGTGGCAAAGCCTGCGCGAGCACGGATTCTGGCAGGGCGAAGTCATCAACCGCCGCAAGGACGGCAAGTTCTACACCGAGCACCTGACCATCACCGGCATCCGCGGACCGGACGGCACCTTTACTCACTACGCCGGCATTTTCAGCGACATCACCCAGCGCAAGCTCAACGAAGAACGGCTGCACTACCTTGCCAACCACGACCCGCTGACCGACCTGCCCAACCGCACCCTGCTGATGGAACGCCTGGGTGCCGCCCTCACCCGCGCCCACCGGCAAGGCAAGCGCGTGGCGCTGATGTTCCTCGACCTCGACCGCTTCAAGTTCATCAACGACACCCTCGGCCATGCCGTCGGCGACAAGCTGCTGCAAACCGTCGCCAGCCGCCTGACCGGCAGCCTGCGCGCCAGCGACACCGTCGCCCGGCTGGGCGGCGACGAATTCAACATCGTGCTGGAAGACATCCGCGACCTGCGCGGCGTGGCCCAGACGGCCCAGAAACTGATCGACCGGGTGCAGGGCATGGTCACGCTCGACGGCCACGACGTGTATGTCACCGCCTCGGTCGGCATCGCCATCTACCCGGATGACGGCAGTACCCCGGAAGTGCTGCGCATGAATGCCGACACGGCCATGTACCGGGCCAAGGAGCGGGGCAAGAACAATTTCCAGTTCTTTACCGCCGACATGAATGCCAGCACGCTGGCCCGGTTGCGGCTGGAATCCAACCTGCACCGTGCGCTGGCCCGCCAGGAATTCCAGCTGCATTTCCAGCCCAAGGTCGACCTCGCCCACGGTCACATCTACGGCATGGAAGCCCTGCTGCGCTGGCGCAGCCACGAACTGGGACCGGTCAGCCCGGCCGACTTCATTCCGATCGCCGAAGAATCCAACCTGATCTCCACCATTGGCGAGTGGGTGCTGGAACAGGCCTGCCGCCAGGCGCGGCACTGGCTCAACCTCGGCCTCTTGCCCGGTACCGTGGCCGTCAACCTGTCCAGCAAGCAGATGACCCAGGGCGACATCGTCGCCACCGTCCGCCGCATCCTCGAACACAGCAACCTGCCTGGTCACTATCTGGAACTGGAAATCACCGAATCGGTGGCGATGGACAATACCGGCGAGATGATCCGCACGCTCAAGAACCTCAAGGCACTGGGCGTGCGCATTGCCATCGACGACTTCGGCACCGGCTATTCGTCGCTGTCCTACCTCAAGCAGCTGCCGATCGATGTCCTGAAAATCGACCGCTCCTTCGTCACCGACCTGCACGAGGACCGCGACGACGCCGCCATCGCCAGCGCCATCATCTCCATGGGGCAAAGCCTGAACCTGCAACCCGTGGCTGAAGGCGTCGAACGCGAGGAACACCGGCAGTTCCTGCTGGACCACGGCTGCCAGTACGGACAGGGCTACCTGTTCAGCCGCCCGGTCCCGGCTGCCACCATGGAGCAGCTCCTGCTGGAAAGCCAGGCCCTGTCGGCCTGGCGCTGATACCCGCCGCGTTATTCCTGCGCGGCGGCCGGGCCGGCGCTCAGGGCCGGATTCATGCGGCTGGAGCCGAGGCCGGCCGGAGCAGCCGGGCGGGTTGCCGGAGCCGCATCCATCAGCAGGCGCTGGGCCGGCGTCAGCTGGTTGTAAAACGCCACCAGCGCCTCGTCATGTGCCGTCATGGCCGCCACCCGGGCCTCCATGCCGGCATGCTGCAAGGCCAGCAGGTTGGGCAGCGACAGGCCCGGAGCCCGCATGGCGGCATTGATACGCTGCATTTCCTGCATCAGCCAGCGGTCGGAAGCATCCGTCCGCGCAATCATCAGGTCAAAGGCCGATTTCTGCGTGGCATCCAGCTTCAGACGGTCCATCAGGGACTGCATCCGCCAGCCCGGTGCCACCCACTGCTCCATCGGACCAGCCATGGATGCAGCGGCCGGTCCATGCATGCCGGGATGCATGTGCCACCCCAGGTTCAGCCCGGTACCACCAATCACCGGCCCCGGCCCGCCCTCGATCACCACCACGCCAGCCGGCGCAGCAGGTACATCACCATGCCGGAGCGCTGCCGCCGGCCCCGACAGCGGTACGGACTGGGGCGCGGCCTGCACCATTGCAGACACCAGCAACATGCCGGCTGCAGCCAGCCCGAGCATTGATCCGTTCACCTTACCCATCACAGCAATCCTCCCTTTATGCGCTCCGGCCGATCCGGAGCCATGTACCCCCCTGTTATAGGCAATCAGTACGCATGAAAACGGGCCGCCCTACCGGGCGGCCCGTTTCAGCCGGACAAACGCAAGCCGGCAGGGCTCAGCCCTGCGGCAGCAGTTTCTCCAGCCCGCCCATGTACGGACGCAACACTTCCGGCACCGTCACCGAGCCGTCGGCATTCTGGTAGTTTTCCAGCACTGCCACCAGCGTACGGCCGACCGCCAGACCCGATCCGTTCAGGGTATGCACCAGCTGGTTCTTGCCGGCCTCGTCCTTGAAACGGGCCTGCATGCGGCGCGCCTGGAAATCTCCCATGCTCGAGCAGCTGGAAATTTCGCGGTAAGTGTCCTGCGCCGGCAGCCACACCTCGATGTCGTAGGTCTTCTGGCTGCCAAAACCCATGTCGCCCGTGCACAGCACGATGACGCGATACGGCAAACCGAGTTTTTTCAGGATGGTTTCGGCGTGACCGGTCAGGGTTTCCAGCGCATTGAGCGATTCTTCCGGACGCACGACCTGTACCAGCTCCACCTTGTCGAACTGGTGCTGGCGGATCATGCCGCGGGTATCACGGCCATAGGCACCGGCTTCGGAGCGGAAGCACGGGGTATGGGCGACATAGCGCAGCGGCAGGTCGGCTGCCTTGACGATTTCATCGCGCACGAAGTTGGTCACCGGCACTTCGGCCGTCGGCACCAGATAGAAGTTTTCGTCACCGCGCGGCACACGGAACAGGTCCTCCTCGAACTTCGGCAGCTGGCCGGTGCCATACATGCTGGTCGCGTTGACCATGTACGGGGTGTAGACCTCGGTGTAGCCGTGTTCGTCGGCGTGGGTGTTCAGCATGAACTGCGCCAGCGCCCGGTGCAGGCGGGCCATCTGGCCGCGCAATACGGTAAAGCGGGCTCCCGAAAGCTTGGCGCCGGTTTCGGCGTCCAGCCCCAGCGGCGTACCGATGTCGACGTGATCCTTCACCTGGAAATCGAAGCTGCGCGGCACGCCCACCCGGCGGATTTCAACGTTGCCGGTTTCGTCCCGACCCACCGGCACCGATTCGTGCGGCAGGTTGGGAATGGCCTGCAACAGCTCGGCCAGACGGCCCTGCAAGCCTTCCAGCGCGGCTTCGTTGGCTTTCAGTTCGTCACCGAGACCGGACACTTCAGCGAGCACCGCCGAAGCATCCTCACCGCGGCGCTTGGCTTCGCCCACCTGCCTGGACAGGCTGTTGCGGCGGGCCTGCAGGTCTTGCGTACGGGTTTGCAGCGCCTTGCGTTCGTTTTCAAGCGCGGTGAACGCCTCAGTGTCGAGCGTATAACCACGGGCGGCCAGACGGGCCGCCACGGTATCAAGCTGGGTGCGGAGCAGTTGGATGTCGAGCATGGCAGGTAAGACTTTCCGGAAAATGCCTGCTCCGGTTCAGGGAGCAGGACGACAGACTAGCGTAAACAGGCGCGATTCTAGCAGCCCGGCGCGCTCAGGCGCGGCTGGCAAGCGCCTGGCGGGCGGCCTTGCGCTTGAGCGCGGCATCCCAGCGGCACTGTTCGGTCGCATTTTGCGGCGTGAAAACCGGCGCCGCCACCGGACGGCCATGGCCGTCGACGGCCACCATGGTGAAATAGCAGCTGTTGGTGTGCCTCACGACGCGGTCATGGATGTTTTCGGCAATCACCTTGATGCCGATTTCCATCGACGAACGGCCCACGTAATTGACACTGGCCAGGAAGCTCACCATCTCGCCCACATGGATGGGCTGCTTGAAGGTCACCTGATCCACCGACAGCGTCACCACATACTGGCCGGCATAGCGTGCCGCACAGGCATACGCCACCTGGTCCAGCAGTTTCAGGATGGCCCCGCCGTGCACGTTGCCGGAAAAATTGGCCATGTCCGGCGTCATCAGCACCGTCATCGACAGTTCGCGGCTCAGATCGTTCATTTGCATTTCTCCGGACGGGCTTGCGCCAGGCCTTTCAGGCGGCGCTCGCCCTTGATGGTCAGGAACGCCAGCACAGCCAGCGCCAGGGCAATCAGCAGCATGCCGATTGATTCAAACATGTCGGGCACTTCGCCCAGTTGCAGCCAGGCCGCCAGAACGGCCACACCAGGGATGGCCAGAATGTTCAGGCTGGCGGTGCCGGCCGACAGGCGGGACAGCAGCAGCGTCCACACCAGCCAGCCCAGTCCGCCGGCCAGACAGCCCGCAAACAGCAGCACCAGCAGCAGCGGCCAGCCCCATACCACCGGCGGCCCCGGCATCATCCACCACAGGGCCGTCAGCGGCAGCGTACCCCAGACCATCTGCCAGAACGTCAGTCCCAGCGGGTCCACCGGTCCTTGCCGCCGCATGCGCTTGATCAGGATGGCACTGGCTGCCCAGCAGATGCCGCCTGCCAGCGCCAGCCAGTTGGAGATGCTGCCGGAGGTCAGGTTCCACGGTTCCAGGATCAGGACCAGACCGGCCAGCGCCAGCCCGACCCCCAGCCACTGCCAGCCGCGTACCCGCTCGCCAAGAAACACCCACGCAAACAGCAGCGTCCAGAACGGCATGGTATAGCACAGCACCGACACCTTGCCGGCACCGCCAAACAGCAGGGCAAGGTTGGTGAGTGCGGTAAAGCCTGCCGTCTGGGTCAGGGCAATCAACAGGGTCGGCCGCCATGGCGGTGGCCGCAGCGAGCGACCGCTCAGCAGCAACACGAGGCCCAGCGTTGCCACGGCCAGCACCGAACGGCCGACCGCCAGCGCAAACGGGCCGGCATAGTTGAGGCCTTCCTTGGTGACGACCCAGTTGTACCCCCAGACCCCCCACAGGGCCAGGAGCAGCAACAGGTTGGCCAGACGGCCGGGAGTACGGGGTGTGGTCATGAGGGCGGGACACGGGCAAAAACGGACGGCCTGCCCTTGGGCAGGCCGTCGGAAACCGGAAACGGGAAACGGGAAGCATGCATGCACATTCCGTGCAGCCTGCAAGCCTAAGCCCGGCCCGGCAAAGACGTCAAATCGTTTACCCTGTCCCGCACCGCTTCAGTCCGCTGGCGGCACCTGCGACGTGCAATGCGGACAGCGGGTGGCCGCCAGCGGAATCGCCGTCGCGCAGAACGGGCAGTCACGGGTGGCCGGAGCCGGCGCGGCCGCGTCCTTTTTCTGGTACAGGCGATTGACCACCTTCACCAGCAGGAACACCGAGAAGGCAATCAGGACAAAACTCACTACCGAGTTGATGAACTGCCCCACATTCATTGTCACCGCCCCGGCAGCCTTGGCGGCCGCCACTGTGGCGTAGGGGCCGGGCGTGGCACCCGCCTTCAGGGTGATGAACAGATCGGCAAAATTGACCTTGCCGATCAGCAGGCCGATCGGCGGCATGATGATGTCGTCCACCAGCGATTTGACGATGGAGCCAAAGGCGGCGCCGATCACCACGCCCACGGCCAGGTCGATCACGTTGCCACGCATGGCAAACTCGCGGAACTCCTTGAACATATTGACACTCCGGTTGGCCGGCAGGGTTGTCCACAGCCTGTCCACGCTTGCAGACCTGCCTGTGAATTTCCCCCAGCCGGGGTGGATGTTGCTGTAGGAAAACTGTGGAAAAGTCAGGTAATTCGCTGATATACCGGCAAAAACCCGATACTGATTATTTTTTAGGCAATGAGCTTGCCGGGATTCATCACGCCGCGCGGATCAAAAACGGCCTTGATGCCCCGCATCAGCGCAATTTCTTCCGGACTGCGGCTGACCGCCAGGTAGGGCGCCTTCAGCAGGCCCACGCCATGCTCGGCCGACATACTGCCGTTGTAGGCTGCCACCAGACCGAACACCAGCGCATTGACCCGCTCGCAGGCCTGCCGGAACGCCTCGACCGTCAGCTCCGGCGGACGCAGGACATTCACGTGCAGGTTGCCGTCACCGATATGGCCGAACCACACCACTTCGAAACCGGGATATTCCCGTGCCAGCAAGGTATCCAGCTCGGCCACAAAGGCCGGTACCTGCGACGGATGCACGGCAATGTCGTTCTTGTAGGGCGTGCGCGGCGTGATCGATTCGCTGATGTCCTCACGCAAGCGCCACAGCCGGCGCGCCTGCTCGTCCGACTGGGCCAGCACGGCATCTGCCACCACACCCTCTCCGGCAAGACCGGCAAAAGCCGTCATGGCCATTTCGTCCACGTCCGGCGTGATCCGTTCGTATTCAACCAGCGCATAGTAGCCATAGCGTCCCTCGAACGGACTGGCCACATGGCCGCGCGCCTCGACCTGCGCCAGCGCCGCATCGGAAAAAAACTCGAACGCCAGCGGATCGGCAAACTGCCGGAAACGTGCCAGTACCGTCATCACGTCCGCCAGCTGCGGCACGGCAAACAGCATCACGCCGCTGTCGGCCGGCGGGCGCGCCAGCTTCAGCGTCACTGCCGTCACCAGCCCGAGCGTACCCTCGCTGCCCACAAACAGATGGCGCAGGTCGTAGCCGGTGTTGTTCTTGACCAGTCCGTGATTGAGCTGCAACAGCTCGCCTGCCCCGGTCACCACGGTCAACCCGGCTACCCAGTCGCGGAACATGCCGTAGCGCAGCACCCGGATACCCCCGGCATTGGTCGCTACGTTGCCCCCCACCTGGCTGGAGCCGCGCGAAGCAAAATCCACCGGGAAATACAGCCCGCGCTCGCGGGCCAGCTGTTGCAGGGTTTCGGTCACCATGCCGGCCTCGACCGTCATCAGGCGGTCAGTGGCGTCAAACGCCAGCAGGCGGCTCATGCGTTCCAGCGACACCACCACCTCACCGGCCGTGGCGCAAGCCCCGCCGGACAGACCGGTCCGCCCGCCAGAGGGCACCAGTTGCAGGCCTTCGCGATTGGCAATGCGTACGATTTCCTGCACTTCTTCCTGAGTCTGCGGAAACAGCACGGCCAGCGGTGCCGGCTGGCAAAAGCGGGTCCAGTCCAGACCATAGCGTTGCAGGGTATCGGCATCGGTACAGCAACGCTCGCCCAGCAGGGCAGTCAGCGAGACAAGTCGGTTCATCGGGATTCATCCGTCAACACAGGCAAACATCCTTGCATCATGGCCATGGCAGCGCCATCCGGCAATCCGTGCGCAAGGCGGCCCCAGTCCCCGACCCTCTGCGCCGTGAATCCGGGCGGAGCAGTCCCGCCGCGGCAAGTACCAGACGGGAAACAGGACGGCTCTGCCGCACCGGGCCGAAGATGACGACACTCCCGGCCTAGCCGGACCATCCAGAGCAAACCAGACCTGCCGGACACCCGGCCGGCCCGGCAATACGGGTAACGCCAGCCATGTTGCACAACGTGGCAAAGCAGGCTGGAGCGGCACTTCCACCGGCAGGCCCGCTGCCGCCGATGCCATCAGGACCGGATGCACGGACAGCATGCTGCCGCAGACGCCGGACTTGCCGTTCCCGCCGCGCGACAGCCCGCAGCATGCCGGCAGTCCACGGATGACATCTCCGCATGCCTTTGCCAGTCCATCCGGCCCTCTGGACGAAGAAGAGTTTCCGGGTAAACGCGCGATCCTGATTACCAGGGAAAATGAGCAGATCGTCGTTTGGCGCGCAACAAAACACTCCGTCTTTACGCTGCCCCTCCAGCGAGCCGCCCGACCATGGCGACACCGGATGACCGGTCCGGTGCTGCCGGCATTACCGGCCCTCATCCTTAGCTCCGGTCAGGCATTCCGTCCGTTCCACCACAGGCGCCAGCGTTCCCGGCCGAGGGTCCGCCACAAGGCCCGGCTCCGCCGGGCGGCATCGCCGGCGGGCGGGCAATAAAGCAAATCGGCATAGGCCTGCACCTGGTCGGCCAGCCGCGGCCGGGCATTCTGCCGCAGGCGCTGCGCCCAGTCGTGCGCACCTTCACCGGGCTGACGCGGCCAGCCGGCCCGCGCGGCCAGCCGTTCCAGCCGCTGTTGCAGGCGCGGCCAGTCCGGTACGGCGCGCCGCCGCCAGACCATCACGCCCCGCCAGCCCAGCCACAGCAGACAGGCACCGGCCGGTAACCAGCCATAACGCCATGCCGGTGCGCCCCAGTCCGGCTGCCAGTGCCAGCCGCCACCCGGCATGTCGTCACGTTCGGCAGACGACAGGCTGGCCATCAGCCCCTGCTCGATCCGGTCCGGCGCAATCACGGCGGTTCCGTCCAGCCGCAGCCAGCCGGCTCCCTCCAGCCAGACCTCGGTCCAGGCATGGGCGTCCGCCTGCCGCACCACCAGCCGCTGCACCGCCGGTTGCCACTCGCCGCCCTGCCAGCCCACCACCACCCGCGCCGGAATGCCCGCTGCCCGTGCCATGAATGCCAGTGCTGCCGCATAGTGCTCGCAGAAACCGGCCCGCGTGCCAAACCAGAAACGGTCGATCAGGTCGCCGGACAGCGGCGGCGGGCGCAAGGTGTAGCGGAAGCCGGCGGTATGGATGAATTGCAGGAGCCGGGTCAGGAACAAGGCGTCCGAACCGCTGTCGGCCCGCAGGCGGCGCGCCCACTCCCGCGCCTGCGCGTTGCCGGCTGGCGGCAGTTGCAGCGCCCGCAGGCGGTCGGACTCCGGCAGCCCGGTCACCGGCCGCACGCTGGAACTCACCACCGTATAGGGCAGTACGTCCGGCGTGGTGGACCACAGGGTCTGACCATCCGCCAGCGTCACCGCACCGGATGCCGTGCGCGGCCAGTCCAGCGCCACCCGGCGCGAATCCGGAAACGCCATGCCTTGCGGCTCTACCGTATAGGCACGTTCGTCCGGCCCGGCGGCCAGACCTGTTTGCAGCCGGACCGGCAGGAACGAGCGGCCGGCCAGCCAGCGCCAGCCGTCAAACAGCCATAGCACGTCAGCGCGCCAGTAGCGTTCGGCCGGCACCGGCAGCGGACCGTGGTCAAAATGCACCTGAAAGGCCGGCGCCGGATCACGCACCACCGCGCTCATGCTGCCCAGGGACAGGCTGTCCCCCAACCCGGTGCGCCGTACCGCCTCACCGGTATTCCAGCCGGTCGCCGCCGGCCACCATGCCAGCGACAGCCAGGCCAGCGGCAGGGTCAACACGACCCACGCCAGCCCCGGACGGACAGCCTGCCAGCGCCACGACGACTGCACGCTGCGTGCCAGCAACAAGAGCCCCGACACGACACAGCCCGCCAGCCACGGCCAGAGCCAGACCGAGCGCAGGAACAGGCAGAACACCGCCATCAGCAGCCAGCCCAGCACCACGGTCAGCCGCAGGTCACGCACGCCCTGGCATTCCAGCAGCTTGGCTGCGAACAACAGCACCAGAAAAGCCAGCCCGTCGGCAGGCGCCAGCACCGGCTTGCCCCACCACAGCCACAAGGCAGTCAGCAGCAAAAACCCCAGCAGCACGCCACGCGGCGTGCGTTCTTTCAACAAACCGTAAAGCCCGGCCACACAAGGCAGCAAGCCGGCCACCCACCACGAGGTCAGCCACCAGGCCGGCAAGGCCACCCACAGCGCATAAGCGCCCAGCGCCCAGCGGCCGTCCGGTCGCCAGTCCGGTTTCATGCGGCCTCCCGCCCGGCATCGGCCAGCGCATCCAGCAGGCGGGCCGGACCGCCGGCCAGTTCGCGCCCGGCCAGCCTCAGCCGCAGGGATACCGGCTGCTGCGCCAGCTGCACCACCCGGCCAGCCAGCAGGCCCGCCCGCCGGTCGAGGTCTGGTTCGGGCGACGCATCCCAGTCCAGCCATTCGACAGCCGGTCCCGCGCTGTCGCCAAACCGGCTCTGTACCAGCGGCCCGCCATGCGCCCGGATTTTCCACGCGACCCGGCTGGCAGGCTGCCCCGGCCGCCACGGCAACAATTCCTGCCATTCATCGCCCTGCCCGCCCGGATGCCTGCCGGCAGCCAGCGGAAGGCCGGATTCCAGCGGACAGGGCCACACCCGCACGGCCGGCAATCCAGACAGACAGGCCCACGCCCGCACCAGGCCGAACGGCTGGCAACTGCTGATGCGCAAGGGCGGCAGGGGCTGCCAGCCCCGTGTGCCGGTGGAATGGTCCAGCCCGCATGTACGCCGGCTGGCCGCTGCCAGTACGGCCAGTTGCACCACGGCCGGCTGGCCGTCCCAGCCCAGTGCGAGGCCAGTGCGTGCGCGCATGGCCGGATTGGCCAGCACAACCGGCAACTCGGCCGGTTGCCCGGCAAATACCGGATGCGCTGCGGCCCATTCCAGCCGCAGGCCCAGCAGGGTGCGACAGGCCAGCCACACCGATCCCAGCAGGATGGCTGCCAGCCAGACCGCCAGCAGACGCAGGGCATCCAGCCCGGTCCAGCGGGCCAGCAGCACCAGCACGCCGACCAGGGCCAGGGTGGCCCAGCCCGCTGGCGTCGGCAGGCAACGCAAGCCCTGCCAGCCCAGCGTGTGCGAACCTTCCCGGGGAGTCATGCCGGCATGATCCGGGTCAGCAGATGGCGGGCACGGGCTTCGCCGTCTTCGCCCAGCCGGTGGGACGCCACGGCGGGAAACACCGCCTGCACGTCCTCGGGCAATACCATCTCGCGCCCGGCCAGCCAGCCCCATACCCGGGCACTGGCCAGTACGGCCAGCCCTGCCCGCGGCGACAGGCCGGGGGCACCGGCACCGCGGCTGGCATGCAGCAGGGCCAGCAGATAGTCCAGCAAGGCCGGGGCCGCATAGAGCCGGGCAGCCGCCTGTCTTGCCTCGGCCAGTCCGGAGGCGTCCATGACCGGCAGCAATTGCGCCAGCAGCGCCGACGGTGCTTCGCCGGCCAGCAGGCGCCGTTCGGCCTCGGGGTCCGGGTAGCCCAGCCGCAGGCACATCAGGAAACGGTCGCGCTGTGACTCGGGCAGGGGAAAGACGCCGATCTGTTCGCCGGGATTCTGGGTGGCAATCACGACAAAGGGATCGGGCAGCGGGCGGGTGACGCCGTCCACCGACACCTGGCGTTCTTCCATGGCCTCCAGCAGGGCCGACTGCGTGCGCGGCGAGGCCCGGTTGATTTCGTCGGCCAGCACCAGCTGGCTGAACAGCGGGCCGGGCTCGAAACGGAACTGGCCGCTGCTGCGGTCAAAGACGTTGACGCCCGTCAGGTCGGCCGGCAGCAGGTCGCTGGTGAACTGGACCCGGCGGAAAGCCAGCCCCAGCGAGCGCGCCAGCGCCTGTGCCAGTGTGGTCTTGCCCACGCCAGGGATGTCTTCCAGCAGCAGGTGGCCGCCGGCAATCAGGCAGGTCAGGGCCAGCCGCACGGTATCGGGCTTGCCGAGGATGACGCGGTTGAGCTGCGCCAGAACGGGCTGAAAAGCTGGCATCGGGCCGGCACTCCGGAAAAGGATCCAGCTTTCATCCTAGACGGCGCCAGCCTGAAAAAAGCCCGGACAGCATGCAGGAAAACACCCCGGCATGCGGGGTGTACGGTCTGCAATCGCCCATCAGGCTGTTGACCGGCCCGGGCCACGGGCCGGAACCGGTCTGTGCCCTGGATCAGGACGGGTTACGTCATCAGCGACGCCGGGGCGGACGGGCCTTGGTCTTGCGTCCTTCTGGTGCCGGTTTGCCCGTTCCGGTCGGGGTGTCAGCAACCGGTGCGGGCGGGCGGCGGGAGCGGGAACGACCGGCCGGGGCTTCGGCTGCCGGTGCGGCGGGAGTCTGGCCTGCCGGCTTTTCGGGCGGCAGCAGGGCAAAATCGATCTGCGTGCTTTCCAGGTCGACCCGCGCCACGCGGACCGTGACCGCATCGCCCTGTGCGTAGCGGACGCCGCTTTTTTCGCCGACGATGGCCTGGATTTCCTGCCGGTAATGGAAGTAGTCCCGTCCCAGTTCGGAAATGTGCACCAGCCCCTCGATGTAGAACTGGTCCAGCAGGACAAAAACGCCAAACGCCGTGACCGAGCTGATGGTGCCGGTAAACACTTCGCCGACCTTGTCGCGCATGGCGTAGCACTTGAGCCAGTTTTCCACGTCGCGGGTGGCTTCGTCGGCCCGGCGCTCGGTCATCGAGCAGTGTTCGCCCAACTCCGGCCACTTGCGTTCCGGTTTGTATTTTTCGCCTTGCAGCACGGCCTTGATGGCGCGGTGCACCAGCAGGTCGGGATAGCGCCGGATCGGACTGGTGAAGTGGGTGTAGGCCGGGTAAGCCAATCCGAAGTGACCAATGTTGTCAGGGGTGTACACGGCCTGCGACAGCGAGCGCAGCAGCATGGTCTGCAACACGGCGGCATCGGGCCGGGTGCGGACCTGGGCGGCCAGCAGGGCGTAGTCCTTGGCGGTCGGACTGTCTCCGCCGCCCAGCGACAGGCCGGCCAGATGCAGGAAGGCGCGCAGTTTTTCCAGTTTTTCCGGCGTCGGCCCTTCGTGAACCCGGTACAGGCAGGGCTGGCGATGCTTTTTGAGGAAGGCAGCGGCGCATACGTTGGCGGCCAGCATGCATTCCTCGATCAGCCGGTGGGCATCATTGCGGACCACCGGCACGATGCGGTCGATCTTGCCCTGCTCGTTGAACAGCATCTGGGTTTCGATAGTGTCAAAGTCGATAGCGCCGCGCGACTCGCGTTCGGCCAGCAGGACCTTGAAGAGTGCGTACAGGGTGTCGATCTGCGGCTTGAGGGCGTGCGGCTCACCGGATTCGATCCATTGCCAGACCTGGGTGTAGGTCAGGCGGGCCCGCGAGCGCATCACTGCCGGGTAGAAATCGAACGATTTGACCTTGCCTTTGGGGCCGATCTGCATGTCGCACACCATGCACAGGCGTTCGACATCGGGATTGAGCGAGCAGATGCCGTTGCTGAGCGCTTCGGGCAGCATCGGGATCACCCGGCGCGGGAAGTACACCGAGTTGCCGCGGTCAAAGGCATCGACATCCAGGGCATCGCCCGGCTCGACATAGTGGCTGACGTCGGCAATGGCCACCACGAGGCGCCAGCCTTTGCCCGAAGGCTCGGCAAACACGGCGTCGTCAAAGTCGCGGGCGGTTTCGCCGTCAATGGTGACCAAGGGCAGTTCGCGCAGGTCGACCCGGCCCTTGCAGTCTTTCTTGCGCACCTTGTCGGGCGTCTTGCCGGCCTGCTTGAGTGCGGCAGCGGAAAATTCGTACGGCAGGGCGTGCTTGCGCAGGGCGATTTCGATTTCCATGCCCGGATCGGCGTAATCGCCCAGTACCTCGAGGATGCGGCCGATCGGCTTGGCGTAACGCTGCGGCTGCGCCAGGATTTCCACCACCACCACCTGACCGGATCTGGCACCGGCATCACCGCCCGGTTCGACAAGGATGTCCTGGTTGATGCGCCGGTCTTCCGGCACGACGAACATCACGCCCCGTTCGCGTTGCAGGCGCCCGACCACGGTCTGGTTGACCCGTTCCAGCACCTCGACGATCTTGCCTTCGCGCCGGCCGCGCCGGTCGGTGCCGGTTTCGCGCACCATGACGCGGTCGCCATGCAGCACGCGCCCCATCTCGCGCTCGGACAGGAAGAGGTCGGCCGAACCGTCATCCGGCTTGGCAAAACCGAAGCCGTCGCGGTGGCCGATGATGCGCGCGCGGATCAGGTCCAGCTTGTCGGCGATGCAGATCGCACCCTTGCGGTTGACGATGACTTCACCGTCCCGCTCCATCGCCCGCAGGCGACGGGTAAAGAATGTCCATTCATCATCACGGATGCCCAGCATGTGGCCGAGCTCTTCCGCGTAAAGCGGGGAGCCGGCATCCCGCAGCAAGTCCAGCACGTATTCCCGGCTCGGCAGCGGATTGGAATATTTTTGTTTTTCCCGCTCCAGATAGGGATCGCGATCCCGCAAAACAGAAGATTGTGTTTTTTTCTTGTGATGACCCATTGACAGCCTCTGAGGAATGCTTATAATTCGCGTCTCAGTTCAGCGCGACGCAGGTTGCGATTGAGTTGGCCCAGGTGGCGGAATTGGTAGACGCACTAGGTTCAGGTCCTAGCGATGGCAACATCGTGGAAGTTCGAGTCTTCTCCTGGGCACCAACACAAAACTGAATGGACATTCTAGCCGAGTATTGCTTGGCTTGTCCGAACAAATGCCCAGGTGGCGGAATTGGTAGACGCACTAGGTTCAGGTCCTAGCGATGGCAACATCGTGGAAGTTCGAGTCTTCTCCTGGGCACCATAATTAAGCAAAAAAGCCAGCCTCTTCAGGTTGGCTTTTTTGTTGCCCGTCGTTTTTGCTCAGCCGTCACACCCATCAAACCGGGGCATGACTGGTGACACGGCCAAATCTGCTGCTGCCCTCACGCAGACGCAGCGGCCAGCAAAAAGCCGTACGGTTTCCCCGCACGGCCTTTCACACCTCTCTGCAGCGACCTATCCGGCACGCACACCGTTCGGCACCGGAAACTCAGGCCGGGCCAGCGCCGACGGCAACACTCCGTCAGCGTACCCGATATCGAACATCATGCCTTCAGACTGCACGCCACAGATCTTCCGGGGTGCAAGGTTCACCACAAACAGCGCCTGCTGCCCCACCAGCGCGGCAAGATCAGGTCGTTCCTGCTTGATGCCGCACAGGATGCTCCGGCTGAAATCCCCGAAATCGACCAGCAGCTGAACTACTTTGTCCGACCTGGGTACATCATTGACCGCAGTGATCGTGCCGCAACGAATGTCGAGCCTGTCGAGATCATCAAGCGTAACCAACGGTTTGACCGGTGCACTCATGGCATTCCTCCTGCCGGAAACTGGACAGGCAATGTACCACGGACTTCAGACCAGACAGCACCGGAACAAAGCCCGCCTCCCCTGCCTAGCCATGCACGCCGGGCCGGCCGCAACCTAGACCCGCGCCAGCGCACGCTCGACAAAACGGCGCGCCACCAGGGTCTTGGGCACCCGCACGTCAAACCAGCGCCGCACGTCCCAGTCGAGGCCAATGCCGTGCATGTAGTTGTACAGCGCCTTGGACATGGCGCGCCCCATCGCCGCATGGTCAGTGCCGGTCGGGTCGGTAAAGCCGACATCATTCTGCGCGAAACCGGCAAACGGCAGCGGCTTCAGCGTTACCCCGTATTCATCCGGATGCTGCCCGACCGGCGAATGGATGGTGCAGGCAAAACGGTGAAAATAGCCGGACTGGATACAGCCGGCATCAAAGAGCTGCCGCACGTACTCCAGCGCATCCACGCTGTCCTGCACCGTTTGCGTCGGAAAACCGTACATCAGGTAGGCATGCACCAGAATGCCGGCCTCGGTGAAGTCGCGCGTCACCCGAGCTACCTGATCAACTGACACGCCTTTCTTCATCAGCTTGAGCAAGCGGTCAGACGCCACCTCCAGCCCGCCCGACACCGCAATGCAACCGCTCTGCGCCAGCAACCGGCACAGTCCGGCATCAAACGACTTTTCAAAGCGGATATTGCCCCACCAGGTAATCACCAGCCGGCGACGGATCAGCTCCTCCGCCAGTGCACGCAACATTTTCGGTGGCGCCGCCTCATCGACAAAATGAAAGCCGGTCTGCCCGGTTTCAGCGATGATCGCCTCGATGCGGTCAGCCAGCAGCGAGGCATTCGCCGTCTCGTACCGCGAAATGTAATCGAGCGACACATCGCAAAAACTGCACTTCTTCCAGTAGCAACCGTGGGCAATGGTCAGCTTGTTCCAGCGCCCGTCCGACCACAGCCGGTGCATCGGGTTGAGCATGTCGATCAGGCCCAGATAGTCACCGATCGGCAGCCCGACCCAGGTCGGCGTACCGGTTTCGCTGAACGGCACGTCCGGCTCGGGAAAATTCACGTAGCGCACCCGCCCGTCCTCGCGGACATAAGTACGCACCAGCCGCTCGCGCGAACGCCGGCCGGCGAGATAATCCAGCAGCGCCAGCAGTGGCCGCTCCCCGTCATCCAGGGTGACAAAATCAAAGCAGTCGAACACGCGCGGCTCGGCCAGCGAGCGCAGCTCGGTATTCACGTAGCCGCCGCCGAGCACGATCCTGACCTGCGGACGCAGCCGGCGGATGGTCTGGGCAATACGGAACGCCGCATACACCGAGCCGGGAAACGGCACGGACAACAGCACCACGTCGGGCGCGTGCTGTTCCAGCGTTTCGGCCGTCAACTGTGCCAGCATCTCGTCTACCAACGTAGGACGGGCTGCCAGTGCCTTGGCCAGCGGGTCGAACGAGCCCTGGCTCAGTGCCAGGCTCTCGGCATAACGGACAAACTCGAAGCGGCTGTCGGCCGCATCGCGTAGCACGTCGGCCAGATCGTCCAGATACAGCGTGGCGATGTGCCGCGCGCGGTCATGACTGCCCAGTGCGCCAAACGCCCATGCCAGCGGATCTGCCTCGGGCATTTCCGGATCAGCATAGGCATCGATGGCAGCAAAGCGCGCGCCCTCCGGCAACAGCGTGCGGCTGGCAATGCGGTGCGCCAGGGTCGGATCGCGCCCTTGCAGGAATGCAAGGACCGGGGCGATGGTCGCCTCGTAATCCTCGTATGCAGACAGGAAATGCTCGATTTGCGCAGTGCGTGACCTGGCCGGCAAGGCCAGCGCCTGCTCGCGCAACCGGGCCAGCCCGTCACGGCTGAAAAGGCGCAGCACCAGCGCGAGCGCCAGATCGGTCTGGCGTGCATCAAAACCCTGCTCGCGCAAAAAGCCGGTCAGGTAGGCCGTTGACGGGTAAGGCGTGTTGAGCTGCGTCATCGGCGGGATGACCGACAGGATACGGACAGGGTTCATCGTGCAGGTTCGGGCGGGTTTGCAAAGCGGCACGGCCCGCTAAGGCGGGCCGGCGCGGCGAGACTAAGGCGGTTTGCAACGGGGTGCAAGGACGAACTTGGGACAACAGGCACAAACGGGCGGCAAAAACGGCAGATCACCGACAAACGTGACCTGACACAGGCAATCCATCCCCTGCCAGCCTTCGCGCTTCCGGCATGACAAAGGCCCGCCACACCTTGCGCCATGCCGGCAAACCAGGTTGCCTGATACATCAGGTCATTCCCGGACATGGCCATGGCACAGCGGATCTGGCAGCAAGCAAAGCCACACCTCACCCGGGCTCCAGCACGGCGGCTGCCGGCAATGCTCCTGCTGTCGCAACCGGTACCGTTCTGCTCACACAATCCGGAAGAATGAGCACCGGCACAAAAGCAGCGACATTCAGCAAAGCCGCGCCGTAAACCACCCGATGACACCACCACGGACACCAGCCGCTTTCACCGGCGGACTTTACTGGCTCAGCACATGCCCGGAGCGGACACTGGCCAGGCCACGTCGGCAGCCTCATGCAACATCCACGGGAAGGAGCCCTGCCCATTCCCGGAATGCCGGCCAGTTCCAGATGCAGTCGGCCAGAAACCGGTACCCGTTTCCGTCCGGGTGCGTACCGTCACCGGCAGCCGCACCGGCAGTCCAGGCGGGCTCTGTTGCCAGCCGGTGAAATACCGGCAGGAAAGGCACCCCGAACTCTTCAGCCACGCCCCGTAGCTCCGGCTCCAGTCCGGCCATGCGCCGGTCCGCCGCCACGTCATCCAGGACTGGGGGCGGACCGATCAGAAGCGTCGGCGCGACCTCTACAGCCCGGGACAGCATGGAGCGGGCATTACGCAAGGTGTCTGACCGGGAAACACGGCCTCTTCCGGTACCGTCATCGGCACAGTCATTGCTCCCGAAACCAAACACCAGCCGGTGCACTTGCCCCGGCGCCAGCCGGGCCCGTGCCTCGGACTCCCAGCGCAACAGGATATCGGCACTGGTATTGCGCCGGATACCGAGGTCGTACGCCGTCACGTCCGGCCGTACCCCGATCAGGCGCCGGACCACTCGTCCACGCCAGCCCAATCCGGCCGGATCACCGACTCCGTGGGTAAAGCTGTCGCCAAAAAAACAGATCTGCACTTGCAACCTCCCCGCCCCCTGCCCCGGCCATCCGTCACCAGCATACGAACCATCTGCCCGGCACTTGCCACCGCACCAGCCGGAGTACCGGCCTCTTCCGCCGGTTTGCAGCCAGACCGGTCCTTGCCACCCGGACCGGACCCGGCCGTTGCATCACGGCCGCCAGCCGGCAATCTGCCACGCCCCGGCTCATGTCGCGACCCAGTTGGCGATGACTGCCATGGCAGTTGCGAAGGGGTCGTACAGAAAACCGCCGGCCATCTTATGCGAGCCACCAGCACAACATATGCTTTCGGGTTGATTCTGCCTGAAACCAGGCTGAAGCCCACCTGGATGAACAGGAACACGCATGAACCAGGCCACAAAAAAACAGCTCGTTGACGGTGCCCTGCTGGTTTTCCTGTGGGGCATCTGGGGCTACAACTGGCTGGTCACCAAGGCAGGCATGGCCTACGCCAGCCCGTTTGGGCTGGCAGCCATTCGTGCCATGGTGGCTGCGGCCACGCTGGGGCTCATCCTCTGGGCCAGAAAGCAGCCGTTCACCCCGCCGCCATGGCGCTACACCCTGCTGATCGGCATCACCCAGACGGCGGCCTTTACCGGCCTGATGAACATGGCCCTGCAAACAGGCGGGGCCGGCAAGGTATCCGTACTGTGCTACACCATGCCGTTCTGGACGCTGGTCTTTGCGAGGGTCTTTCTGGGCGAACACATCCGCGGCTGGCAATGGGCGGGAATCGCCCTGGCTTTTGCCGGATTGTTCCTGGTACTGGAACCATGGCAGTTGTCCGCTGCCAGCCTGTCCAGCTGGCTGGACCTGGCCAGCGGAATCAGCTGGGCCATCAGTGCCATCCTGATCAAAAAACTGGCAAAGCGTCATGCCACCAGTCCGCTGTCACTGACATTCTGGCAAATGGTCTGGGCGATTCCCTTGCTGATGGCCCTGTGGGCCTTGATGGATGCACAACCGGTCGTATGGCAATGGCCGCTCTTGTGGATTCTGGTTTATGTAGGATGTCTGGCCGGCGGGGTGGGCTGGTGGCTGTGGAGCATCCTGCTGTCCCGGCTTTCGGCCGGCACGGCCAGCCTCAACATCCTGGTCCTGCCGTGCGTTTCCCTGATGGCGGCATGGATCCACACCGGAGAGCAGCCCAGCCCTGCCGAGGGCGGTGGCATGATCCTGATCGTTGTCGCGCTGGGCATGCTGACCCTGGTCAACCGGACAAAGCGCATCTAGAACCGCCACGCCGACCCCATGTTGCCCGGCACACTGCCGTACCCACGCCTCTACTCAGGACAGCACACAGAAAACCACGCCCGGAAGACGGCACGTCCTCCAGACCGGGAAAGCAAACCGACATTCCTGGTTCAGGAAAAACATGCCCATGTTGTGATCCGTTTCTTTTACATCAATGCCGGTAATGACGTTTCAAACCACGGAATAAAAACATATCGGTAAAAGCCGGTGCATGGCATTGCCTTGTGGATATTTTTGGCTGAAACTCAACAAATACAAGACGAAGGTCAAATTGGTGGGAAAGATGTTCAAAACAGTCAAGGCACAATTGGTTTTGGGTTTCGGCGTCCTGATAATGCTAATGGCATTATTGACGGCAGTCGGCATGCATACCGTAAACAAAATAAACGGCATCCTCACCGAAATCACCTCGGTAACAGCAGTCAAACAGCGGTATGCGATCAATTTCCGGGGCAGTGTCCATGACCGTTCCATTGCCGTGCGGGACCTGGTCCTGATGGACAAGGCCAGCTCACAGAAAATCACGGAAGAAATCGGCAGGCTCGACAATGCCTACCAGCAGGCAGCAACCGGCATGAAAGAAATGGAAGCCCGGAGCAGCCAGCTCTCCGATGAAGAAAAGAGCATGCTTGAAAAAATTGTCCGGTCGGAAAAGGATACTGCACCTGTCATCAAATCAATCATCTCGGCCATTGCAAATGACGACAATGCCAATGCACAGATGATATTGACCAGTTCGGCAGCACCACTTTTTGTTGACTGGCTGAAAAATATCAACCAGTTCATTGATTTTCAGGAAAGCAAAAACTCCAGGCTCACCGACGAGGCAAAAAAAATTGCTGATGATTTTGCCAGCCTGATGCTGACACTGAGCATCGTGACAGCACTGTTCGGAATTGCCGTGGCTTACCTGATCATCAAGAACCTGTTTGACAACCTTGGAGGAGAACCGGCAAATGCAGCCAGAGTGGTCAACCGGATTGCATCCGGAGACCTGACGGCAGACTCGGTTGCCTCAAGAAACGGCAGCGTACTGGCTGCCATCTACACGATGCAGGAAAAACTCAAGAACGAGCTGTTCACCATCAAGTCCGGCTCTGACGATATCCTGCGACGGGCGGTCGAAGTCGAAGCCAGCTCTGAACTGGCATATGAAGCTGCCAAAACCCAGCATGTCCTGACGGAAAAATCCAACAGGAACATCAAGGAAATGCACGAGGGCGTGATGGTCATTTCCTCCATGGCCCGCCTGACAGAAGAAAATTCGTCACTGACGGAACAGCTCTCTGAAGACGGCGTTAAAGTGATGGCAGAGTCCACCACTGAAATTGAGAAAATATTTGAAGTCCTGAATGACTCGGTCAATCAGATCAAAGTACTGCATGAAAAGACTTCAGATATCGGAAAAATTGCCAACGTGATTCGCGAGATTGCCGACCAGACCAACCTGCTGGCTTTGAATGCAGCAATCGAAGCCGCCCGGGCAGGTGAAAATGGACGTGGCTTTGCCGTGGTAGCAGACGAAGTGCGTTTGCTGTCCGAAAAAACCGGGCATGCCACATCAGAAATCTCTGCTGTAATTTCCGTCATTGGAGAAGAAACAGCCACCGCCGTCCAAAAAATGGAACATGTGACCCCTCAAGTCAAAAGGGGGCTGGAGCTGGCTAATGGAGCACAGCAAAAACTGGGGCAAATCCATACGCATGCCAGGAGTTCCCTGGAAAGCGCTGAAAAGGTAATTGCAGTTGTCGACCAGCAAATTGCCAATGCCGACGACTTGTTGAAGCATGTCGAGACCATTTCCGTTAAAACAGAAGAGGCCCTGAGTGCCATGCAAAAGAACAAGGAAGTAGCGGAAAAGATGAAGCAGTTGGCCAATCAGCTCGACAATTCGGTAGCCGAATTCAAAACCCGGTAATTTCCATGACATGGAAAGTCGTCACGGATTGACAGACCGTCTTACCTTTCACACCACCCCGTGACCACTCCTTGAACGGGCTCCGGAAATGACAGATTTCCTCCGGAGCCCGGGATGTTGACTTGCCTGACCCGCAACCATCGCATCAGAGGCGTGAGGCAGTGTCATACCTGATGGCCGGATCACCAATAACAGGAACCAGCCCGGAAACCCTTGAGAGCATCAAGAATATTGTTTTCGTCAGCTGAAGGTCGTAATACGGCATCCACGGGGCCAGAAGCAGGTATTTACCGGCAAACTCCGCGTCAGACGACAACGCCGGCACCACACAAAGAGAACGAAGTGACGTGGCACGAGGCCCGGTATCCGATGATCCGCACTGCGTTGCAGACATGCCCTGATCTGCTGATCGCTACCCGAGGCATGTTCCTGATACCCGTGATTCATTCACTCGGCAACCCAAACGGATCACCAGTGCATGCCCCACCACTTTTCCCGATCGCCCAGCAGGAGAAGCCTGTGTTTTGATGAAAACAGGAGAGCTGAACGTGAAAAGCCCGTAAATCGTTGATTTACGGGCTTGAATCTGGAGGCGGGGGTCGGAATCGAACCGGCATAGACGGATTTGCAATCCGCTGCATAACCATTTTGCTACCCCGCCATCGAAGGCGTTTCCGGATGCCATGCCGGAAATCATGGAGCGGGAAACGAGGCTCGAACTCGCGACCTCAACCTTGGCAAGGTTGCGCTCTACCAACTGAGCTATTCCCGCA
>NZ_KE383998.1:38539-99814 GCF_000423285.1 Laribacter hongkongensis DSM 14985
TGGAGCGGGAAACGAGGCTCGAACTCGCGACCTCAACCTTGGCAAGGTTGCGCTCTACCAACTGAGCTATTCCCGCATCGTGTGACTTGCTGATTCCCGCACCGTTGCCGCTGCGAGAGATTGCGAATTATATGGATCGCTGATTGACTGTCAAGCCTTCAGCCGGCTTTTTTCGGCGAAGCCAGCTCACTGCCAGCCATTTTCAGGTAATAAACCATTGACCACAAAGTCAAAACGGCTGCAACAACCATCAGGACATTTCCAAGCAGGTCGGTCGAGACATAAGGGATGACCGGCTCGTGGTACAGCAAGAGCAGAATCGCCAGCATCTGTGCCGTGGTCTTGAGCTTGCCGATATATGCCACCGCCACACTCTTGCGCTGCCCCATTTCAGCCATCCACTCGCGCAGGGCGGAAATGGTGATCTCGCGCCCGATGATGATCATCGCCAGGAGGCTGCTGGTCCGGTCCAGATGTACCAGCAGGATCAGTGCGGCCGCCACGATCAGCTTGTCGGCGACCGGATCCAGAAATGCACCAAAGGCCGAAGTCTGCCCCCAGCGCCGCGCCAGGAATCCGTCAAACCAGTCGGTCACTGCCGCCACTGCAAAAATCACGGCAGACCAGACATTGACTGCCACCGGTGTAATCCAGTCGGCAGGCAGATAAAAGAGCGCAACGAAGACGGGAATCAGCGCAACGCGTAACCAGGTCAGCAGAATCGGCAGGTTGAATGGCATGGACAGCTTCAGGAGGTTGGACTGCCCGTCAATGCAGGGCAGCGTAGATTTTTTCAGCCAGCACCCGGTTGATGCCTTCGACCAGCGCAATGTCCTCGACACTGGCTGCCGCCAGTCCCTTGAGCCCGCCAAAACGGGTCAGGAGCCTTTGCCGCCGCTTGGGACCGACACCGGGGATTTCTTCCAGCGTCGAAGTGGTACGGGTCTTGGCCCGTCGGGCCCGGTGGCCGGTAATGGCAAAGCGGTGCGCTTCGTCGCGGACAGTCTGGATCAAATGCAAAGCCGGGTGATCCGCCGGCAATTGTAGCGTCTTTTGCTCGCGCACCAAGACGAGTGTCTCAAGTCCGGGCTTGCGTGCCTCGCCCTTGGCCACGCCGACGATGGGCAATTCGTTCAGGCCCAGCTCTGCCAGCACTTCCACCGCCACGCCCACCTGTCCTTTGCCGCCGTCAATCAGCAATATGTCCGGCAGCTTGCCTTCTCCAGCGGCCAGCTTCTGATAACGGCGGGTGAGCGCCTCGCGCATGGCGGCGTAATCATCGCCGGGCGTGATGCCGCTTATGTTGAAGTGACGGTACTCCGACGGACGCATCTGCCCGTGGTCATACACCACGCAACTGGCCACCGTTGCCTCGCCCATGGTGTGACTGATGTCAAAACACTCCAGACGCTCGACCTGGTCGTAGCCCAGTGCCTCGGCCAGCGCGGCAATCCGCATTTCCTGGGTACTGCGGCTGGCCAGCTTCTGCTGGATCGACAGGCGTGCGTTTTTCCCGGCCATTTCCACCCAGACCCGCCGCTCGCCCAACGTGTGGCTGATCACGCTGACCCGCCGCTCGGCAATGGCCGACAGTGCCTCACCCATTACCGGGTTGACCGCCGTACTGACATAAACAGTTCCCGGAGCCGGCTGATGGCTGTAATGCTGCAACAGGAACGCCTCCAGCACGCCACTGTCGTCCAGATCGTCGGCGTTGTCGGGGAAAAAGCGTTTGTCGCCCAGCTGGCTGCCGCCGCGGATCATCACCAGGTTGACGCATACCAGCCCGCCTTCCCGCGCAATCCCCACCACGTCACAGTCAATGTCGCTGGACGTGCTCATGACGAACTGACGCTCCTGCACCCGGGCCAGCGCCTGGATCTGGTCGCGCAGTTCGGCCGCTTTCTCGAACTCCAGTGCTTCGCTGGCTGCCAGCATGTCCCGGGTCATGTCCTCGGTCAGCGCATGCTGCCGGCCGGACAGGAATTCCGCTGCCCGCCGCACATCGGCGGCATAGTCCTTTTCGCCGACCAGGCCGACGCAGGGCGCCGAACAGCGCTTGATCTGGTACAGCAGGCATGGACGCGAGCGGTTGGCGAACACGCTGTCCTCACAGGTGCGCAGCCTGAAGACCCGTTGCAGGATCGCAATCGCCTCGCGCACAGCGTAGCCGTTCGGGTACGGACCGAAGTACTGGTGCTGGTGGTCCAGCGCACCGCGATAATAGGCCAGCTGCGGATAGGCGTGCCGTGACAGCATCAGGTAGGGATAGGATTTGTCGTCACGAAACAGGATGTTGTACTTGGGTGCCAGCGACTTGATCAGGTTGTTTTCCAGCACCAGCGCCTCGGCTTCGCTGCGCACCACCGTGGTTTCTATGGCAGCGATCTGCCGCACCATCAGTTCGATGCGCGGACTCAGGTCGGACTTCTGGAAATACTGCGAAACCCGTCGTTTCAGGTCGACGGCCTTGCCGACATAGAGCACCTGTCCTTCGGTGTCCAGCATGCGGTAGACACCGGGCAAGGCCGGCAGACTGGCCAGCACGGTCTGGTAGTCGAACGGTGAAGAAGGAGCGGTATCGGGCATGATGACTTAGTGCTGTGTTGTCAACGTGTTAGGCGGCAAGGCGTTTTGCCTTGGACCGGGACGGGCCGGTATAATGCTCTTTTGCCGCAAAGGAAGCACCATGCGCATCGTCCAGAAAGCGTACACCTTCGACGACGTCCTTCTTGTTCCCGCCCATTCCTCCGTCCTGCCCCGTGATGTCAGCCTTGCCACCCGCCTGACCCGCAACATCCGGCTCAACCTGCCGCTGGTGTCTGCTGCCATGGATACCGTGACCGAAGCCCGCCTCGCCATCGCCCTGGCCCAGGAAGGCGGCATCGGCATCCTGCACAAGAACATGTCGGCCCAGAAACAGGCCGCCGAAGTCAGCAAGGTCAAGCGCCACGAGTCCGGCATCGTCAAGGATCCGGTCACCATCAAGCCTGACATGCTGGTGCGCGACGTGATCCGCCTGTCGCGTGAAAACAAGATTTCCGGCCTGCCGGTGATGGAAAACGGCCGTGTGGTCGGCATCGTCACCAACCGCGACATCCGCTTTGAAAACCGTCTGGACACACCGGTCCGCGACATCATGACCCCGCGCGAGCGTCTGGTCACGGTCCGCGAAGGCGCTTCGCTGGAAGAGGCCCGCGAACTGATGCACGCCCACAAGCTGGAGCGGGTACTGGTGGTCAACGATGCCTTTGAACTCAAGGGCCTGATCACCGTCAAGGACATCATCAAGACCAGCGAAAAGCCGCTGGCCTGCAAGGACGAACAAGGCCGCCTGCGCGTCGGGGCAGCCGTCGGCGTGGGTGAAGGCACGGACGAGCGCGTCACCCTGCTGGTGGAAGCCGGCGTGGATGTCATCGTGGTGGATACTGCCCATGGTCACAGCCAGGGCGTGCTCGACCGCGTGCGCTGGGTCAAGCAGAACTTCCCGCAAGTGGAAGTGATCGGCGGCAACATCGCCACGGCCGCTGCGGCACTGGCACTGGTGGAAGCCGGCGCTGATGCTGTCAAGGTCGGTATCGGCCCGGGCTCGATCTGCACGACCCGTATCGTGGCCGGCGTGGGCGTACCGCAACTGACGGCCGTCAGCAATGTCAGCGAAGCCCTGAAGAGCACCGGCGTGCCGCTGATTGCCGATGGCGGCATCCGCTTCTCCGGCGACATTTCCAAGGCCATTGCCTCCGGCGCCAACGTGGTGATGCTGGGCGGCCTGCTGGCCGGCACTGAAGAAGCTCCGGGCGAAGTCGAACTCTACCAGGGCCGTTCGTTCAAGAGCTATCGCGGCATGGGTTCGCTGGGCGCCATGCAGCAGGGTTCAAGCGACCGCTATTTCCAGGACAACGAAGCCAACGCCGACAAGCTGGTACCGGAAGGCATTGAAGGCCGTGTGCCGTACAAGGGCTCGGTCGTTGCCGTGATTCACCAGTTGATGGGCGGCCTGCGTTCTTCGATGGGTTATTGCGGTTGTGCCACCATTGACGACATGCGCACCAAGGCTGAATTTGTCGAAATCACGTCGGCCGGCATGCGCGAATCGCACGTGCACGATGTGCAGATCACCAAGGAAGCTCCGAACTACCACGTTGAGTAATCCGGGCTGCGGCAAAAAAACTGACGGGGTACGGCTTTGCCGGCCCCGTTTTTCATATCCGCTCGTCGCAGAGTTGCAACATTCCGCCATCCGGGCATACAAAATCCATTCTGCCTGCTGGTCAGTCCATTAGGGCTGTACCAGAATGGCTTATCACCTCTGTGTCTATCAGGATATTCGTATGCATCCGTCGGACTTCGCCCAGAACTGCGCCGGTTGCCGCGGAGAGGCTCCATCCCCCGAACTCCAGCTGGTACGTGCGGAAAGCCGCCTGACAGGCTGGGCAGGCCTGTCTCAGGATGCGCATGAGGCGCGTATTGAAACCCACGAGCCCTTCATGATGCACTGCTACTGCAATGACACCTGCTTTCGTCAGGACGTGGCAATGCTGCAGATCCGTCATGGCTGGCGGCACCTGTTCCCTCACCCGGTCCATCCGGTCGCTACCTGCAGTTATTGCGGTGCCATGGTATTCCGGACCCATCCCCATCTTGCATGGCTCCTGCTGCCGGCAAACGCACCTGTTGCCGAGCATTACGATCTTGGGCGGGCAGAGTCGCCATTGCTGGTAGCCATTACCTGCCTGTCCCCGCAGTGCATGCAGCAGCATGAGCTGCTCTGGTCATACGCCGAATCCGGAATCAGCCTCCAAGTCCCATAGGACCTGATCCACAAAAGACTGCCGTGTCTTCATGATCACGCGCTTGACCGGAACCGGACTCTGTATCGACTATTGTTTTTGGAGGGAAGGACAAACAGGCAAACACATCGTTCCTGACGGGATACAACATCACGGCAGACAACAGCAAGAGAAGGAACAGATACCCGGCTTTTGCTGATCCGGAGGCGCCTTCTCCCCAAAACAAAAACCCTGCGTGAGCAGGGTTTTTGCTGCATGGTGGCCGAAACCACCATTCAGGAAGCAGGAATTACTGCTTCTTTTCTTCGGCCGGAGCGGCAGCAGCATCAGCAGCCGGGGCAGCAGCAGCGTCAGCAGCCGGAGCAGCAGCATCAGCGGCCGGAGCAGCAGCGTCAGCAGCCGGGGCAGCAGGAGCTTCAGCGGCCGGAGCAGCGGCTTCAGCAGCAGGAGCTTCAGCGGCCGGAGCAGCAGCAGCGTCAGCAGCCGGAGCTTCTTCTTTCTTACCGCAAGCGGACAGGGCAACGGCCAGCAGGGCAGCAACGAGGAGCGACTGTTTCATTTCTTGATCTACCTATTCAAGGGAGTGCGTTGGATAAAAACACCAGCTCAACCGTTGGAACCATGTTGCAATGCGGTTAGCTGTTGGGACCAATTGTAGCACGTTTCCATCTTAATAAAAGTCGGGTCAAACCCTGCAAACCCTTGATACACGGGAATCCTACAAAGTGTTACAAAGTTACTGTGAGTCAAGGGGATTTCGCCAGATTCCGGGCTTTCCGTATTGCAGTGCGATAGCGTTTTTTTGGGAAAACCCGCCAATTCAATCAACTATTGGATTGGCAGGCCACCACCATCCGGATAGATATCCGGCATATAAAGTCTCCGTCATCCCGTCGCTAATTGCCTGACCAGCCAATCGGCGCTGATTGGCCAATTCCCTCCAGACAGGCAGATCGCCATCCATTCCGGCATGGATTTCACCATTCACAAAGCATAATGAATTCCTGAACAGCATCTGGCTTTTCAGATCCAGTACAAGACCATCACGCAGGATGACTTTGGCAAACTCATCCTCGTCCAGCGGATCTTCTGGCGGATCGAAAAAAACATGGTTCTTGGGCTCTGTCAGATAGCACCCGAGAAACTCGCCGACTCCGTCCCGGTCCCACCGGATTGCCTTGAGCATGTCCTGTACCTGATCCACCATGGACTCGCTGATTTCGGCCGGATGCCGGGATGGCTCAAGGTCAGGATCAGCGTAGCGGCCGTCCAGGCACAGCGTGTCCTGCAGATAGGTCAGAAACTGCTCGGCCAGTTCTTGCGTCGTTGGCGCCCGAAAACCGATTGAATAGGTCATGCCCGGCTCAAGCGCCACTCCATAGTGGGAGAATTTCGGCGGCAGATAGAGCATGTCCCCCTGTTCCAGTTCCCAGCTTTGCAGCGCATCGAACGAGGACAACACCTTGATGGGCGCCCCGTCCTCCAGCTGATCATTGTCCGGCGACCCCACCTGCCAGCGTTTTTTTCCACCGACCTGCAGCAGGAACACATCATAAGAATCAAAATGCGGACCGACAGTTCCCCCGGGAGGCGCATAGGAAATCATCAGGTCATCCAGCCGTGCATAAGGCAGGAAATTGAAACGCCACAGAATATCGGAAACATGCGGCAGATGATGATTGACACTCTGTACCAGCAGCGTCCAGTCGGTTTCGGGCAAACGCGCCAGACGGGCAGGCTGGAACGGGCCGTGCTCGACATGCCAGCGACCACCAGCCCGGTTCTCGATCAGCCTCGACTCGACATCGTCGCGCCGGGCCAGCTCTGCCAACACCTCAAAATCAGCCGGTGTGCCGACATCACGCAAGGCACCACGGATCAGCAAGGGTTGCTTGTGCCAGTAATCACGCAGGAATTCGCGGGCGGTCAGGCCGCCCAGCAGGGCAAGGGGTTTATCCATCATATCCGGTGTTTTGCCCGGCAGTAGCGGGCACTCTGGTTTACAATCGGGGGCAACACGGCACGGCGTTGCTTGCCGTGCCTTATGACTTTTCCAGGAACTCAATCCCATGCAAATCGCCAAAAACTCGGTCGTGTCGCTGAACTATGAAATGTACGACGCCGACAACAACCTGCTCGACCAGACCGACGAGCCGATCAGCTACCTGCACGGTGGCTACGACGGCATCTTCCCCTTGGTCGAAGAGGCACTGCATGGCAAGTCCGTTGGCGACAGTATCGACATCAAGATGGATCCGGACAATGCTTTTGGCGAGCCGGACGAAGAACTGGTCCGCGTGGAAGACGCTGACGTGTTCCCGCCGGACGTGGAACTCGAAGTCGGCATGATGTTCGAAGCCGATGATCCGGAAACCGGCGACGTCATCATTTTCCGCATTACCGACATCGCCGACGGCAAGGTTGTCGTGGATGGCAACCATCCGCTGGCCGGCCAGACCATTCGCTTCAAGGGCACGGTCACCGAAGTGCGCCCGGCCACCCAGGAAGAGCTCGAACACGGTCACGTGCACGGCGAAGGTGGTCATCACCACTGATCCGGCCCGTTTGCCGGCAAGCTGCACCAGCACAATGGCCACCCGAAAGGGTGGCCATTGGCTTTTCTGCCAGCTGCGCCCGGCTACCCCTTCCGTCCCGGTCGCCGGGACAAAGGAAATGTCCCGCTTGCGCCCTTGCCTGCCGGACAGTCCGCACATGCCTCCTGGCACCCGGACAGACCGGCACTGGCCAAGGCCAGCTTGAGGGCACACGTCGACCGGCGGCACGCCACGCAGCGGACCTGCCGCTGGCCGGCCAGCGCCCGGAAATGCTTCATCACGTTATGCCCCAGAAAATCGGTAAACAGGATGACCAGATCCGTATCGGCCGGCAGCGTGTTGGAACGCCGCTGATGCGCACTGTGACGACCGGTCAGGTGCCCGCGAACCGCAATTCCGAATTCAGCCAGCACGTCAGGAATGTTGCCCAGCGTATCTGCGCCTACCAGCAATGCCTTCATGTCAGCCTCCGGTCAATCGACACAATTGAGAGCTGCTATCATTTACTACGAATCGCTGTTCCGTCAAGACAGATGCGATCCACTCTCATTTTGTCTTGTCAGACAGACCACATTCCAGCAGAATGACATCTGTTCTCAATTAAAGCCATCCCGTCCGCTCATGATGAAACTCACCGGCCTGACTCTCGCAACCCTGGCTGCACTGGCCTCCGCCGTGGCCACTGCCGAAGAAATCACCGTGTACTCCGCCCGTAACGAGCAGCTGATCAAGCCGCTGTTCGACGCCTACAGCAAGGAAACCGGCGTCCAGGTACGTTTCATCACCGACAAGGAAGGCCCGCTGATGGCGCGGCTGGCTGCCGAGGGCAAAAACACCCCGGCCGACATCCTGATGACCGTCGATGCCGGCAACCTGTGGCAGGCGGCCAATGCCGGGCTCCTCAAGCCGGTGCATTCCAGGACACTGGAGCAGAACGTGCCCGCGCACCTGCGCGACCCCAAGGGACAATGGTTCGGGCTGGCCGTACGGGCCCGCACGATTTTCTTCAACACCCGCACCGTCAAACCGGCCGACCTCTCCGGCTACGAAGCGCTGGCCGATCCCAAGTGGCGCGGCCGGCTGTGCCTGCGCACCTCCAAGAAAGTCTATAACCAGTCGCTGGTCGGCATGATGATGGCTGAACACGGTGCGGCCAAAACCGAACAGATCGTCAAGGGCTGGGTCCGCAACCTGGCCACCGCACCGTTCCCGGACGACACCAAGATGCTGGAAGCCATCGCCGCCGGCCAGTGTGATGTCGGCATCGCCAACACCTATTACTACGGCCGCCTGATGGACAAGCAGCCCAAACTGCCACTGGGCATTTTCTGGGCCAACCAGCAGACCTCCGGCACCCATGTCAACATCGCCGGTGCCGGCGTCACCACCCATGCCAAAAACGAAAAGGGAGCCGTCCGTTTCCTTGAATGGCTGTCGTCCGACAAGGCACAAAACCTGTTTGCCGACATCAACATGGAATACCCGGTCAATCCGAAGGTCAAACCGGCAGCAGAAGTGGCTGCCTGGGGCGATTTCAAGCATAACTACATCAACGTGTCCAAAGCCGGTGAAATGCAGGCCGAAGCGGTCAAGCTGATGGATCGTGCCGGTTATCGCTGATCCGGCCATCCCCCTGTCAACCCGCGCCTCCGCCACCGGAGGCGCCTTGTCGTTTGTGGTACGCACCTTGAACCAGTCACTGTGGCGCTGGCGCCTGGGCAGCGCCGGCATCGCCCTGCTCACCGCCATACCGCTGGCGGTCATCCTGTCATCCCTCGGCCAGATCGACCTCTCGCTCTGGCAGCACCTGGGTGACATCGTCCTGCCCACCCTGCTGGCCAACACCGCCATCCTGCTCACCGGCGTCGGCATCGGCGTACTGCTGCTTGGCGTCCCGCTGGCCTGGCTCACGGCCGTGCACGATTTCCCCGGACGGCGCTTTTTCAGCTGGGCCCTGATGCTGCCACTGGCCATGCCCGCCTACGTGCTGGCCTTTGCCATGGTCGGGCTGCTGGACTTTACCGGCCCCCTGCAAACCTGGCTGCGCACCCTGGCCGACGGGCCGGTGGCTTTTCCGCCCATCCGCTCCACCGGCGGGGTCATCATCGTCATGAGCCTGTCGCTGTATCCGTACGTCTACCTGCTCGCCCGCAATGCCTTCGCCACCCAGGGACGGCGAGCACTGGAAGCTGCCGCCTCGCTCGGCCTGTCGCCCTGGCAGGGATTCTGGCGGGTGGCGCTGCCCATGGCCCGGCCGTGGATCATCGGCGGCCTGTCGCTGGCGCTGATGGAAACCTTGGCCGATTTCGGCACGGTATCGGTGTTCAACTTCGACACCTTTACAACCGCCATTTACAAGGCATGGTTTTCGTTCTTCTCCCTGCCGGCTGCTACCCAGCTGGCCTCGCTGCTGGTAATCGGTGTGTTCGGCCTGGTCTGGCTGGAACAACGTGCGCGCGGCCGGCGCGCCTATGTCCAGCGCCAGCCGGCGCCGCTGCCGCGCACCCCGCTGCATGGCAAACGCGCCTGGCTGGCCACCACCGGAGCCGGACTGGTCCTGCTGCTGGCCTTTGGCGTGCCGTTTGCCCAGCTGCTGGTCTGGGCCCTGTCGGTCATGGAAACCGATCTCGATGCCCGCTATTTCGGTTTTGTCGGCAACACCCTGCTGCTGGCCCTGCTGACGGCCGGACTGGTCACCACGCTGGCACTGCTGCTGGCCTACGCCCAGCGCCGGGATGCCTCATTGCCCACCCGGCTGGCCGTCCGGCTGGCCACACTGGGCTATGCCGTACCCGGCACCGTGCTGGCGGTCGGCGTGTTCGTGCCGGTGGCCTGGCTCGACAACCAGTTGCTCAACCACCTGCCCTGGCTCGCCGGGCAGACGGCCATTTTCAAGGGAACCCTGGCCGTCATGCTGCTGGCACTGGCTGCGCGCTTTGCTGCCGTGGGCTTTTCTCCGGTCGACAGTGCCCTAGCACGCATCCCCAAAAGCCAGGAAGAATCGGCCCGGTTGCTGGGCATGCGTGGCCTGCCGCTCCTGCGGCGGGTCTACCTGCCGCAGCTGCGCGGCGGTTTGCTGACAGCCCTGCTGATGGTGCTGGTCGACACCATGAAAGAAATGCCGATCACGCTGATGACCCGCCCGTTCGGCTGGGACACGCTGGCCGTGCGCGTTTTCGAAATGACCAGTGAAGGCCAGTGGGACCGGGCCGCCCTGCCATCGGTGGCCATCGTCCTGACCGGCCTGATCCCGGTATTGTTGCTTGCCCGCGAGACCCGCTCATGACCCCTGCCCTGCTGGACCTCAATGAAATCTGCGTGCGCTATGGTCGCCAGACCGTGGTTGACGGCCTGTCGTTCCGGCTGGCCCACGGTGAAATCGGCTGCCTGCTCGGTCATTCCGGCTGCGGCAAGACCACCGTGCTGCGCGCCATTGCCGGTTTTGAAGCCGTTACCGGTGGCGACATCCACCTAAATGGTTCGGTCATCAGCCGTGCCGGCTGGCAGTTGCCGGCCCACCGGCGCGGCATCGGCATGGTGTTCCAGGATTACGCCCTGTTTCCTCACCTGACGGTGTCCGGCAACATCATGTTCGGACTCGGCGACCTGCCGTCCCACGCCCGCCAGTCACGTACCGAAGAGCTGCTGTCGCTGGTCGGCCTGACCGACCGCAGCCATGTCTATCCGCACGAACTGTCAGGCGGTCAGCAGCAGCGGGTGGCACTGGCCCGGGCGCTGGCACCGTGCCCGGGCCTGCTGTTGCTGGACGAACCGTTTTCCAACCTGGACGTCGAATTGCGCGACCAGCTGGGACAGGAAGTCCGCGCCATCCTCAAGCGTGAAGGCGTGGCAGCCCTCCTGGTGACCCACGACCAGCGCGAGGCATTCGCCATGGCCGACCGGATCGGTGTCATGCGCGCCGGCCGCATCGAGCAATGGGCCGATGCATATACGCTCTATCACCAGCCGGCGACCCGCTTTGTAGCGGATTTTGTCGGCGAGGGAGCATTCCTGCCCGGCATCTGGCACGAGCCGGGCTGCGTCGCCCTGGAAACCGGCGACTTCTGCCAGCTGGATGCCACTTCGACCGGGCTGGCCGAAGGCTGCCGTGTCGACGTGCTGCTGCGCCCGGACGACGTGCAGCTGGAGCCGGGCTCTCCCACGACGGCAGAAGTGGTACAACGCGCCTTCCGCGGGGCAGAATTCCTCTATACACTGCGGCTGGACTCCGGCAATACCCTGCTGGCGCTGGCTCCCAGCCACCAGCGCATCGACATTGGCCGCCGGACCGGATTCCGGCTGGTACCGGAACATCTGGTGGCGTTTCCGGCGACGGCCTGAATCAGCTGATGGTAGAGGGCGGGCCGTCTTTCAGGTCGGAAGGTGTCTCGCCTGACGACAGGTTGTGCTTTTCCAGCAGGCGATAGAGGGTGGCGCGGGAAATGCCCAGCTGGGTGGCGGCCTGCGAGTGGTTGTGACGGCTGAGTACCAGTGCCCGTTGCAGGGCTTCACGCTCGGCATCTCCCCGGATTTCGTCCAGCGTCTGCCACACCACGCTTTCTTCCAGGCCGCTGCTGGCCAGCCCCATGTCAGCCGGCTGCACCAGCCGGCCTGACGACATCACGGCGCCCTGGCTCACCCGGTTTTGCAGTTCGCGCACGTTGCCGGGCCAGCGGTGTGCCAGCATGGACGCGATGGTTTCGCTGGCAAAACGCTTGGCCGGCAGACGCTCGCGGGCGATGAACTCGGCCAGGAAGCGCTCGGCCAGCAGCACGATGTCGTCCTTGCGCTCGCGCAGGGGCGGGATGTGCAGGTGACATACGTTGAGCCGGTAATAGAGGTCTTCGCGGAAATTGCCTTCGCGGATGGAGGCCGGCAGGTCAACGTGGGTGGCGGATACCACCCGCACGTTGACTGCCTTGCTGGTGGCTGCACCCACGCGCTCGATGGTGCCCTCCTGCAGGAAGCGCAGCAGGTTGGCTTGCAGGTCGCGCGCCAGATCGCCGATTTCGTCGAGGAACAGCGTGCCGTTGTCGGCAGCCTCGATGCGTCCGATCTTGCGCTGGTTGGCACCGGTAAAGGCGCCCTTTTCATAGCCGAACAGCTCGGACTGGATCAGTGTCGCCGGAATCGCAGCACAGTTGACGGGTACGAACGGCCCCTCGCGCCGTGGCGACAGGGCATGCAGCAACCGCGTCACCATTTCCTTGCCGGTGCCGGACTCCCCGGTTACCAGCACGCTGACATCGGTGGTGGCTACCTTGCGGATGTCTTCCTTGAGCTTGAGCAGGCTGGAACTCTGGCCGACAAAATCGCAGAAATCGACAGGCTGCGTGATCTGGCTGTCCTCCTGTCGTCCGGCAAACAGCTGTGCCCGCCCGTATGCACGCCCCAGCGTCACCATCAACCGCTCCGGGTCGTAAGGCAGGGTGTGAAAGTCATAGAACCAGTCGTACAGCAATGCCTGCAAGGCCGGCTGGTCAAGACAGCGGCGCGATACTGCGGCAATCCAGTCGATGCGGGTGGCCGCCAGCAGGCTGCGGACCTGGTTGTCCAGTCGGGAAATCTGCACGTCATCCAGGCGGAACAGTCCCACGGTCGGCTTGTGCAGCTTGCAGGCCTGCGCCAGCCGGTCCAGTCGTGTCTCGGAAATGACTTCCCAGCCGTGTTTTTGCAGAACGATGGCAAGTCTTTGTGTTTCAACGCAAGGATTGGCAATCAGGACACGACGCGGTTTCACGATTTCTCCTTGTAGGCTGGCAGCAGCGTCCGAGGCAGCCGGAAAGGATGCTCCCCCTTTGGGTATACAGGCGCCTCCGCATGGTCATGTCACGGATGAGACAGGCGGCACCGGCATGACAGGGCAGGACAGCGGCCTGTGTCTCAACATCCAAGACATGCCATGTGACCGGAACCTGCCTCCGCTCAGCCGCGGGGCCCTTATTAGGCATAGACGAATGTTGATGGCAAATCACATCAGCACATGGCAGCACTGGCACCAGAATTCGTAAATCCGGTGTTTGTCTCAAAAAAGAAACACTTACGCACTGTCACAAGATCGATACAGCCGTTGCAAATGCTCCGGCCCGCACCAGCCGGGCGCCGGCACGAACTGGCACACCCTTTGCCATCGCTGCCCTGCCCCGGTCGGGGTTTTCGATCCATGTGCAACAGGAGACACCCTCATGAACAAGCTCACCCTTGCAGCTGCCATCGCCATGATCTTTGCCGCACCGGCATTCGCCGACCAGCCGCCTGCTCCAGCCGCCAGCGATACGGTCGGCGCCACCACAGGTGGCGCCGCAGCCAACCAGGGAGCCACCTCGACAGCCACCTCCACTACCCAGTCGAACAACAGCCTGAGCGACTCCTCGACCAACGGCTCCTACAACACCTCCAGCCTCAGCAGCACCAAAACCAATTCGTCCACCAACGATTCAAACAACACCAGCACGTCCACCGACACCCATACCAAGGACTCGTTCAACACGGCCAACCTGAACAGTACCAAGACCAACTCGTCTACCAACGATTCCAACAACACCAGTACCAATACATCCACCAACACGTCGACCAGCAACAAGAATTCGTTCAATACCGCCAACCTCAGCAGCACCTCGACCAAGACCAACGCCTCGACCAACGACTCCTACAACACTTCGACCTGGAACAAGGATTCGTTCAATACCGCCAACCTCAGCAACACCTCGACCAAGACCAACGCATCGACCAACAACTCCTACAACCAGGATGACCACAGCTACACGGCCACCTGGGTTGCCTCCAATCTCAGTGGTGCAGTTGCAGGAGTATCCATCAATGCAGGCAGCGGGCATGGAGGCAACCAGCCGGCCGTCCTGACCGGCAACAACGGTGTCGACAACGGTTCGCTGGCCAATTCCGCCGGCATTACCCAGGTCTCGCTCAACTCGGGCGTCAGCGCCCAGGTGCAGCAATCGGTCAACGTACAAGCCAATCTGGCCGTGCACTAAGGCTTCCGCTGCCCCGTCACCAGGACAAGGCGTACCGGCAAGCCGGTACGCCGCACGGAGGTCCGGCACCATGACACTTGTTCGTCTCCTAATGGGTCTCGGTCTGGCCCTGCCCGTCACGCTGGCGTGGGCAGCGGACCCGGTCGCAGCACCTTCCGCCATGGCGGCAACTTCCGACACGGTCGTGTTCGCCCAGGCCGACGGTCGTCCGGTCGACGACCTGGCCAGCCTCACCGGCCAGTCAGGCAACCTGACCGACCAGGTACGCTTCGTCAGCAACCAGGCAGACCTGGAAGCCAGTGTCGGCAATGGCCAGTTCAGCCATGTCGTCACCGGCCTGAACCAGATTGCAACCGGCGGGCTGGCGGGCATGAACGGTATCGGAACGGTGGTACAGAACAGCGGCAACCAGGTGGTGATCCAGAACTCGACCATCCTGAACGTGTCGCTTTTCTGAGGAGAATGCGTGTGGCAACACTTGGCCATCTGGTCTGCGCCGCTCTGGCGGCGCCTTTTTTTCTTGCGGGACTGGCGCAGGCCGATACCCTGGGCGCCCCGCTGGGAAGTCTGGGCGCAACCCAGGTGAGGGTGGAAAGCCTGAAAGAGCGCGCATTCCGCTATACCGTTCGCCAGCAATACGATTTCAGTTGCGGCTCGGCTGCCCTTGCGACCTTGCTGACTTATCACTACGCCACGCCAACGGACGAGGAGGACACCTTCAAGGCCATGTTTGATGCCGGTGACCAGGAGCGCATCCGGCAAGTGGGATTCTCCATGGCCGACATGAAACGCTATCTGGCCAGCCACGGCTTTGATGCCAACGGTTTCGAGGTATCACTGGACACGTTTGCCAGTGCCGGCATTCCGGCCATTGTCCTGATCGACAACGGTGGCTACCGCCATTTTGTCGTACTCAAGGGCATGGTCGGCAACAAGGTCCTGCTCGGTGATCCGGCACTGGGCCTGCGGATCATGCCGCGCGACGAATTCGAACAGACATGGGGCAAGGTGGTGTTCATCATCACCAACCGCAAAAGCCTCGGCCAGCAGCACTTCAACCAGACTGGCGAATGGCAGGTCCGCCAGTCCGCCCCGTTGGCCCTGTCGCGCTTCGATCCTTCGTTTGCCAATACCAGCGTGCTGATGCGCGGCCCCAACGATTTCTGAGCGCGAGGAACAAGTCATGCGTGCCATTCCTGCATTGGGTGTTTCCTTGTGCATCCTGACAAGCCCGTTACCGGTACATGCTGCTGAAGCCTGGCTGCCGGCGGACAGCGACCGGGTGGAACTGGCGGCTCCGGCACTGGCTGGCGGGCAGCTGGATGAATTGCGTGGCGGCTTTCAGATACCGGGTGGCCAGACCTTCGCTTTCGGGCTGGAGCGTACGGTACTGGTCGACGGCACCACCGTCGCCATGCAGCGCCTGTCGATCCCCGACATCGGTGCTGCGATAGCACAGGGAACACAGGCGAAGTGGATCGTGACCAACCCGGGTGGCAGCGCAATCACCAGCCTTGCCAACGGTGCTTTGCAAAGTGCACTGACCCAGGCCGGCACCACCATCCTGAGCAGCAGCCAGCAACCCTTGCTGGTGGTCCAGAATGCGGTGGACAACCGGCTGATCCAGACGCTGACCACCATCAGCGTGGCGGTTCCCAGCCTCTCGGCTTACCAGAACATGCGCCTGATGGAGGGCGTACGGAACGCTACGGTGCTGACGCTGCACTGATCAGGGCCAGCACGCTGGCTGGCCCGTCATGGCTCAGAAAGTGATGGGGGCCCGCAGTGTCAGCTGGACTCCGGGCGAATCCTGGGTCGTACCAATGCCCAGTGTCAGGTTGACGGCGCTGGATTTGGTCAGCCGGTAGGCATACCCGAGTTGCAGCATGCCGACCTGTACCGCATAGGCATCCACCGGCGTCACGCCATTAACCTTGCTCTTGCCGATGTAGTTATGGTCATAAGCAATGCTGAAAGATGAGCGGTCGTTGATGGCCACCCCCATGCCGAAGTTCACCTCTACGACATCACCGGGATCAACCGTGCCGATCAGCGTTGCCTGGCAGGGCATGCTGCTGTTGGCATCCACTTTCACGCACTGGACCTTGTTGACACTGGCTTTCTGGTTCCATGTGTAGCTGAGCGTGCCAAAGAACACGGCGGGGTCAGACGGCAGAATGGCCGAAGCGCCGAACTGGTAGCCCCAGAAGCCGGAACCGGTCGGCAGTTCGGTCTGGTACTGGAAGTTGTCCTGGGTGACATAGTTGACATCGAACGGTCCCTTGCCGGTGTTCGACTTCACCCGCAGGTTGCCGATGTAGTACGGCCCGCCATCCACCGGCTGGTTGAACTGGTAACGCAGCGCCACTTCTGCATCACCGATGCCTTTGCCGCTGGTATTGAAGATCTGGTCGTTTGATGACCCTGTGGCCAGTGCCCGCTGGAGCGAATTCTCCGACTGCCAGACATAAGGCAGGCGCCCCTCCACCTCCAGCCGGTTGGTAATGCCGTAACGGCCGGCAATGCTGCCGATCCACGAACTGCGGTTAACCCGCCGCACGTCGATCAGGCCAATGGTAATGGCTGGAATGATGGTGTAACCCAGCAAGGCCACCCGGTCGGAACTGGAATAGGAATACTGCAATGAAGGCTCCAGTACAAAACGGCCCTTGGGCGTCAGCACGCCGGGGACGTCCAGTGCCTGGGCCACGTCCTGCGTGCGTGACTGGGTCGCCGGGTTGCTGGAAACCGGAGTGGAGCTGATGGCCGGCCCGCCGGCAGGACCGGTACTGGCCACCGCAGCCGGAGCCCCCACGACCAGACCGTCAGGCGAAGCGCTGACCCGGGGGGGCGGAGGCGGGGGTGGCCGCTGTCCGAGCTGGGCTTCCAGCTGGTCGATCCGCGCCTGCTGGCTGGCCAGCTGCTTTTCGGTGGCAGAGCGATACTGCGACCACTCGCGCTGCATCTGTTTGAGCTGTTCGGCCAGACTCCCCGACGGTACCTCCGGCGCCGCCATGGCCAGACCGGCCAGCAGCCAGCCCGCTGCACCGAGGGCGGCGGGCAAGGGTTTGCATACGAATGACAAGACGTACTCCCCAGATAAAACCTGCAATGCACAAGAATCCACGCATTCGGTTTAGGAGAGATAAGCTGCCCCCGCTACGCAATTGACATTGATGTTGCAAAAAAGCCGCGCCATGTCATGGCGCGGCCACATCACAAAACCGGCAGGACTCAGGGCTGGCGCGCCGCCTGCTGCAAGCCGACAATCGCGCGGATACCCTCGTCCGCCAGCGCCAGCAGTGCCTGCATGTCCTCGCGTGAAAACGGTACACCTTCGGCCGTTCCCTGGATTTCGACAAACCCGCCCTGCCCTGTCATCACCACGTTCATGTCGGTATCGCACCCCGAATCCTCGGTGTAATCGAGGTCCAGCACCGGCTGCCCGTCGACCATGCCGACCGACACCGCCGCCACATGGTCACGCAACGGATTCTCCGTCAGCAGCCCCTTGGCCATCAGCCCGTCAATGGCATCAGCCAGCGCCACCCAGGCACCGGAAATGCTGGCTGTGCGCGTACCGCCATCGGCCTGGATCACGTCACAATCGACGACGATCTGCCGCTCTCCGAGCTTTTGCAGGTCCACCACGGCCCGCAGGCTGCGGCCGATCAGGCGCTGGATTTCCTGCGTACGGCCGGACTGTTTGCCGCTGGCGGCCTCGCGCCGCATCCGGCTGTGGGTCGAGCGCGGCAGCATGCCGTATTCTGCCGTGACCCAGCCCTGCCCCTTGCCTTTCAGAAAGCCCGGCACCGACTCTTCCACCGTCGCCGTGCAGATCACTTTGGTATCGCCAAACTCGACCAGCACCGAACCTTCGGCATGGCGGGTGTAGTGGCGGATGAAACGGACAGGCCGCAGCTCGCTGGCGGCACGTTGCGAAGGACGCATGGGACTCTTTCGGATAAAGGCGGAATTCAGGCCGGCATTGTAGCGCCGGCTGTCACGGGACTGTCACACCGTGTCAGGACAATCCCCGTCATCCGGAACCACCGCCGATGGCAAGCCTGCTGCGCATGATCCCCTACCGATGGCCCGAGCTGCCCGATCCCGCCCCGCCAGCCGGTGCCGATGCCGTCCTGTACGGCCAGTTGGCCGGCATCCTGCGGCAGCAATCGCTCCAGCCGCATTTCCAGCCCATCATCCATCTGGGCAGCGGCGACCTGCTGGGCCACGAAGGACTGATCCGCGGCCCGGCTGGCTCACCCCTGCATGCCCCGCTGGCCCTGTTTGCCGCAGCAGAATCCTGCGGCCTGCTGGCACCGCTGGAACGTGCCTGCCGGCGCCGCCACGTCACCGGCTTTCGCACACTGGGCCTGCCCGGCAAGCTGTTTCTCAACGTCAGCCCGGACTGTCTGGCCGCACCGGATTTCCGCTCTGGCGAAACCCTGCAACTCCTGGACGAAATCGGCCTGCCGCCCGCCAGCATCGTGATCGAGCTGACCGAAACCCGCCACACCGGCCGCGCCAGTGCCTTTGCCGAAGCACTGACGTACTACCGGAACATGGGATTCCAGGTGGCACTGGACGATCTGGGCGAGGGGTTTTCCAACCTGCGCCGCTGGGATGAATGGCGACCGGATTTCGTCAAGATCGACAAGTATTTTGTCCAGAACATCCATCTGGACCGGGCGAAGCAACGGTTTGTGCAGTCGATGGTGGAAATCGGCGCCGCAACCGGCTCGCGCCTGATTGCCGAAGGAATCGAAAACGAGGCCGAGCTGGCAACCCTCGGACGGCTGGGCGTCCAGTACGGGCAGGGCTACCTGCTGGGACGCCCCGAGCCCAGCCCGCCGGCCAGCCTGCCCCCGGAGATCCGCATGCTGCTGCAACCCTCCGCCCATCTGCCGCTGCGCCAGCGTGCCACGGCCGGCGAGCTGTGTTTTTCGCCGCCGGTCATGCCACCGGACGCCATCGGTGACCTCGCCTGGCGTGCCTTCGGCTCCGACCCGCACCTGTATGCCATACCGGTGGTCAGTACCGATGGCCGGCCGGTCGGCCTGCTGCGCCGTCATCATGTGCTTGAAACCTTTGCCCGCCCGTTCAGCCACGAGCTGTTCGGCAAGAAGCCATGCGAAGTCCTGATGGACCGCGCCCCGCTGGTGGTGGATGTCGGCCTCAGCCTCGAAGCCCTGTCCAAGCGCATGGTGGCCGCCGAGCAGCGCTACCTGATCGACGGCTTCATCCTGACGCAGGACGACCGCTACGTCGGCATGGGCACCGGCTTCGAGCTGATGAAGCGCATCACCGCCATGCAGATCGCCGCGGCACGCTACGCCAATCCGCTGACCGGCCTGCCCGGCAACGTGCCGATCAACGAAACCATCGACAGCCTGATCGATGCACAGCGCCCCTTCGTGGTGGCCTACGCCGACCTCGACCACTTCAAGCCGTTCAACGACCTCTATGGCTACCACCTGGGCGACGAGCTGATTGCCCTGTGCGGCCAGATACTGGGGCAGCACAGCGATCCGGAAGACGATTTTGTCGGCCATCTGGGCGGAGATGACTTCATCGTCGTGTTGCAGAGCGAGGACTGGCAAAACCGGCTCGGGCAGGCACTCGCCCGCTTTGACGCGGAGGCCCGCGCCTGCTTCCGGCCCGAGCACCTGGAAGCCGGCGGCTACCGCATGGTCGGCCGCAACGGCGAAGCAGCGTTTTTCCCGCTGGTCAGCCTGTCGATCGGCGCTGTCCGTGTCGAGCCGGGACTGTTTCCTGGCCATCACGAACTGGCCGCCAGCGCCTCCGAAGCCAAGAAAATGGCCAAGCGCCTGCCCGGCAGCAGCCTGTTTGTCGAACGCCGCCGGCCGTTTGTTCCGGCCGAAGCCTGATCAGGCTTCGTCGTCTCCGGCCTGTTCTTCATCCAGTGCGGCCAGGCGCTTGTGCTTGCGGGCAGCCCGGCGGGCTTCCTGCGCCAGCCGCTCGGCTTCGCGACGGCGGGCGATTTCGGCCGCCATTTCCTGCCATTCTTCCGGCGTTTCCAGCGACAACCGGCCGATGCGGCCATCGCGGAAATCGTTGAGGATCACCTCGGCAGCTTTTTGTTCGTCAATGCTGCCACCCCGCAGGGCACCGCGCCGGCGGCCGATTTCCTCGAACAGCAGCACGTCGGTCTCGGGCAGGGCCTTGAGGTTGTAGCGGGCCAGCAGGGCGGCCGGGTAGCGCGGCATCAGCAGAGCCAGGAGCTCCAGCGCCACCACGGTTTCGTCCATGGCATTGCGCCCGACTGCGCCGGAGGCCGCCAGGGCATAGCCGCAGCGTTCCAGCTCGATCTTGGGCCACAGCATGCCCGGCGTGTCATAGAGCACCACGCTGTCGGACAGCTGGATGCGCTGCTGCGACTTGGTGATGGCCGGCTCGTTGCCGGTCTTGGCCACTTTCTTGCCCATCAGGCTGTTGATCAGCGTCGATTTGCCGACGTTGGGAATGCCGCACACCACCAGCCGCAGCGGACGGTCGGCCTCGATCACCCGGTTGGGCACCAGCGCGCGGGCCGCATCGATGATCTTGCGCCGCGGATTGGATTCGCTGGTATCCAGCGCAATGGCGCCGGTGTCGGCCTGCGCGGCAAACCAGTCGATCCACTGGCGGGTAACGGCCGGGTCGGCCAGGTCCTGCTTGTTGAGGATTTTCAGCTGCGGTCGCTGCCGTACGGCGGCCAGTTCGGCAATCATCGGGTTGGACGACGACATCGGCAGGCGCGCGTCGCACATTTCGATGATGACGTCGATGTCTTCGAGCTTGTCGGCGAGTTCGCGCCGGGCCTTGTTCATGTGGCCGGGAAACCATTGGATTGCCATGGGTGAAATCCTTGCTGCAATAAGCCGCGCATTGTAGCGCCCGCCGCCCTGGCCGTCCGGCCCGATTCCGGCCTGCAGCATGCCGCTGGTCACCAACGGCATGCCTGACTTGCCATTGGCACAAATTTGTCAGGCACATTGACTGTTATCAAATGAGCCCGGCTTGCTGCTGGCTGCCATGGGTTTATCTCTTTAGACTTATTTTCGTTGTTGAGGGAAGCTGCATAGTTCTTTCGGCAATAATGCGTTTCTTCTCGTGTCGTTTGGAAGCCATTTGCGCCACCTGCCGGGTGGCGCTTTTTTGTGTCCGGAACCGTTACACTGACGACTTTCCCCGATCCGGACCTGGCCTGCCATGCCTTATCCCCGCTCGCTTTGCTGGCTGCGGCGCGACCTGCGGCTGGACGACCACGCCGCCCTCAGTTCGGCGCTGCAACAATCGCGCGAAGTGGTGTGCGTATTCGTGTTTGACCGCGCCATTCTCGACAGTCTGCCGGCGTCCGACCGCCGGGTGGATTTCATCCATCGTTCTCTGTGTGAATTGCAGGCCCGTTTGCAGCAGCATGGCAGCACGCTGGTCTGCCGCTACGGCTGGGCCGACGAAGCCCTGCCGGCCCTGGCTGCCGAACTCGGTGCCCAGGCGGTGTTTGCCGCCCAGGACGACGAGCCGGCCTCCGTCACACGCGACGCCCGGGTCGCCGGACAGCTGGAGCAGGCGGGTTGCATCCTGCATCTCGTCAAGGACCACACCCTCCGTTCCCGTGACGAACTGCTGACCCGCACCGGCACCCCGTTTACCGTCTTTACTCCCTACGCCCGTGCCTGGCTGGCACGCCTGGCACCCGCCGACATGGCCGAGTGGCCGGTGGCGCCTTACCTTGACCGGCTGTGCCCCCTGCCTGCGCAGCCGCTGCCGTCGCTGGCGAGCATGGGTTTTGCCGACACCGGACTGGCGGCGCTGGGCTGGCAGGCCGGCAGCACGGGCGCGCAGGCCGCACTGGCGCAATTCCTGCCCCGGCTGCCGCTTTACCACGAGGAGCGCGACTTTCCGGCGCTCGACGCCACCTCGCGGCTGTCGCCGCACCTGCGGTTCGGCACGCTGTCGGTCCGCCAGCTGGTACGGCTGGCCACGGATGCCGGCCATGAGGGTGCGCAGGCCTGGCTCAACGAGCTGGTCTGGCGCGATTTTTACCACCAGGTGCTCTGGCACCGGCCGCAACTGGCGCAGGGACATGCATTCAAGCCGGTCTACGACCAGCTGGACTGGCCGGGAGAAGCGGACCACTTTGCCGCCTGGACAGAGGGACGCACCGGTTATCCGCTGGTCGACGCTGCCATGCGGCAATTGCGTCAGACTGGCTGGATGCACAACCGCCTGCGCATGATCTGTGCGAGCTTTCTGGCCAAGGACCTGCTGCTGGACTGGCGACTGGGCGAAGCCTGGTTTGCCGAATGCCTGCTGGATTTCGACTTTGCCGCCAACAACGGCGGCTGGCAGTGGGCAGCCTCGACCGGCTGCGATGCCCAGCCGTATTTCCGGATCTTCAATCCGGTCAGCCAGTCCCGGAAATTCGATCCGGACGGCCACTTCATCCGCCACTTCGTACCGGAACTGGCCCGGCTGGACGCCGAGGCCATCCATGCACCGTGGCTGGCCCGCCGGCTGCCACCCGGATTTTCCCCCGGGCACGACTATCCCCTGCCGCTTGTCGACCATGCCCGCCAGCGCGAACGGGCGCTGGCGCTGTACGGACGCGGCGGCTGAACCATGCGCTTGATCATTCTCCGTTTACCTGCATATCCGTACCGTCAATTTCACTGGAGTTCCGTTTCATGCCTGCCGACCGCCTGCTGGCCCCGCTGACTGCCGGGGCCGTTTCGCTTGCCAACCGTATCGTCATGGCCCCGCTGACCCGCGAACGGGCGCACTACCCGGACGACGTTCCCACCGAGCTGATGCGCGAGTACTACTGCCAGCGCGCCGATGCCGGACTGATCATCAGCGAAGGCACGCAAATCTCGCCGTCCGGCAAGGGCTACGCCGACACCCCCGGCATCTACAGCGCCGAACAGGTAGCCGGCTGGCGCCACATTACCGACGCCGTACACCAGCATGGCGGCAAGATGGCTGCCCAGCTCTGGCACGTCGGCCGCATTTCCCATACTTCGCTCCAGCAGGGCAACCTGGCGCCGGTGGCACCATCAGCCCTGATCGCCGCCAGCCGCACCACCGTGCGCCGGGCCGACGGCACGCTGGACCGCGTACCGTGCTCGATGCCGCGCGCGCTGCGCACCGATGAAATCCCGGCCCTGCTCGACGACTACCGCCGGGCCACCGTCAACGCCCGCGAGGCCGGTTTTGACCTGGTGGAAATCCACGCCGCCCACGGCTACCTGCTGCACCAGTTCCTGTCGCCCCACAGCAACCAGCGTACCGACGCCTATGGCGGCAGCCTGGAAAACCGCGCCCGGCTGGTGCTGGAAGTGGTCGATGCCGTCGCCGGCAGCTGGCACGCCGACCGGGTCGGCATCCGTCTGTCGCCACTGGGCATTTTCAACGGCCTTGACGACACCGGCAGCGAGGACATGGCGCTGTATCTGGCCGAACAGCTGTCGCGCCGCGGGATGGCCTACCTGCACCTGTCCGAACCCGACTGGGCCGGCGGACCAGCGCTGACCGACGATTTCCGCCAGCAGCTGCGCCGTCACTACACCGGTACCCTGATTGCCGCCGGTGGCTACGACACCGCCAAGGCCGAACGCCAGCTGGCGGCAGGGCTGATCGACGCCGTGGCCTTCGGCCGTGCCTTCATCGCCAATCCGGACCTCGTCACCCGCCTGAGCCAGGGGCTGCCGCTCAATGCCGTGCAGCAGGCCACGGTCTACGGTGGCGGCGCGGCCGGCTACACCGACTATCCGCGCTGGTCCGGTGCCGCACTGGCCGGCTGATCCGGACGGGGTTGCCCATCCACAACCAAAGCAGGTCCGGCCTGATCCGCCGGACCTGCCGGTGCCTCCGCCTGCCGGCTGGCAGCCTGCAACACCTTGATCGCCCGCTTGAGGGTCGGATACAGCCGTGCCTGCGCCTCGGCCTCGCTCATCGCTCCGCTCGCCCCGAACCAGACCTGCAAATCCCCCAGTCGCCCCGCCAGTGCCATGCGGATACCGCGCCGGTCCAGCTCGGCCATCAGCTGTTCCAGCGTACGCAGGCCGGTGGCATCCACCTGCGTCATCGGCAGCATGTCGATAACGATCCAGCGCACGTCCGGGCCGGCGGTTTCGCACTGGCGCAATACCCGGTGACGGAAATACGGTGCGTTGAAAAACACCAGCGGTGCATTGAAGCGGTAGATCAGCCCGCCGGGCAAAGCCCTGGCATCCGGATGCAGCCGCAGGTCGAAATAGCCAGGCAGCCTGGGGTCCCGCCCCAGCAGCGCATCACTGGGCCGCGCCATCACCCGGATGAAGCGCAACAGCGACAGCCCGATGGCCAGTCCGATACCGTCGATCATGCCGAAAGCCGCCACCCCGGCAGTCGTGACCAGCGACAGGAGGACCGCCATGTGGCTGACGCGCCACAGCTCGCGCATCCCCTTGATGTCGATCATCGACAGCCCGGCCTGCACCAGGATGGCCGCCAGCGCCGCCACCGGTACATAACGCAACGGCCCGGTCAGGAACAGCAGCACCACCGCCATCACCAGCGCCGACACGATCGACACCAGCGGTGTACGCCCTCCCGCCATGTCGCTGACCGCCGTGCGTGAATCGGTGCCGCTGATGGCAAAACTGTTGCCCAGTGCCGCCGCCATGTTGGCATAGCCGATGGCAGCAAACTCGCGTTCCGAATCAATGTCATAACTGCGCTTGCTGGCAAAACTGCGGGCAGTCAGGATGGCGCTGGCAAAACTGATCAGCGCCACGCCGGCCGCCGGCAGCACCAGATGCGGCAGCACGGTCCAGTCCACATGCCACAGGGCACTGCCCGGCCACGGCAGGCCGGCCGGCACCTCGCCCAGCGTACTGACGCCGCGCGCTTCCAGCCCGAGGCCGGAGACCGCCAGCGCGGCCACCACCATCACCAGCAGGGCCGACGGCAGGCGTGGCAGCCAGTGGTGCAGCAACAGCAGGCAGGCCAGGCACAGCATCCCGACCAGCAGCGACAGGCCGTGCCCCTCGCCGCGCAACAAGGGATGCAGCAATTGCAGGAACTGTTCCACGATCGTGCCGGGTGCCAGTGGAATGACCAGCATGGAGGCGGTCTGGCTGACCAGGATCGACAGCGCCACGCCGTGCAAGAAACCGATCAGGATCGGCAGCGACAGGAAATCCGCCAGTTCGCCCAGCCGCAGGCGGCTGCCGAGCAGGCAGAAACCGCCGGCCAGCAGCGTCAGCAACGCTGACAAGGCCAGATAGGCGGGCGAACCGGCCACGGCCAGCGGCGCCAGAATGGCGGCCAGCAATGCGCAGGTGGCAGCATCCGGGCCGACGATCATCTGCCGTGACGAGCCGAAAATGGCGTAGGCCACCGGTGGCAGGATCGACGCATACAGCCCCACCACCGGCGGAAAACCGGCCAACTGGGCATAGGCCACCCCCACCGGCAGGGCGACAGCCGCCACCGACAGCCCGGCCCGCAGGTCGCCCGGCAGGTCAGCGAGGTGGTAATGCAGCAGGCTGGACAGGTTGGGAAAGCGGGCCTCGTTCGACGGCGCAGGCACGGGCGTCATGCGGCCCTCCGGTGGCAGATGCAATGCGCTCAATATAGACAAGCATCATGTCGCGGCAGGCTGCCCGCCCCCGGTTCCGGACAGCCCGGCCTGATCGCCGGCCCGCAATGGCAGCGGCAGCACGCAGGCCCGCCTCGCCGGTTGATCCGGCCGCCGTTTCCGGGGCAGGGGGTTCAACTACCCTGTCCTGAGCCACCGGGTCCGGCAGCATGGTGTTCCCGGTCATGCGAGCCGTTACTCCCCGTCCAGGCATCCGGTGATGCCGGGAGCACGGATATGCCAGAACGCCGGAAAACCCGCGCCGGATGGCCTGAAAGTGATGCCAGAGGTCATGTACGGTCCAGTCGCTCTCCGGCCCGGGGACGCACCCACGCCACCTGTGAGTCATGCCGGGCCTTTCCGCCGGCACCGGCGGTTCAGCCCCATGTGGCGACGCGGGAACTGGTCCGCTGCACATCCTCGCGTACCGGCGGCTCCCATTTCGAGGCTGCACATGCCGGTGCCTGCTGCTGACCGGCCTTTGCAGCTTTCCGGATACCGGTAACCCCCGCTGCAGCAGCAATACGGGGGCGCTGATGAGCGCATCCGGCCGGCTTCAGCTCAGTTCGGCGCGGATACCCTGTTTGCCGGCATAGATGGCACGGATTTTCGGCAGGTCGCCCTCAAGGTCTCCGGTCGGGTAAAACAGCGGCGCGATGCCGACCACCTTGCGCGCACCATCGACATACACCGGCAGCACCGGTACGCCGGCGCGCTGGGCGATGTAGTAAAAGCCGGTTTTCCACTCGCTGACCCGGCTGCGGGTACCTTCGGGCGGAATCGCCAGCACCAGTTCCGGCTGGCGGCCAAAGGCGGTGATCATCTGGCCGACCAGCCCGCCCGGCTTGTCCCGGTTGACCGGAATGCCGCCCAGCCAGCACATCACCGGCCCGGCCAGCCCGCGGAACAGGCTGGATTTGCCCATCCAGTAGATTTTCACGTTGCAGGCAAAGCACACGCCCAGTGCCAGCGGAAAATCCCAGTTGCTGGTATGCGGGGCGCCGATCAGCACGTAACGCGAATCGGCCGGAAACTGCCCCTCGACGCGCCAGCCGCTCAGGCGCAGGCCCACGCGGGCCACCAGCGCCAGCAGGGGCCGCAGGATCGGGGTATCAAAAACGGTGTACTGCATGCAACCTCGTGGAATCAGTCAATGGAGCAGCCGCCAGCCGGCCCCCCGGGCCGGACGGCAGCAATCCAATTCAAAAGCGGCAGGCCTAGCGTGGCCGGACGGGATGGAAGGTGAGCGGGATTTCGGTCGGCGGCGGCGACTTGAGGACGGATTTGCGGATCTTGCCCATCACGTGCATTTCGCACGGCCGGCATTCAAACTTCAGCGTCAGCACTTCGTTGCCGTTGACCAGCGTCATGGGGTCGGCCCGCACCTGTCCCATGACGCCCTGCACGCCCTTGGCCTGCTTCGGACACAGCTCGAAGGCGTAGCGCAGGCAGTGCTTGGTGATCATCAGCGACACCTCTCCGGCTTCCTCGTGCGCCTCGTAGGCGGCGTCGATCAGCCGGACGCCATGGCGGGCGTAGAAGTCGCGGGCGGCCTGATTGTAGACGTTGGCGAGATACGACAGCGTGTCGTCCGGGCAGACGGCCGGCGGTTCGGTGCCGGCCTTGCGCAGCGGTCGTTGCCATGCGGCCAGCCGCGCGGTTTCCAGTGCGGCCAGCACGTCGCGCCGCAGGGCATTCACCTGTCCGCCCGGCACGAACCACGGCTCGCGCAAAAAAAGTTCGATGCCGGCAGCCTCGAACATGGTGTTGCCCAAGCGGGAGAGGTTGTCGCGCAGGCCGGCCTCGGCCCGCGCAGCATCGCGTGCCGGCTCCAGCGGCATGACAAGGTCGCGGCTGGCGCTGATGCCGTCTTCGTCGCTGGCGGTCAGCGTCAGGCCCCGGGCGTTGTCGCGCAGGGTCAGCCACACGCGCACGCGCCGCTCGGCCGATTTCTTGCCCAGTGCCTGCTCCCAGGCATGGTCGCGGTTGCGGTTGACCTGCACGCCGGGCACCAGACCGGCCAGTTCGGCCATCGGCTCGTTCGGCCAGACCCGCCAGCGTCCCTCGCCCAGTGCTTCGACCCGGTTGGCCTGCACGCCGACCACTTCCCGTTTTTTCATGTAGTTGAGGCCGTCGCCATTGGCCATGGCGGCGGAGGTGTCGAGGTCGAACCAGTCCGCGCCGGTGCGGCTGACCGTGCCCAGCGCCACGCCGACGTATTTGGGTGAATCAAAGGCGCCGATGTCGGCCTGCCGTTCGCGGGTGAAGTAGTCGGTGCTGCCGCGGTGGAAGGTTTTGTCCGGGTCGGGCGTAAAAAGATGGGTGGTGCGGCCGCTGGACGCCGGAGCCAGTTCCGGACGGGCCTCGAGGAGGCCGTCCAGCAGTTGCCGGTAGTGGGCGGTGATGTTCTTGACGTAACCGGCATCCTTGTAGCGGCCTTCGATCTTGAACGAGCGTACGCCGGCGTCCACCAGCGCCATCAGGTTGTCCGACTGGTTGTTGTCCTTCATCGACAGCAGGTGCTTGTCGAATGCCACCACCCGGCCGGATTCGTCCTTGAGGGTGTAAGGCAGGCGACAGGCCTGCGAGCAGTCGCCGCGGTTGGCGCTGCGCCCGGTCTGGGCGTGGCTGATGTAGCACTGGCCGGAAAACGCCACGCACAGGGCGCCGTGGATGAAGTATTCCAGCGTGGCCTGCCCGTCGACGGCAGCATGGATGGCGTGGATGTCCTTCAGGCCGAGCTCGCGCGCCAGCACCAGCTGCGAAAAGCCGACGTCGGCCAGGAAACGGGCTTTTTCCGGCGTGCGGATGTCGCACTGGGTCGAGGCATGCAGTTCGATCGGCGGCAGGTCGAGTTGCAGCAGGCCCATGTCCTGCACGATCAGCGCATCCACGCCGGCATCCCACAGCTGCCACACCAGATCGCGGGCTGCTTCCAGCTCGTTGTCGTGGAGGATGGTGTTGAGGGTGACAAAGATGCGGGCGTGGTAGCGATGGGCAAATCCGCACAGTCCGGCAATGTCCGCGACGGAATTGGTGGCATTGTGCCGCGCACCGAAGCCCGGCCCGCCGATATACACGGCATCGGCACCGTGGAGGATGGCCTCCCGGCCGATGTCAGCGGTTTTGGCGGGAGCCAACAGTTCAAGATGATGGGCGGGCAGACTCATGCGGCAACTTCCGGCGGCAACTCACGAAGGGGCGGAAGTATAGCGGAATCAAGGTGCTACGCCAGGATTTGCCGGTTACAGCGCTACCAGGTCACTTCCCGAGGCCAGACGGTAGCAGTTGCGGCCATCACCCTTGGCCTGCAACAGCGCCAGATCGGCGCGGTGCAGCAGTTTTTCGATGCTTTCGTCTTCACGGGAAAGTTCGGCCACGCCGATGCTGATCGAACAGGCTATCTGCTGCCCTTCCCACGGAAACGGCCGCGTGCACATGGCATCGCACAGCTGCTGCGCAACGGCACAGGCCCGGTCGGCCTGCTGGCGCGGCAGGATGACGGCAAACTCTTCGCCACCACAGCGGCCGATGATGTCGCTGCCACGCAACTGTTCGCGCAGGCGGCGTCCTGCTAGCCGCAGCACCTGGTCACCGGCGGCGTGTCCCCAGGTGTCGTTGACCTTCTTGAAGAAATCGATGTCCAGCATCAGCGCCGACAGGGGCGCGCATTCCTGCCGTGTCAGGTCCAGCGCTTCCGACGCCAGCTCGAAAAACACCCCGCGCGAATAAACGCCGGTCAGGCTGTCGTACATCGCCATCTGCCGCAACTGGGCATTGGCCATTTCCAGCTCGGCCGTGCGCAGGGCCACGCGCTGTTCCAGCAGTTCGTTTTCCCGCCGCAGGACTTCCTGGGCCTGCCGCAGCGCAGTGACATCGCGGCTGATGCCCAGAAGGAAGCTGACCCGTCCGTCCGGGCCATGGGCCGGCACCAGCAGGGTCATCCAGTGGTGTACGGCATCGCTGTCGGTCACCGTGCCGGTTTCCTCGTAGGTATACGGCTTGCCGGAGGACACGCACTGCCGGTAACGCTCGAGCACGGTTTCCTGGTACGGCCCGGCAACCAGTTCCCGCACCGGGCGATGACGGGTCTTCCCGGCGGGCAGGCCGATGTAGGACTGCAAGGCCGGATTGCAGTCCTCCAGGATAAAGTCGCCGTCGGCGGTACAGGAAACCAGAAAGATGTGGTCGGGAAACTCCTGCCACAGGCTTTCAAAGACCGACAGGTGGTCTCTCAGTATCTCTGCCCATCCGGCAGGGCTGACAGGCGAAGGGCAAAATTGCAACACGTCAGCTCGCTAGAAATATGCAAAAGAAATATTTTGCCACCAAACCTGATAAACAGAAGGCCCATTCATCAAAAAATCCGGGGAGATTCCACACCATGCCGCAGCGTACCCTGACATCCACCGAACTGGAACAACTCGTACTCGGCGCCTGCCTGTTGGGCGGCGGCGGCGGCGGCCCGTTGAGCGGCGCCCAGCCCCTGCTCGACTATCTGCGCCGCAACCGCCTCACCGTCACGCTGGCCGGTCTGGCCGACCTGCCGGCAGACACACTGGGGGCGGTGGTCGCCGGCATCGGAGCCCCCAACGCCGCCAGCCAGTCCGGGGACTTCACCGAAGCCCCCCTGAATGCCTTCCGCCGTTACGCCAAACTGCTGGATACCCCGCCCAGTGCCGTACTGCCGGCCGAAGTCGGCGCCATGAACAGCCTGATCCCCGCCGTGGTGGCAGCACAGACCGGCCTGCCCCTGATCGACGCCGACAGCGCCGGCCGTGCGCTGCCCACCCTCAACCTCGCCGCCTTCAATCTCGCTGCCCCACCCTCGCCCCTGCTGCTGGCCAACCAGCCGGCAGCCGGACAGGAAGGCGTCAGCATCACGCTCAACGCCGCCAACGCCAACCAGACCGACAGCCTCGTACGCGCCAACCTGTCGGCGACCGACGACACCGGCTACAGCCTCTTCGGCAGCGTCGGCGCCTTTTCGACCTGGGCCCTGACCCCGGCACAACTGGCGCACAGCAGCGTCACCGGCAGCACCAGCCGGGCCATCCGGCTGGGTGCTGCCCTGCGCCGGGTGCAGACCGAAGGCGGCGATGCCGTGGCCGCCGTGCGTACGGCACTGGACGGCCAGCTGACCGTGCTGGCGCAAGGCACCATCCATGCAGTGGAACTGACCGAAGCCGGCGGCTTTGACCGCCTGCAGATCACCCTCGCCGCCGACGACGGCCGCATCGTCCACGTGCTCGCCGTCAACGAAAACCTGATCGCCTTTGCCGAAGGCAGTGCCGCCCCGCTGGCCGCCGCCCCGGACACGCTGGCTTGGCTCACCGACGACGGGCACCCGCTGTCCAACAGCGAAATCCGGCCGGACACCGCCCTGCGCGCCTCCGTGCATCTGGGCCGGCGCATCAGCCTCCTCGGCATCCCCGCAGCGCCCATCCTGCGCGAACCGGTCCTTGCCAGCGGTTTTTCCGCACTGCTGGCCCAGTTGGGCTATTACGGAACTGCCCCCGCGCTGCCAGTGTGAACACGTCTTTCCATCCTGCCCGGCCCGGTCCATGACCGGGCTTTTTCATTGCGTTTTCCGGCAGTTAAACATCATGTGGCATTGTTCACACATTGCACCAGCCGGGCGGATTTCTCTTAACCTGTAACCACTTCAACTTTTTGCCCTGTCGTCCGGAGCAATCCATCATGTCCCGAAAACTGTCCCTTCGCCGCGCCACCGGCTGGAGTGCCGCCCTGGCGCTGGCCCTGGCCCTGAGCGTTCCGACCGCAGCCCACGCCGCCAGCCGCACCACCAAAGGTGCCGTACTCGGCGCCACCGTCGGCCTGCTGACCGGTAACGGCATCAAGGGTGCCGTTACCGGTGCCGCCGTCGGCGGCGGCCTCGGTGCCATCAGCGAACCCGGCCGCAAGGGCCGCAAAGCCACCAAGGGTGCCAAGACCGGAGCCGTGCTCGGCGCCACCGTCGGCCTGCTGACCGGCAACGGCCTGAACGGCGCCATCAAGGGTGCCGCAGCCGGCGCTGTCGGCGGCGCACTGGTCGGCCGCTACAACTGATAACGAAAGACGCACGATGAAAAAGACCCTCACCCTGATCGCCCTCGCCGCCGCGCTGTCGCCGCTGGCTGCCACCGCTGCTCCGGCCGCTGCCGGCGTCCCGGCCGAATTCTTCACCACCTGCACGGAAGCCAACGAAATGGCCAAGACCGACACCGCCGCCGTGTCGGACCTGATCGCCCGCCTCGGCAACGCCGCTGTCGAAGCCCGCGACCTGAAGATCAAACCGCGCCCCGACCTCGACAAGGACGTGATCAAGCACCTGAACGCCTACTGCTCGCAAGACCCGAACGGCCTCCTGATCACCGGCATGGACATCGCCATGCGCCAGGTCGCCGGCGAAAAGGTCGGCAAGTAAGCCGGCAGTTGCCGGTCTGCCCCATGCCCCGCTCCATGCGGGGTTTTTTGTTGTCAGACCAGGATATGTCAGCACCCGATCAGGAACTTGCTGTGATGCGGCAGCAGCAGGCGCACCAGCGTGACGGCCAGCATGGAGCCCCCCAGGGAAAACGCCATTCCCAGCGCATGCATGGCGTATGGGTTCAGCATCACAGGATGGCGGGCCAGCCACCAGCCCAGTCCCTCCATGAACAGGTAATGCAGGAAAAAGAGCCCGATGCTCGCATCAGCCAGCCACTTCATCCAGCATCCGGGCAGGCTCTCCAGCCAGCCAGCCGTCTGCCGCCGTTCCAGCCAGCCGTACAGCAGCAGGAACACGACGCCTTTTTGCAGGGAATTTACCCCGTAATAACGCAGCGAAAGGCCGTACAGGCAGACGGCTGCCACGGCCAGCCAGGCAAGACTGCGCCAGCGCCCCAGCCAGGCCAGGCTGCGCTGCCGGTATTTGGACAGCGCGATGCCCAAAAGGTAAAACGGCAGGAAATGCAGCAGTGACCAGCCGATGCTGTCGACCGGACGCGGCACCAGGACGGTCAGCAGGATCAGGAACGGCAGCACGACCAGCACCCTGGCGTACTGGCGGGCATACCACAGCACGACCGAAATGGCCGTCATGCCCAGCTGTGCCGGGATGAACCAGTAAGGTAAAAGTGCATCACCCCGCAACAGGTGCAGGGGATAGTCCTGTAGCACCCTGACAGGGCTTTCATGGTTCCGGAGTCCGTCACAGACAAGAATCAGCAGGCTCAGGACGCAATAGGGCAGGAACACATGGCGCAGTTTCTGTCCAAGAAACCGGCTGATCGTCCGGCGGTCACTGACCAGATGATGAAAGAGATAGCCCGAGATGATCGCGAAGAACACCGTGCTGTCCGTCCACAGGCGATGCCACCACGCCCATTGCTCCCAGGTCATGGAACCGTAATTGATGGCGTGCACGCCAATGACCAGCAGGATGGCGACCGCGCGCAGATAAACCAGGCTTGTGATCACCACGCCCCCCGTGTCCGGCCTGATGATGACCGGCACCGGAATACCGGCCAGCCAGGAAAAAAGCTGGAGATGTTCCAGCTTAGTGTTTTCCTTGCCTGCCCGGCCCGGTGAGGGATGGATGGCGTTCCCGGCAGTACAGGTGCGGCTTACACCCGGTCGTAGAGCTTCGAACCGCCCTGCACGAACTCGACAGCCTTCACTTCCATGCCTTTCTGCAAGGCATCCTGCTCGCTGATGCCCTGTTTGGCGGCGAATTCGCGCACGTCCTGGGTGATCTTCATCGAGCAGAAGTGCGGGCCGCACATGGAGCAGAAGTGCGCTACCTTGGCGCTGTCTTTCGGCAGGGTTTCGTCGTGGAAATCACGCGCCTTGTCCGGGTCGAGGCCAAGGTTGAACTGGTCTTCCCAGCGGAACTCGAAGCGTGCTTTGCTGAGCGCGTTGTCGCGGATCTGCGCGCCGGGGTGGCCCTTAGCGAGATCCGCCGCGTGGGCGGCCAGCTTGTAGGTGATGATGCCCTCTTTCACGTCGTTCTTGTTCGGCAGGCCGAGGTGCTCTTTCTGCGTGACATAACAGAGCATGGCGGTGCCGTACCAGCCGATCTGCGCGGCGCCGATGGCCGAAGTGATGTGGTCGTAGCCGGGGGCGATGTCGGTGGTCAAGGGGCCCAGGGTGTAGAACGGCGCTTCGTGGCACCACTCCAGTTCCTTGTCCATGTTCTCCTTGATCAGCTGCATCGGCACGTGGCCGGGGCCTTCGATCATCACCTGCACGTCGTGCTGCCAGGCAATCTGCGTCAGCTCGCCCAGCGTTTTCAGCTCGCCCAGCTGGGCGGCATCGTTGGCATCCCACGCGCTGCCGGGGCGCAGGCCGTCACCCAGACTGAAGGCCACGTCGTAGGCCTTCATGATCTCGCAGATTTCGGCGAAGTGCGTGTAAAGGAAGTTTTCCTGATGATGCGCCAGACACCACTTGGCCATGATCGAGCCGCCGCGCGACACGATGCCGGTCATGCGGCTGGCGGTCAGCGGCACGTATTGCAGGCGCACGCCGGCGTGGATGGTGAAGTAGTCCACGCCCTGCTCGGCCTGCTCGACCAGCGTGTCCCTGAAGATGTCCCAGGTCAGGTCTTCGGCCTTGCCGTTGACCTTTTCCAGTGCCTGGTAGATCGGCACGGTGCCGATCGGCACCGGCGAATTGCGGATGATCCACTCGCGGGTTTCGTGGATGTTCTTGCCGGTAGACAAGTCCATGATGGTGTCCGCGCCCCAGCGGATGCCCCAGGTCATCTTGTCGACTTCTTCGCTGATCGACGACGTGACGGCACTATTGCCGATGTTGCCGTTGATCTTCACCAGGAAATTGCGGCCGATGATCATCGGCTCGGATTCCGGGTGGTTGATGTTGGCCGGGATGATGGCACGGCCGGCGGCGATTTCCTGGCGCACGAATTCCGGGGTAATGGTCTCCGGCAGCGCGGTACCGTAGCTGTGGCCGGCGTGCTGGCGCGTCATCAGCTCCAGCAGGCGGGTGTTACCGGTGGCGTGCAGCGATTCGACATACACCTGCCGGTTCTGGTTTTCGCGCAGGGCGACGTATTCCATTTCCGGGGTGATGATGCCGGCGCGGGCGTAGTGCATCTGCGTGACGTTGCGACCCGGCAGGGCACGGCGCGGCAGGCGGCTCAGGTTGAAGCGCAATTCGTCCAGCGACGCGTCGGCCTCGCGGGCGCGGCCGTAGTCGCTGGTCAGCCCGGCCAGTTGCCCGGTGTCGTTACGCTCGGCAATCCACGTGGCGCGCAGTGCCGGCAGGCCGGAGCGGATGTCGATCTGCGCCTGCGGGTCGGAGTACGGGCCACTGGTGTCGTAGACGTAGATCGGCGGGTTGGCTTCGCCGCCGAACTGGGTCGGCGTGTCGCTCTGGCGGATCTCGCGCATCGGCACGCGGATGTCCGGGCGGCTGCCCTCGACGTAAATCTTGCGCGAATTCGGCAAGGGCTGGATGGCGGCGGAATCCACCGTGGCGCTGTCAGCGCGGAAAACCGGTTGGGTCATGGGTTTCTCTCGTGTTGTTATGGAGTGGGACGGGCTGCGGCCTGCACATGGCAGCCCGCAGCCCGCCCGGTGCGGCGAAAACCGGGAGGGATTTCCGTCGCGGGAGGCGGGGCCGGAACGCGCTTACCACCACGCGTGAAAATGATGCACCGGGCCGATGCCGTGACCGACCTCAAGCCGGTCGGCAGCATTCAGCGCGGCCGATAGCCAGGCCTTGGCTTCGCCCACGGTCTCGACCCAGCCGGCACGCTGCGGACGCAGGGCGGCCAGCGCCGCCGACAGGGTGCAACCGGTGCCATGGGTGTGGCGGGTGGCGACACGCGGCGCAACAAAGCGCTGGCGCAGGGCGGGCGTGACCAGCCAGTCCGGGCTGTCAGCGGTATCGGTAAGATGCCCGCCCTTCATCAGCACGGCCGGGGCACCGAGCGCCAGCAGCCGGTCGGCCTGATCGAGCATGGCATCTTCAGTGCTCGCCACCGGCAGGCCCAGCAGGGCGGCGGCTTCGGGCAGATTGGGGGTAATCAGGCTGGCGCGCGGCAGGAGTTCGTCACGCAGGGCCGTCACCGCTTCCGGCTCGAGCAGCGGGTGGCCGCCCTTGGCGATCATCACCGTGTCGAGCACGACATGGGCGGGCTGCCAGCGGGCAAACCCGGCAGCAACCGCCCGGATGATGCCGGCGTTGGCCAGCATGCCGCACTTGACCGCATCGACGCGGATATCCTCGAACACCGCATCCAGCTGGGCGGCGACAAAGGCCGGCTCGACGGCAGCCACGGCGTTGACGCCCCGGGTGTTCTGCGCGGTCAGCGCAGTAATCACGCTCATGCCGTAGGCACCGAGCGCGGAAAAGGTCTTGAGGTCGGCCTGGATGCCGGCCCCGCCGCCAGAGTCGGAACCGGCAATGGTCAAGGCGTGGGGAATCAAGCAGTGTGTCCTTTCAGGGCGTAAAGCTCGCGGGTGACGGCGGCCGGATCAGCCGCCGTGCAAATGGCCGATACGACGGCCACGCCATCGACGCCGGCCGCAAACACTGCCCCGGCGTTGGCCGGGGCAATGCCGCCGATGCCGACCGTGGGCAGCGAAGTGGCCGCAGCCAGCCCGGCCAGTTGCGCCAGCCCCAGCACGGGGGCGGCATCTTTTTTGGTGCTGGTGGCAAACACCGGGCCAAGGCCGAGGTAATCCGCCTCGGGCGGCACGGCGGCCAGCTGGCCGGCATGGTTGACCGACAGGCCGATCAGCGCCTGCGGCCCCATCAGCTCACGCACCACCGCCACCGGCAGGTCCTGCTGGCCGACATGCACGCCATCCGCGCCCACGGCCAGCGCCACGTCGACCTGATCATTCACCACAAACACCGCACCGTCCTGCCGGCACAAGGGCTGCAAGGCGCGGGCGGCATCCAGCCACTGGCGTTTTTTCCACTGCGGAGCGCGCAGTTGCACCACGCCGGCACCGCCGGCCATGGCCGCTTCGGTGACACGCAACATGCCGTCCAGCCCGCCGCACAGGTCGGGGTCAAGGACGAGGTAAACCGAGTAATCAATCATCTTCATGCCGGCCACCGCTGCGCCAGGTCAGCCGGCGTGAGTGCGGCGATTTCATCCAGCAGGTGCACGGCAAAGCTGCCGGGGCCGGCCGCCTTGTCGGCAGCGCGCTCGCCGGCAAGTTTCATCAGCGCACACGCCACCGCCGCACCGCTGAGCGGGTCGTCGGTCATCGCGGTCATGGCGGCGACCAGCGCCGACAGCGAGCAGCCGGTGCCGGTGACTTGTTGAAGCAGCGGGTGGCCGCCAGCGAGGGCTATCACCCGTTCGCCATCGGTAATGAAATCGGTTGCGCCGGTAACGGCAACCACGGCACCAGTGGCGTCTGCCAGCCGGCGCGCGGCGGCCAGCGCCATGGTGGAATCGTCGAGGCTGTCGACCCCGCGCCCACGGCTGGCTTCACCGGCCAGCGCGAGGATTTCGGCCGGATTGCCACGGATGGCGGTCGGACGCTGGGACAGCAATTCGCGGCAGAACTGGGTGCGGAACGCCAGTGCGCCCACCGCAACCGGATCGAGTGTCCACGGGGTGCCGGCTTCCAGTGCGGCGGCCACCGCCACGCGCATGGCGTCGGCCTGAACGGGGGTCAGGGTGCCGACATTCACCAGCACGGCCGAGGCCATGCGGGCAAAGTCGCCGGCTTCTTCGCGGGCAATGACCATGGCCGGAGCAGCGCCGGCGGCCAGCAGGACATTGGCAGTGAACTGGGAAACGACCTGGTTGGTCAGGCAGTGCACCAGCGGCGGATGCTGGCGCACGAGATCAGGCAGCCGGATGGCGGCGGGCGGAAGGGGAAGCAGGTCCGACATGACAGGTCCTCACGGCATGCCGCGGGGACGGACGGAGAGCGGATCTCCCGCTTCCATCGTGACCTCCCTACGCTGGCATGACCCAGATCAGGTGAATGCGGGTAAAGTCTCAGCCGGTGGCCAGGCCACACGACACCCCGAGTCACGGTTGCAACAAAACGGCCCGATTGTGCGAGCCGCCGGCAAGGGCGTCAACCTTGCCCGGTCAGCAGCCGGTTTCGCCTGCCATGTTGAGCAGGTTGAAGCCCGAAGGCGTATCCACTTCCAGCTGCGCCAGCACTGACTGGCGGCCGGCATGTGCGGCACCAGCGACCGACAGCTGCACCTTGACCTGCACCTGGCCGGTCGGATCGGCAAACAGCTGCACTTCCTGCTGCCCGCCCGGCAGGCTGGCACCGCTGGCCTGCTGGCGGCTGAGTTTCACCCGCTCGTCCCCGAGGCGGATCCGGGCAGCGCCCTGGGCATCGGCCACGAAGAACGTGCCGCCGGCTGGCTGGGTCAGCGTCATGCCACAGCCCTTGAGGTCAATGTCCTGTACCGCCAGCGGCCGCACGTTCATCGAACGCACGGTCGATGTCGAAGCGCAGGCGGTCAGCAGCAGGCCCAGCAGGGCGGGAAACAGCACTCGGTTCATGGCAGGCATTCCAGGCGAAAGACAAGCCGGCATTATGCGCTGCAACCGGCCGTCTGTTGCACACGTGGCGCATCCGGCCGCTGCCCCCACAGCACGCCGGCCAGAATCAGCCCGCACGCCGCCCATTGCGGCGGATTGAGATGCTCGCCCAGCAGCGCCCAGGCCAGCATCAGGGTAAAGACGGGGATCAGGTTCAGGAACATGCCGGCCTGCGATACCGGGATGCGCGATACACCCCAGGTGTAAAGCCCGTAGGCGCCCAGCGTGATGCCGGCCCCCAGATACAGCACGACCAGCGACGGCAGCAACGGCAGTTCGGTCGGCAGCTGCACGTCCGGCAGCAGCATCAGGCTGCCGAACCACAGGGTGCCCATGCCGCTTTGCATCAGGGTCAGGGCGCTGGCCGGATAGCGGCGCGTCAGCCGCTTGGCGACCAGCATGTAGCCCGTGGCGCAGACCAGTGCCACGATCAGCAGCAGGTTGCCGAGCATGGGGTCTGGCGCATCAGCACTGGCCTCGCTGGCCAGCGTCAGCCAGGCGATGCCGGCAATCGACACGCAGCTGCCCAGTGCCAGCGAACGGGTGATGTGCTCGGCGAGGAAGATGCGGGCACCGACAGCCACAAAGACCGGCAGCATGGCAGTCAGTACGCCGGCCTGGCTGGCCGAGGTACGCAGCAGGGATTCGGATTCGAACAGGAAATACAGACAGGGCTCGCACAGTGCCATGAATACCAGCCAGCGCCAGTCTCCGCGCTGGCGGTCGATGCGGCGCCAGGCTGACCAGACAAACGGTGCCAGGCACAGGGTACAGATGGCCATGCGCGCCGCCAGCACCACGTAGGGATCGAAGATGGCAAACACGTACTTGAGGGCAATGTACGAACTCGCCCACAGCAGCATGGCGACGGTCAGCGCAACGTAGGCCAGCATGGAAATGGCAACCCGATTGAGATAAACGCACCATGCTACGAAAAAATGCCGTGTTGATACAGTGTTTTCCGGTGACGGCAAAAAAACAGCGCCGCCCTTACCGGGGCGGCGCCGTGATTCCGGCAGCAGGCAGTCTTACTTGCCGGCTTCCTTGGCCAGGTACAGCCAGGTTTCAACCACGGTATCCGGGTTCAGCGAGAGGGTGTGGATGCCTTCGTCCATCAGCCACTTGGCGAAGTCCGGATGGTCCGACGGGCCCTGGCCGCAGATGCCGACATACTTGCCCAGACGGTTGGCGGTGCGGATCGCCATCGACAGCATGGCTTTCACGGCGGGATCGCGCTCGTCGAAGGTCGGGGCGATCGGACCGCCGGAGTCGCGGTCGACGCCGAGGGTCAGCTGGGTCATGTCGTTCGAGCCGATCGAGAAGCCGTCGAAGTACTCGAGGTACTGTTCGGCCAGCACGGCGTTGGTCGGCAGTTCGCACATCATGATCAGGCGCAGGCCGTTCTTGCCGCGCTCCAGGCCGAAGTCCTTGAGGATGTCGACCACCTTGGCGGCTTCGGTCAGGGTGCGCACGAACGGGATCATCACTTCCACGTTGGTGAGGCCCATGGTTTCGCGCACCTTGCGGATGGCACGGCACTCGAGCTCGAAGCAGTCGCGGAATTCCGGAGCGATGTAACGTGCCGCACCACGGAAGCCGATCATCGGGTTTTCTTCGTGCGGTTCGTACAGGCTGCCGCCGATCAGGTTGGCGTATTCGTTCGACTTGAAGTCGGACATGCGCACGATGACCTTCTTCGGATAGAAGGCAGCGGCGATGGTCGAAACGCCTTCGGCGATCTTGTCGACGTAGAAGTCCACCGGGCTGGCGTAGCCGCTGATGCGGTCACGGATGGTGGCCTGCAGTTCGGACGGCAGGCTGTCGATTTCCAGCAGGGCCTTCGGGTGGATGCCGATCTGGCGGTTGATGATGAATTCCATGCGGGCCAGACCCACGCCTTCGTTCGGCAGCTGCGCGAAGTCGAAGGCGAGTTCCGGGTTGCCGACGTTCATCATGATCTTGACCGGCGACTCGGGCATCTTGTCGAGGGCGAGGTCGATCACCTCGATGTCCAGCAGGCCATCGTAGATGTTGCCGGTATCGCCTTCGGCGCAGGATACGGTCACCTGCATGCCGTCCTTCAGCACGTCGGTGGCGTCACCGCAGCCGACCACGGCCGGAATGCCGAGTTCGCGGGCGATGATGGCAGCGTGGCAGGTACGGCCGCCACGGTTGGTGACGATGGCGGCAGCGCGCTTCATCACCGGTTCCCAGTCGGGGTCGGTCATGTCGGTGACGAGCACGTCGCCGGCCTTGACGCGGTCCATTTCGGCAGCGCTCTGGATCAGGCGCACGACACCCTGGCCGATCTTCTGGCCGATGGCACGGCCTTCGGCCAGCACGGCCGACTTGTTCTTCAGGCGGTAACGGCGCAGGGTTTCCACGCGGTTTTCCTGCGATTTGACCGTTTCCGGACGGGCCTGCAGGATGTAGAGCTTGCCGTCGATGCCGTCACGGCCCCACTCGATGTCCATCGGGCGGGCGTAGTGCTTTTCGATGATCTGGGCGTAGCGGGCCAGTTCTTCGACTTCGGCATCGGTGATCGAGAACTGGCGGCGCAGTTCGGGCTCGACATCCAGCGTGCGCACCGAACGGCCGGCCTGGTTGGCGTCGGTGAACTCCATCTTGATGAGCTTGGAGCCCATGTTCTTTTTCAGGATGGCCGGGCGGCCGGCTTCGAGGGTGGGCTTGTGGACGTAGAATTCGTCCGGGTTCACGGCACCCTGCACCACGGTTTCACCGAGGCCGTACGAGGCGGTGACGAACACCACCTTGTCAAAACCGGATTCGGTATCGATGGTGAACATCACGCCCGAAGCGCCCACGTCCGAGCGCACCATGCGCTGAATGCCGGCCGACAGGGCCACCACGTCGTGGGCAAAGCCCTTGTGCACGCGGTAGGCAATGGCGCGGTCATTGTAGAGCGAGGCAAAGACGTGATGGATGGCTTCCTTCACGTTGTCGTAGCCGCGAATGTTCAGGAAGGTTTCCTGCTGGCCGGCGAACGAGGCATCCGGCAGGTCTTCAGCGGTCGCAGAGGAGCGCACGGCCACCGAGATATCGGCATTGGCGTCCGCCACCATCTTTTCGTAGGCCACGCGCACTTCGGCTTCGAGCTGCGGCGGGAACGGCGTATCGATGACGAGCTGGCGGATTTCCTTGCCGACCCGGGCCAGTTCGACCACGTTGTCGACGTCCAGAGCGGCCAGCATCGCATTGATGCGGTCGGAAAGGCCGTCATGGGCGAGGAAGTCGCGATAGGCCTGTGCGGTCGTGGCGAAACCACCCGGTACGCGTACGCCCGATTCCGCCAGTTGGCTGATCATTTCGCCAAGCGACGCGTTTTTGCCGCCGACGGATTCCACGTCGGTCATGCGCAGCTTGTCGAACCAGACAACGTAAGTCTCTGCCATTACTGAAAAGTTCCTGTTTTAGAGGGAGGGTGGAAACCGGAAAGTCGCGATTCTAGCCCAAACATGACAAAAAAAATATGGCCGATATTGCATCGCAACAGCTGAATTATCCGTGACTTGCGCGCATTCCTCCCCTGCTTGCCACTGGCCTTGCCATCGATCTGACCACGTCCTTTTTTTACCCAAAAAACAATTTCTTTGTCATTTTTGTTGATGCTTATCAAATACTTTCCGGCAAAACTAGGTAGAAATACGGGCTATCAATCTGCCTTGATTCATAAGGCCGATCAATAGCCCTTGTTTATCACCCTCATAGAAAGAGGCAATCATGAATCGTCAAATTGCTCTGGGAATGGCCGCTGCAACGCTTGCCCTGCCGCTGCTGGCAGTCGCCGCCGACAATGCGACCCTCACAACTGCCCGCGCCGTGTTTGCACCCCTGCCCGCCTCGGCAGACAACCACGCCACCAACAAGCTCAACCCGGCCAAGGTGGCACTTGGCAAACAACTGTATTTCGACGCACGTCTTTCGAAGGGAGGCACGGTCAGCTGTAACACCTGTCACAACCTGGCCACCTATGGTGTCGACAACCTGCCGACCTCGATGGGGCACAAGGGCATGTTCGGTGGCCGTAACGCCCCGACCGTGATGAACGCCGCCCTGCTCAAGCCGCACTTCTGGGACGGCCGCGCCAAGGATGCCGAAGAACAGGCCAAGGGTCCGATCATGAACCCGGTGGAAATGGCCATTCCGCACGAAGGCTTTGCCGTCGAGCGCATCGCCTCGATCCCGGAATACCAGGCCCAGTTCCAGAAGGCCTTCCCGGGCGAAAAGGCTCCGCTGACCTACGACAACATCGCCAACGCCATTGCTGCTTTCGAGCGCACCCTGCTGACCCCGTCGCGCTTTGACGCCTGGCTCAAGGGTGACACCAAGGCCATGAGCGCCCAGGAAGTCCGTGGCGTGAAGACCTTTGTCGAGAAGGGCTGTGTAGCCTGTCACGCCGGCAGCACCATCGGCGGCGACAACTTCTTCAAGTTCGGTCTGGTCAAGGGTCCGTACAGTGACTTCACCGGCGTCAAGAATACCGACCACGGTGTCTACGACCTGACCAAGAAGGATTCGGACATGGACGTGTTCCGTACGCCGACCCTGCGCAACGTCGAACGCACCTATCCGTACTTCCACGACGGCAGCGTGTGGGAACTCGACAAGGCCGTGCGCATCATGGGCCAGACCCAGCTCGGCATCCAGCTCAACGACCAGGAAGTGGCCGACATCACCGCCTTCCTGAAGTCGCTGACCGGCACCGTTCCGACTGCCGCCCTGCAACTGCCGATCCTGCCGGCCTCGACCGCCAAGACCACCAAGCCGGACAACATGTAAGCTGCTGCCCGGCCTGCACAAGACAACGCCCCGGTTTTCCGGGGCGTTTTTGCTGGTTGCCGGAACGGCCGGCGGCTACAGGGCCGCCAGCAGGATGCGGTTGGCCACCTCGGGCGTGATGCGCCGCCGCTCGCCCAGCGCCGTCATGCCGTGTGCCACCAGCTTGTAGAGGATCGGCGACAGGTCGTCGATGCCGATGCCCCATTCCGACAGCCGTACCGGCACGCCCAGCGACCTGAAAAAGCGCCGGGTGGCAGCGATGGCAGCATCGATGCGTTCGCACTCGCTGCCCCCCTGGATGCCCCATACGCGCTCGGCGTATTGCAGCAGCTTGTCGTGCTTGTCGTCACGACACACTTCCAGTACCGCCGGCATCAGCGCCGCCAGCGTCCGGCCGTGGTCGATGCCGAACAGGCCGGTGACCTCATGGCCGATCATGTGCGCCGACCAGTCATGCGGCACCCCTATGCCGATCAGCCGGTTCAGCGCCAGCGTCGCCCCCCACATGGCCGTGGCGCGGGCATGATAATCGTCGGGCTTTTCCATCAGTACCGGACCGGTTTCGATCAGGGTCTGCAACAGCCCCTCGGCCCAACGGTCCTGGATCGGCGCCTGGGCCGGATAGGTCAGGTACTGCTCAGTGACATGCACGAAGGTATCGACAATGCCGTTGGCGGTCTGCTGGGGCGGCAGCGAGAAAGTGGTCAGCGGGTCAAGGATGGCAAAGCGCGGCTGGACCAGCGGCGTCTTGAACTCCAGCTTGTCGGAACTGGCGTAGCGGCTGATCACCGCACCGTCGTTGGATTCCGACCCGGTAGCCGGCAGGGTCAGCACCACGCCGATCGGCATGACGCCGGTCAGCCGCGAAGCCGCGTCGGTGGTCAGCAGCTCCCACGGCTCACCCGGGTGCGCCATGCCGGCGGCAATGTATTTGCTGCCGTCGATGACCGAACCGCCACCGACAGCCAGGATCCAGTCGACCCGCTCTTCCCGCCCCAGCGCGATGGCCTGGTCCAGCGTTTCGCAAGCCGGATTGGCCTCGATGCCGCCAAACTCGAACAGCCGGGCATGATCGGCCAGCGCACAGCGCACCTGGTCCAGCACGCCGTTGCGCAGCACGCTGCCCTGGCCGTATGTCACCAGCACCCGTGCCCCGCCGGGAACCAGCTCCCGCAGACGGGCGATTTCCCCCCGGCCGAACACGATGCGGGTCGGGTTGTGGAACATGAAATTCTGCATGGCAAACCTTTCGCTGACTCGACCGCTGTCAGCACCGGGCACTGGGCTGCCGGTGCCGGAGGTCCATGCGTTCACCCTACGACAAGCCTGCCGGCGCAACCTTGAGGCAGATCGAATCCGGGCCGGACGGGTGACATTTCGCCCTCTTTGGCCTTCTGGCTTATAGTCGCACCTATCTGACGACACCGACCTCGAAAGACCTTGCCATGCCACACCGCCGCAGCGCCTATTTCGTATCCGACCGCACCGGCATCACCGCCGAATCGCTGGGCAACGCCCTGCTGACCCAGTTCGACATGCTGGAGTTCAAGCGCGAAACCATTCCGTTCATCGATACCGCCGACAAGGCCATGGCCGTGGCCGAACAGATCCGCCAGCGCGCGCAGTCCGACCATTTCCGCCCGCTGGTGTTCGTGTCGATCGTCAACCCGTTCGTGCGCGAAGCCATCCAGGTCGACGACTGCGCCATGGTGATCGACTTCTTCCACGCCTTTGTCGGCCAGCTTGAAAACGAACTGGAGCAGAAGGCCACGCTGACGGTCGGCAAGAGCCACGGCATCATCAGCGAAGAAAAATACGATACCCGTATCGAGGCGGTGAACTTCTCGCTCAACCACGACGACGGCGTCAAGCTCAAGGACCTGGCCGAAGCCGACGTGATCCTCGTCGGTGTATCGCGTTCGGGCAAGACCCCCACCTGCCTGTACCTGGCCCTGCAATACGGCATCAAGGCCGCCAACTATCCGCTGACACCAGAAGACCTCGACAGTCCGACCCTGCCGAAGATGCTGCTGCCGTACCGCAAGAAGATTTTCGGCCTCACCATCGAACCGCAGCGGCTGCACCACATCCGCAACGAGCGCAAGCCCGACAGCCGCTACGCCTCGATCGACAACTGCCGGCGCGAGGTCAACGAGGCCGAATCGCTGTTCCGCCACCATGGCGTGCCGTTCATCAGCACCACCCACAAATCGATCGAGGAAATCGCCAGCACCATCCTGCACCACACCGGCATTTCCCGCCGGTTCTGACGGTTGACAGTCATGCTGCGGCAGCGCACCATGCTGGCCATGCTTACCGAATCGTCCTGCCCCTTTTCCGGCTTCTGGTGGCGCAGCCCTTGACCGGCGGCGCGGACTTTTCGTAATCCGACAACATGCCGCCTGCGAGGGCGGCATGTGCGTTTCAAGGCTCTCGCAGACGGCTCCGGTTCCTTCAGGAGATCGTCCCATGTCATCCAACCAGCCTGTCATCCTCACCGGCGACCGCCCCACCGGCCAGCTGCACCTGGGCCACTTTGTCGGCTCGCTGCAAAACCGCGTGGCCCTGCAGGACAGCCACCGCCAGTTCCTGCTGATTGCCGACGCCCAAGCCCTGACCGACAACATGGGCAACTACGTCAAGGTCCGCGACAACATCCTGCAGGTGGCGCTCGACTATCTGGCCGTCGGCATCGACCCGGCCAAAACCACCATTTTCATCCAGAGCCTGGTGCCGGAACTGTCCGAACTGTCGTCGTACTACCTCAACCTCGTATCGGTGGCCCGGCTGGAGCGCAACCCCACCATCAAGGACGAAATCCGCCAGCGCGGTTTCGAACGCGACATCCCGGCGGGCTTCCTGACCTATCCGGCTGCGCAGGCCGCCGACATCACTGCCTTCAAGGCCACCGTCGTGCCGGTTGGTGAGGACCAGATCCCGATGATCGAACAGACCAACGAGATCGTCCGCCGCTTCAACGCCAGCGTCGACCGCGAAGTGCTGGTCGAATGCCAGGCGCTGGTGCCGCAGGTCGGCCGCCTGCCGGGCATCGACGGCAAGGCCAAGATGAGCAAATCACTCGGCAACTCGCTCACCCTCGGCGCCAGCCCGGACGACATCCGTCACGCAGTCAAGATGATGTACACCGACCCCAACCACCTGCGCGTGGCCGACCCGGGCCAGGTGGAAGGCAACGTGGTGTTCAGCTGGCTGGATGCCTTCGATCCGGACAAGCCCGCCGTGGAAGAACTCAAGGCCCACTACCGCCGTGGCGGCCTGGGTGACAGCGTGGTGAAGAAACGGCTGGAAGCGCGCCTGCAGGAAATGATCGAGCCGATCCGCCAGCGCCGCGAAGCCTTTGCACAGGACCCGGCCGAGGTCATGAACATCCTCAAGCGCGGCACCGACAACGCCCGCGCCGTCGCTGCCCAAACCCTCTCCGAGGTCAAGGGCGCCATGGGCATCAACTACTTCGGCGTCTGACGGCAGACCGGCACAAAGAAAACGGGCTCCCTTGAGGGAGCCCGTTCTGCATCAGCGGATAATGCCTCAGGCCTGCTTGACCTGCTGCTCCAGCTCTTCCGGAATTTCGTCGTCGTCATGGGCCGACAGGTCACTGTAATACACCGAACGATCCAGCTCACCCTCGCTCTTGGCCACCAGCACGGCGGTCAGGGTGTCGCCCGACACGTTGGTCGGCGTGTTGGCCATGTCGATGATGCGGTCCACGGCAGCAATGGCCGCGATCACTTCCAGCGGCAGGCCGACCGACGACAGCACGAGGCTCATCACCACCAGGCCGGTACCCGGCACGCCGGCAGCACCAATGGCAGCCAGCGTGGTCGTCAGCACCACCATCACCTTCTGCACCAGGGTCAGTTCGATCCCGTAGGCATTGGCGGCAAAGATGGCCACGGCACCCAGATAGGTTGCCAGACCGTTCATGTTGACGGTGGCCCCCAGCGGCAGCACGAACGAGGCAATGCTGTTGTGCACGCCCATCTGGGTTTCGGCGGTCTTGATGTTCAGCGGCAGGGTGGCGTTCGAGCTGGTGGTCGAGAAGGCGAACAGCTGCACCGGCAGCATCTTCTTCAGGAACGGCCACGGCTTGAGGCCGGCCAGGATCAGCAGGGCGCTGTAACCCACGGTCAGCACCAGAATGCACGACAGCCAGATGGTACCCACCAGGGCAGCGAGCTGTTCCAGCACCACAAAGCCGTTGTCGGCCGTCACGTAGGCCATCAGGGCAAACACGCCGTACGGCGCAAAGGCCAGCACCATGTTGATCAGCTTGAACACCACATGGTTCAGCGAATCAAAGAAGCGCTTGACCGGCTCGCCGGCATCGCCGGCCAGATTGATTGCCACACCGAAAAACAGCGCAAACACGATGATCGGCAGCACGTCACCGTCGGCAAATGCCTTGAACGGGTTGGCCGGGAAAATCCGCATCAGCGTTTCCAGCATCGACGGGTGCGTGGCGGCCTGTTCGACGCCGCTCACCACGTAGTTGAGCCCGTGGCCGATGCCGAAAGCGCCGGCCAGCAGCATCGACATGGTACCGGCCAGCGCCATGGTCACGCCGTACAGCAGCAGGGTCTTGCCCGCCACCCGGCCCATCTTGCGCAGGTCTTTCATGGCGGTCACACCACAGACCAGCGATACGAAGATCACCGGCATCACCACCATGCGGATCAGGGTGATGAAGATGTCACCGATCGGCTTGAGCAGCTTGGCGTGCTCGCCGATGGCAAAACCGGCCACGATACCCAGGATCAGGCCGATTAGAATTTTCTGCCACATTTGCAGAGAGAACGTTTTCCCGTTAGTCATTCGACCCTCATTCTTGGCGTAACATTTTGTAAACGACAGATTCTGTAGTTTGTTCTTCCAGCAGGTCAAATGACGCACAGGTAAAATGCGCAGGCGGAATTGTCCGGGGAATGCTGCCTCGCACAAAAAACCGGGGGCGCCGGTCAGGCGCCCCCGGTTGTCACCGGCACCCTGCCGGTATCACTTCAGCTTGATTTCCGACCAGGTACGGTTGAGGTCACGGCGCTCCTTGGCGTTCAGGTCCTTGAGCTGTTGCAGGTTCTTCAGCGCAGCAGCATCCGGGAAAATGGCCGTGTTCTTGCGTACTTCAGCCTTGATGAACTGGGCCGCAGCCTGGTTCGGGCTGCCGGTGCCCATCTCGTTGCTCAGGCCGGCTCCATGTTTCGGGTCCAGCATGAAGTTCATGAACTTGTAGGCCAGATCCTTGCGCGGTGCATCCTTCAGCAACACGAAGTTGTCCACCGACATGGTGTTGCCTTCCTTCTGCAGGCCAAAGCCGACCTTGAACGGACGCTTGGCCTTGATGGCGTCCTGCTGGGCCTGGTAGAGGTCGTTGGAATACCCCATCGACACCCAGCTGTTACCCAGCGTCAGTTCCTTGATGTAGCTCTGGTTGTTGAAGGCAGCCCAGTACGGCTTGGCCTTGAGGATCACGTCGCGGGCGGCTTTCCAGTCTTCCGGACTGGTCGAGTTGGCCGGCTTGCCCAGATACATCAGCGCAGCCGCCACCAGTTCGCGCTGGCTGTCCAGCACGGTGACCTTGCCCTTGATCTTGGCCAGCACGGCCGGATCAAAGATCAGCGCCCAACTGTTGGCCTTGTCGGCCACACCGGCCTTTTTCAGGGCGTCTTCGTTGTAGCCCAGCACGGTCGTAGTCAGTGCATACGGAATCGAATAGTTGCCCTGCGGATCGTAGAACGCGCCCTTGAAGCCCGGATTGAGGTTTTTCAGGTTCGGCAGCTGGGCCTTGTCGAGCGGCTGGGCGGCCTTCTTGCCGATCAGCGTCTGCACGGCAAAGCCGGTCGGCACGACAAGGTCGTACCCCTTGGCACCAGCCGCCAGCTTGGCCAGCATTTCCTCGTTGTCACCGTAGTAATCCTGCACCAGCTTGCACTTGCACTCTTTTTCGAACTGCCTGGCCGTGTCTTCGGACAGGTAGTTGTTCCAGTTGTACAGATGCAGCTCATCGGCCGCGTAAGCCGTCGAACAGGCCGCCAGCGAAGCAGCCAATACCAGTTTCTTCCACATATGCAAATCCCCCTTGCAGTGGCGGGACGAGGACAGCCGTGCTGGTGTCGTGGCCACCAGACGGAACGAACGGGCCTGTTATCGGGACGGCCCTGCGAAACGGGGCAGGTCTTGCGACCCGCCCCGTCATGACACCGGGAAACATCGTCCGGCGATGATATGGCAATTTTGCTGCTTCAGCCGTGACTCTTGAGTGACGACGGCGACAGCCGGCTGGCAATCAGGATCAGGCACAGGGTCAGCAGCATCAGGAGCGAACTCACGGCGTTGACTTCCGGCGTCACGGCGATCTTGATCATCGAGTAGATCTGCAACGGCAGCGTCGAGGCGCCGACCCCGGCGGTGAAGAAGGTGATCACGAAGTCGTCGATCGACAGCGTGAACGCCATCAGGGCACCGGCCATGATGCCGGGCAGGATCTGCGGCAGGGTGACCAGCCGGAAGGCCTGCCACGGCGTGGCGCCCAGGTCACGGGCAGCCTCGACGAGGCTGTCGTCCATCCCCTGCATGCGCGCGCGCACCACAATGGCCACAAAGCCGATGCAGAACGCCACGTGCGCCAGGATGATGGACACCATGCCGAGCGTCAGGTTGATCATCACGAAGAAGATCAGCAGGCTGACGCCCATCAGGATTTCCGGGATGGCGATCGGTGTCAGCACCAGGAACGGCAGGAACTTCAGCTTGAACCGGTGCAGGGCGATGCCCGCGAGCGTGCCCAGCACGGTGGCGATCACGCTGGAGGTGACACCGATGATCAGCGAATTGACCGCTGCGGTGATCATCTCGTCGTTGTTGAAGAGCTTGACGTACCACTTGGTAGTGAAGCCGACCCATTCGGCGTTCAGGCGCGAATCGTTGAACGAGTACACAACCACGATCACCAGCGGCAGGTACAGGAACAGGTAGGCAAAGAGCGCACCGCTCCACAGCAGTACCGATTGCTTCTTAGCCATGCTTCTTGCCTCCCCGTGCCACGGCCGCACCCAGTGCCGCCATCAGCAGCACGCCGCCGGTCAGCATGATCGACAGCACGGCGCCGAACGGCCAGTCGCGCGTTTCAAGGAACTGCTGCTTGATCAGGTTGCCGATCATGATGCCCTCGGTGCCGCCGAGGATATCCGGAATGGCGAACATGCCCAGCGCCGGGATGAACACCAGTGCCGAACCGGCGAACACGCCGGGCAGGCTCAGGGGCCAGGTGATTTTCCAGAACCGCTGCCAGGCCGAGGCGCCCAGGTCCTGCGCAGCGTCCAGCAAGGCCGTGTCGTGTTTTTCGAGGTTGGCGTAGAGCGGCAGCACCATGAACGGCAGGTGCACGTATACCAGCCCGACAATGACCGCAAACGGGGTGAACAGCAGCGTGACCGGCTCGAAGCCCAGACCGGTCACCACGACGTTGACAGCCCTGGTAAAGGCGGACGACGGGCCGAGGATGATCATCCACGCGTAGATGCGGATCAGGAAGTTGGACCAGAACGGCAGGATCACCAAAAGCAGCAGCAGGTCGCGGTATTTCTTGTGGCTGCGGGCAATCAGCCACGCCAGCGGATACCCCATGACGATGCAGACCAGCGTCGTCAGGGCCGCATATCCGGCCGACTTGAGAAAGAGCTCGAAATACAACGGCTCTTCCACCAGCCGGTGGAAGCTTTCCAGCGTGAAGAAGTCCTGCCAGTTGCCGCTGTTGATCAGCACTTCGGTAGCGCCGGTCGCTTCGTCCGTGGTCCACAGCGGCAGCAGGCCGCCGTAGTCGCCCGGATAGCGGAAGGCGGCAAGCAGCATGATCAGCGACGGGATCAGGAAAAACACCACCAGATAAACGGTGGGTGGCCACGACAGCAGCCACTTGCCCAGCTGGGCGCGCATCGTCTTCATCGCCTCACTCCACGAGGAAGCTGCCGGCGTCAAAGCGCCAGGCGATCTCGACCAGGTCGTCGTCGTCGAAGAGCTTGGCCAGGCCCGGAGCCGAGTTGGGCAGCATGGCCTCGATCTTGACGCCGTCGGCCACCTCCACGATGTAGATGGTCACGTCCCCCAGGTACAGGCAGTCGTGAATCTTGCCCTTGAAGTAGGCTTCGTCGGGCAGGTCCGGCAGCTCGCGGTCGAGCTTGATCTTTTCCGGACGCAGCGCCAGCCAGCCTTTCTGGCCGGGCTGTGCACCCTGCGGCGCCAGCGCCTTCATCTCGCCGCAACCACGAATCTCGATCTGCATGGTGCCGTCGGCGTTCAGCGACTTGATTTCGCTTTCCAGCACGTTGCACTGGCCGATGAAGTCCGCGACAAACCGGTTTTTCGGGTAGGAGTAGATGGTTTCCGGAATGTCGAGCTGCTCGACCGAACCGGCACTCATCACGGCAATGCGGTGGCTCAGGGCCAGAGCTTCACCCTGGTCATGGGTGACATACACGAACGTGATGCCGACTTCGCGTTGCAGGTTGATCAGCTCGATCTGCATTTCTTCGCGCAGCTTGGCATCCAGCGCCGACAGCGGCTCGTCCAGCAACAGGAGGCGCGGACGGTCCACCAAGGCGCGGGCAATCGCCACGCGCTGGCGCTGGCCACCCGACAGCTCGTGCGGAAAGCGGCTGCCGAACTGCGTCAGGCGCACGTCTTCCAGCAGTTCATCCACCTGGGTGGCGATCCTGTCAGCGGCCCAGCCGGCCATCTTGAGCGGAAAAGCGATGTTGTCGCGCACGGTCATGTGCGGAAACAGGGCATAGCTCTGGAACACCGTATGCACCGGACGTTTTTCCGGCGGCACCAGCGACACGTCCTTGCCATCCAGCAGGATCTGGCCGGAGTCCGGCTGCTCGAAGCCCGCCAGCATCCGCAAAAGCGTGGTCTTGCCGCAGCCGGACGGCCCCAGCAAGGTAAAGAATTCGCCAGCCTCGACCGAGATGCTGACGCCGTTCACCGCCGTAAAGTCGCCAAAGCGTTTGACGACGTTGCGAATCTCAAGCAGAGCCATGTTTTCCCCCGCCCAAAAAGGGCGCTATTGTAGGCAAAACCCCCCCCGGTGCAAACCTGATTTGGCCAGAATCCGGCCAGAAAAATCCGCCTGCCGTTTCCCGTGTTTTCCCGGCGCGGATTTCCCCGCTGTGAAGCGGGGAAAAACAGCGTTTGGGGGCTTGCCGGCTACCAGCGGCCTTCTTCGAAAAAGCAGCGGTAACGCAGCAGCCACGGGGTGATGTCGATGCGCTGGGCTTCCAGCCAGTCCGGATTGAAATAGCTGTCGAGATAACGCTCGCCCGAGTCGCAGATCAGCGTGACGATGGCGCCCTGCTCGCCGCGCGCCACCATGCCCGAGGCGAGTTCGCACACGCCGAACAGGTTGGTGCCGGTCGAGCCGCCGCACTTGCGCCCCAGGACTTCGGACAGGAAATGCAGCGCAGCATAGCTGGCAGCATTGGGCACGCGGATCACCCGGTCCACGACGCTGGGAATGAACGATGGCTCGACCCGCGGCCGGCCGATGCCTTCGACGCCCGAGCCGCCCTCGCAGGTCAACGCGTCGTCACCGGTGTAGTAGCTGTCGTAGAACACCGAGTTTTCGGGATCGACCACGCAGACGCGGGTATCAAGCTTCTGGTAGCGGGTGTAACGGCCGAACGTGGCCGAGGTGCCGCCGGTCCCGGCTCCGCAGACGATCCAGCTCGGGATCGGGAACGGTTCAAGCTGCATCTGCCGGAAAATGGTGTCGGCAATGTTGTTGTTGCCGCGCCAGTCGGTCGCCCGTTCGGCATAGGTGAACTGGTCCATGTAATGGCCGTCCAGTTCGTGCGCCAGCCGGCGGGATTCGTCGTAGATGGTGGCCGGGTCCTCGACCAGATGGCAGCGCCCGCCCTGGAACTCGATGGCCCGGACTTTTTCCGCCGACGTGCCGCGCGGCATGACTGCGATGAACGGCAAGCCGAGCAGGCGGGCAAAGTAGGCTTCGGAGACTGCGGTCGAGCCACTGGAGGCCTCGATGATCGTCGTTCCTTCGCGGATCCAGCCATTGCACAGGCCGTACAGGAACAGTGACCGGGCCAGCCGGTGCTTGAGGCTGCCGGTAGGGTGGGTCGATTCGTCCTTGAAATACAGGTGGATGTGCGGAACCGCCGGTATCGTCAGCGGAATCAGGTGGGTATCGGACGAGCGATTGAAATCGGCCTCGATCTTGGCGATGGCGGAATGGATCCAGTGCGTCATGGTGTGACGTTTCCTCAACAGCAAACAGCTAAACACTGCATTCTAGAGGGGGAAGCCTGCCGGGTCCGCAAAGAAAAACGGCGCGGGGTGCGCGCCGTCAAACATCACATCAACACGAGAGGGAAATACGGACGGGAGCGGCCAGCCGTTCCCGTCATGACTCACGTCAGGCGACGCGGTCAGAACTTGGTGCCGATACCAACACCGATGATCCACGGGTTGATCTTGATCTTGCCAGCATCTTCACCATTAACCATCAGCTTGGTGTCCATCCATACCTTCTTCACGTCAAGGTTGACGAACACGTTCTTGTTGATGGCGTAGTCAGCACCGATCTGCAGGGCACCGCCCCAGCTGTTCTTCTTGATGTTGACGCTGTCAGCACCAGTCACGGCTTCAGCAGTCTTGAAGTTGGTGTTGTAGAAACGGGTGTAGTTGATGCCGGCACCCACGTACGGACGGAAGTCAGCGTCCGGCATGAAGTGGTATTGCAGGGTCAGGGTCGGCGGCAGCACCCACACCGAACCGATGTCACCGCCACCAGAGGTCACATTGTGCTTGGAAGTACCCAGAATCAGCTCGGCGCCGATGTTCTTGGTGATCATATAGGTCAAGTCAAGCTCCGGGGTCATGGCTTGCTTGACGTTCAGACCCAGATCGCTGGCAGTCTGTGACGTGCTCACTTCCGGAGCGATGTACAAACCACGTACGCGCACCAGCACGTCACCTGCGTCAGCCATCGAAACGGCCGGAGCAAAGGCTGCACCTGCCAGAAGAGCCAGAGCCAGTTTTTTCATGTTGAGTTCTCCAAAGTTTGTCCGCAGACCGGAAAATGTTGCGCTATCTCGAATATCAAGCGCTGTTTCAGTTGTCCGGCGGCAGTTTAACCATATTGATTAGTCAATTTTTACGACACATGGCTATCGTGGGCATATTCATGCTTTTGCCATGATCTCGATCAAATTTGCCGGACGGATTTGGCACCAAATTCCTTCACGTTGTTGTCAATTTGACACATCTTTCGTCTCCGCCTAGCCTCGAAACATTTCAGCCATTCATCATTGTCACCATGCACTACCGTGACCTGCGCGACTTCATCGCGGCCCTCGAAGCCCGGGGCGAACTCAAACGTGTCGGGCAGCCTGTATCGCCCCGCCTGGAAATGACAGATCTCTGCGACCGCACCCTGCGCGCAGAAGGACCAGCCTTGCTGTTTGAGGCACCGCAAACCGGCAACACTCGCTATGCCAGCCCGGTGCTGGGCAACCTTTTTGGCACTCCGCAGCGGGTCGCACTGGGCATGGGAGCCGAAAACGTGTCGGCCCTGCGCGACATCGGCCAGTTGCTGGCCATGCTCAAGGAGCCCGAGCCGCCCAAAGGCCTGCGCGATGCCTGGGACAAGTTTCCGCTATATAAAAAGGTGCTCGACATGGCACCGAAAACCATCCGCCGGGCCCCGGTGCAGGAAGTGGTCGAAGAAGGCCCTGAGGTCAACCTCGCCCGCCTGCCGGTCTGGCACTGCTGGCCCGGCGACGTTGCCCCGCTGATTACCTGGGGGCTGACCGTCACCCGCGGGCCGGCCAAAAAGCGCCAGAACCTCGGCATTTACCGCCAGCAGGTCATCAGCCGCAACCAGGTCATCATGCGCTGGCTGGCTCACCGCGGCGGGGCGCTGGATTTCCGCGACTGGCGCCGCACCCGCCCGGGTGAACCGTTCCCGGTGTCGGTGGTGCTGGGCTGCGACCCGGCCACCATCCTAGGCGCCGTTACCCCGGTGCCGGATACCCTGTCGGAATACCAGTTTGCCGGCCTGCTGCGCGGCAGCCGCACCGAACTGACCCAGAGCCTTGGCAACGACCTGCAAGTGCCGGCCTTTGCCGAAATCGTGCTGGAAGGCCACCTCAGCCCCTGCGAAGCCGGCTTCAGCGGCGTCAGCGAACACGGTATCCCGTTAAAAGAAATCGACGGCTACCTGCACGCTCTGGAGGGGCCGTATGGCGACCATACCGGCTATTACAACGAGCAGGACTGGTTCCCGGTCTTCACCATCGACCGCCTGACCCGCCGGCCCGACGCGATCTACCACAGCACCTACACCGGCAAGCCGATCGACGAACCGGCCGTGCTTGGCGTGGCACTCAACGAAGTGTTCGTGCCGATCCTGCAAAAGCAGTTCCCGGAAATCGTCGACTTCTACCTGCCGCCGGAAGGTTGCAGCTACCGCATGGCAGTGGTGTCGATCAGGAAGCAGTACGCCGGTCACGCCAAGCGGGTGATGATGGGGTGCTGGAGCTTCCTGCGCCAGTTCATGTACACCAAGTTCATCGTGGTGGTGGACGACGACATCGACACCCGCGACTGGAAAGAGGTCATGTGGGCCATCACCACCCGCATGGATCCGGTGCGCGACACGGTGCTGGTGGAAAACACCCCGATCGACTATCTGGATTTCGCCAGCCCGGTGTCTGGGCTGGGCGGCAAGATGGGGATGGATGCGACCAACAAGTGGCCGGGCGAAACCGACCGTGAATGGGGCCGCCCCATCGTCAAGGATGCAGCGGTGGCAGCCCGGGTCGACCAGCTGTGGCAGACGCTGGGCCTGTAGCCGGTAATGACAAGAGGCTTGTCTGACCGCAAGTCCGGCCGAAGGCCGGACTGGTAGTCTGGGTCCAGTCCTCTGTCACTTTACCTAAGGAGCAGGTCATGGAACGCGTACGGGTCATCCAGTATGGCTGCGGCAAGATGGGGCAGGTCACCCTGCGTTATCTGGTGGAGAAAGGCTGCGAGATCGTCGGCGCCATCGATACCGATCCGGCACTGGTCGGCCGCGATGCCGGCGACGTGGCCGGCATCGGGCGACGCCTGAACGTGCCGGTACGGGCAGATGCCGAAGCCGTGTTTGCCGAGTGCGACGCCCATGTCGCCATCGTGGCCGTCGGCAGCCTGATGGACGACATGTACCCGCACTTCGAGCGCTGCGCCCGCCATGGCGTCAACGCCATTTCCACCTGCGAGGAAGCGTTCTATCCGTGGACCACCTCGCCGGCACTGACCAGCCGGCTGGACGTGCTGGCCAAACAGCATGGCTGTACGCTGACCGGTTCCGGCTACCAGGACGTCTACTGGGGCAACCTGATCACCACGCTGGCCGGCTCCAGCCACTGCATCAACCGCATCGAGGGCGTATCCAGCTACAACGTCGAGGATTACGGCATCGCCCTGGCCCGGGTACACGGCGTCGGCCTGACTCCCGAGGCCTTCCAGCGCGAAATCGCCGAAGCCACGGCCCTGCCCTCGTACATGTGGAACGCCTGCGAATGGCTGGCCGCGCAACTGGGGCTGACCATCGCCAGCATCAGCCAGAAACAGGTGCCGATCCTGGCACAGTCCGACACCCCCAGCCGCACCATGGGCCGCACCATCCGCGCCGGTGAGGCACTGGGCATGTCCGCCGTGGTGACCCTCGTCACCCGGCAAGGGCCGGTGATCGAAAGCCAGTGCATCGGCAAGGTCTACCTGCCGGGCGAAACCGACCGCAACGACTGGGTGCTGCGCGGCGAACCGGACACGTTCGTCCAGATCAGCCGCCCATCCACGGTGGAACTCACCTGCGCCAGCGTCGTCAACCGGGTACCGGACGTGATTGCCGCACCGGCCGGCTTTGTTACTTCGGAAAAGATGCCGCCGGCGGCCTATCGCGCCTGGCCGATGCATTTTTACCTGTAAGCACCGGGCCCGCCCCGGGGCTGCACCCGCCGCCACGCCGTGGCGGCTTTTTCATGCCGGTTGCCTCAGGGCAGCAGGCGCGAGGCCGTATGCTGGTTGGCCTTTTTCAGTGCCGCCACCATGGCCGGAAAATCCAGCCCGTGCCCATCCTGCAAGGCACGCGCCCGGGCTTCCAGCTGGTCAAAGCGCAGGGCATGTCCCGGTGCATCGCGCAGGGCAAACGCGGCCACATTGCCGTGGGTTTCGGCCGGCAGGACCAGTACCCGGCCGTCAAAGGCGTGGCGCATGGCATCCAGATGCTGGTGATAGCGCGGGTGCCGGCTCCACAGGTTGACTGCCAGCACGCCGCCCTCGCCGAGGGCCATGCGGCAATCGTGCAGGAAGGGCTCGGCCACCATGGCCGTGATGATGTTGTAGCCGTCAAAGGCGTCGATCAGGACGGTGTCGAAAGCCGCCGTCTGCCGCCCCATGTAATCCACCCCGTCGCCGGTGACCACCTGCATGCGCTCGTCGGCAGGCAGGCAGAACATCGACTGGCACAGCGCCACCACCTGCGGATTGAGCTCCACGGCCACATTCATCGACTCGGGCAGCCGGGCATGGAAAAAGCGCGGCAGGCTGCCGCCCCCCAGTCCGACATGCAGGATGCGCCGGGGAGATGCCTGCAGGAGCAGACAGCCCGCCATGGCGCGGGTATAGGCCAGCACCAGCTCGGCCGGATCGCTGATGCGCATCTGCGATTGCAGGGTGTCGGAGCCGAGATACATCGAGCGCAGGCCGTTGTCTTCGCCGACGGCGACCTCGGGCAAGCCACCCGGACGCTGGCCCTTGCGCCGGCGCATGGCGAGAAAATCACTCACCGCAGCCCCCGGCCTTCGGGCGTGAATCGAGGATGCTGAACGTGCGGCGCGGCTGACCGTCTTCGTCCGCCGGCACCGGATCGCGGAATTCTTCCTTGTCGAATGCCGTGTCGCCGCCCTCGGACGGCAGCGCGTCGCCGACCTTGAGCCCGGCAAACGGATAGAGTGCGGTATCGGCCAGATGCGACGGCACCACGTTTTGCAGGGCGCGGAACATGGTTTCCACCCGGCCCGGGAAACGGCGGTCCCAGTCGTTGATCATCTCCTTCACCACCTGGCGCTGCAGGTTGGGCTGCGACCCGCACAGGTTGCACGGAATGATCGGAAACTCCCGCAGCCCGGCGTAGCGCTCGATGTCCTTTTCGCGGCAGTACGCCAGCGGGCGGATCACCACGTGCTTGCCGTTGTCGGACAGCAGCTTGGGCGGCATGGCCTTGAGCTTGCCGCCGTAGAACATGTTGAGGAACAGGGTCTGCAGGATGTCGTCGCGGTGGTGTCCCAAGGCGATCTTGGTCGCATCCAGTTCACCGGCCACCCGGTACAGCACCCCGCGGCGCAGTCGCGAGCACAGGCTGCAGGTGGTCTTGCCTTCCGGCACCAGCCGCTTGACGATCGAATAGGTATCTTCTTCTACGATACGGTATTCGACGCCGAGGGATTCGAGATAGGCCGGCAGCACGTCTTCCGGAAAACCCGGCTGTTTCTGGTCGAGGTTGACCGCTACGATGGAGAAGTCGATCGGGGCGGATTTTTGCAGCCCCAGCAGGATATCGAGCAGGGCGTAGCTGTCCTTGCCGCCCGACAGGCAGACCATGACGCGGTCTCCCGCCTCGATCATGTTGAAGTCGTTGATGGCATCGCCAACCTCGTGGCGCAGGCGCTTGACGAGCTTGTTGGCGTTACGGGAAGTCTTGCGGGCTGCCGCTTCGTCGGCAACCGGAATCATATCAGTCATGAAACAACCGCTAAATCAGCAAATTGCGCGATTTTACCGCGAAACCGTCCTCCCCGCGTCACCACAATTCTTGACGATTGCCGTATGCCTCGTGCCTAATCCCGAGGCTTTTCGAATGATTACTCTAGGCTAGGCCATGACAGACTCGACCTTACCCCCGCTTGTTGTACGCGGCCATGTACTCAAACCCGTCGTCCAGGGCGGCATGGGCGTGGGCATTTCCGCCCACCAGCTCGCCGGTACGGTTGCGCGTGAAGGCGCGGTAGGCACCATCGCCAGTGTCGATCTGCGGCACCTGCACCCCGATCTGGTCGAAGCATCGCTGCACGCAAAATGCACCGAAGACTACGACCGCCTCAACCTGATCGCGCTTGACCGCGAGATCAAGCGCGCACTGGAGATCGCCGACGGCGAAGGCCTGGTGTCGGTCAACGTGATGAAAGCCGTCGACGCCCACGCCAAATACGTGCGCCAGGCCTGCGAATCCGGTGCCCAGGCCATCACCATGGGCGCCGGCCTGCCGCTCGACCTGCCGGACATGGTCAGCGAACACCCCAACGTCGCCCTGCTGCCGATCCTCAGCGAATCGCGCGGCATCGGCATCGTGCTCAAGCGCTGGATGAAAAAGAATCGCCTGCCGGATGCCATCGTGATCGAACACCCGGCCCATGCCGGCGGTCACCTCGGTGCCGCCAAGCGCGAGGACATTGCCGACGGCCGTTTCGATTTCGCCCGCGTGCTGGAAGAAACCTTTGAACTCTTCAAGTCACTGGGGCTGGAACGCGAGCGCATCCCGCTGGTTGTTGCGGGCGGCATCAACAGCTTTGAAAAGGTCAGGCACTACCTCGGCCTCGGCGCCGCAGGCGTACAGGTCGGCACGGCCTTTGCCGTGACCCGCGAAGGCGATGCCCACATCAACTTCAAGAACGTGCTGGCAGGTGCCAAGAAAGAGGACGTGGTCGAATTCATGAGCGTGGCCGGCCTGCCGGCCCGCGGCGTGCTCACTCCGTTCCTCAAGAGCTACCTCAAGCGCGAGGAGAAGCTCCAGGCCAACGCCAAGGCCGACCCGGGCCGCTGCACCCAGGCACTCAACTGCCTGTCGGTCTGCGGACTGCGTGACGGCATCAGCAAGATCGGCCAGTTCTGCATCGACCTCAAGCTGTCGGCCGCCTTCCGCGGCGAAGTCGACAAAGGCCTGTTCTTCCGCGGCAAGGATCCGCTGCCGTTTGGCGACGCCATCCGGTCGGTACGCGAACTGCTCGACTACCTGACCACCGGCGTCAAGCCCGACCTGAACGTACGCCCGGCCTGATCTTGGCCATCCGCCCCGCCTGAATGGACATGCCCTCGTTTGAGGGCATGTCTGTTTTTGTCTCCGGAAACTGTATTACCTGTCGCATCCCGGACGATCATCTGAGCAAACGTATCTGGAAACTGACCCTTGCCCGTGAGAGTTTGGGTCAGCTTCTGGCAACGCTCAAGGCCCAGTCAAAATGATCGTCAAACTACACAAGCAGGCTCGCACCACGCCAGCCATCCGCAAATGGAAGCATCGCGAGAGTGTCGAGGATCGCTCCCATCCCGCGCATCGTTTGCAGACCACGCTGACGCCGGCACAGGAACGCATCGCGGTCGAATTGCGCAAGATCCTGCGCCCGGGGCTGGATGACCTGCTGGTCGTCGTTCGCGAGTTCCTCAACCCGGCGGTACCCGTTCAGGCCTGGATTGTTGCTTGCGCCGGCATGACGTGGGCAGCCTGCGCGATCTGGAGCCTGCACCAGCCCGACTGGTGCGCAAGCCGTTCAAGGCATACGACCCCGGCTATTTCCACATTGACGTCAAATACCTGCCGCAGATGCCGGACGAGACGGCACGCCGCTATCTGTTTGTGGCCATCGACCGGGCCACCCGCCGGGTCTTCGCGCAAATCAAACCCAACAAAACGGCCGCGGCGGCCAAGGCCTTTCTGAAAGCGCTGCAGAAGGTGGCGCCGTGCCACATCCAGACCATCCTGACCGATAACGGCAGCGAGTTCACCGACCGCCTGTTCAACCGGCAGAAGCAGGCCAGCGGCGAGCATGAATTCGACCGGCTGTGTGCCGCGCTGGAGATTGAGCACCGGCTGACCAAACCACGCATGCCGCAGACGAACGGG